>JAHYYK010000047.1:0-3282 GCA_019425005.1 Collinsella sp.
CCGCCGAAGCTCAGCGCTGCTGTGAGGCCGGCGGTTACTGCCAGGCGTGCGATGTTCTTGCTCATGCTCATCTTCTTTTCCTCCGTTTTCCGTTTGATTCTCATTCGATCGGTCATCATCTGTCTGTGTCTTAGCATCTACTTCGCTACGTCTCGCCCCGCTCTCTGTGGGGCTGCCAGCTACTCTTTATGGCTGCCACCTCCCCGCTTGACCAGGAGCGCGACCACGACGAGCGCGGCTCCGGCGACCGCTGCGGCGGCCGCGGCGTACATTGCCATATCGCCAGTCGAGGGCATAAAGCCTCCGGTGGTAATGCTATGGGGTGTGCCGGTGGGCGTGTTGATGAGCGACGCCTCCAGGCTGCCCGTCGACCCGTCCGCGCTGTCGGCGCGCACGGGCGACTCGGCCGTGATGGTGAGCTTGGGCTTGGCGGCGGCCACCTGGTCGACGTCCAGGCCCTCGGCCTGGACCGTCACGGAGCGCGTGCCCTCGAAGGCGGTGTAGCCCTTGGGCGCCTTGAGCTCGCGGACCTCCAGCTTGCCCGAGTCCACGCCCGAGACGGTCACGCGGCCGTCCTCGCCCGTGGTGACGGTGGCCTTGCCCTCTGCATCCCACGTGCCGTCGGCCGCCAGCGTGCGACCGCGGTCGTCGGCGATGCTCAGGACCGCCCCAGCAAGCGGCTTGTCGCCGTCGCTGCCGCGCTTGGTGAGCGCGAGATCCCAGGTGTAGGCGCACGCATCGTCGCTCGGCGTGCGGGTGAAGCCGGCATCGCCGGACTGGTCGGCAAAGGGAGAGCGCGGGTAGCGCAGGTAGACCTCGTTGGGGTTGCCCCTCGCGATGCCATGGTTGCATGCGCTGTTGAGCGGCGCATTGTACACGGCGACCACGCGGGCGCCCGCGGTAAAGGCGTCGGCCCCGCCGAGCGCGGCGATCAGGTCGCCGGTGCGCACGGTGAAGGTCTTGCCGTCGGCCGCTACCTTGGTGGCGCACTGGGCCGTGATGTCGGTCCAACCCTTCGCGGGCTCGGTGCCGGCGCGCCCGTCCTTGCCGGTCTGGACGGCGTCAAAGCCGCCGTCCGCGCCCGCCGCCACGTACACGCGCATGCTCGCGGCCACCTTTGAGGGATCGAGCCCCGCGCTCATGGTGTCGACGAACTGCACCGCGTAGGTGTCGTAGGCCGTGAGCCCCGCCGGGGCCGTGGCCGAGAGGCGCCAGTACAGGTCGTCGGCGACCGTGGCGTCGGCGGCCTTCTGCCAGGCGGCGGTGCTGTCCTCCAGCACATGCTTTTGGACCTTGGGGGTCGCCGCCTTGGGCTTGACGGTGACGGCGCTGCCGCCGACCAGGGCCATGACCGGGGCGGTGCCGGCCTCGCCCTGGGCGATGGCGCCGTCGTCGGCGACGATGAGCCAGTAGCCGCAGGGCAGCTCGGCCGCCGTGCCCGCGTTAAGGGCCACGGGCTCGGCGCCAGAGCTCTGGAGGGAACGAGCGAGCTGTGCGCTCAGCGCGCTCGTAAGGTGGGAATCGGTGTCGAGCCACTCGGCAGCTTCCTGCGCGGTGGTCTGGGAATTGGGCATACCGGCGCTGTGCAACACAGGCAACACGGCATCGCGCGCGGCGTCGCTTGCCCAAGCGAGGTCGGTAGCAATCTTGTCGTCACTGTCGCCGTCGACGACGTTGGCGCTAAAGATCTGGTAGGCGTCGTAGCTGCTCGCCACGGTGCCGCTCACCGTGATGGAACCGGTCGAGGTCGGCGCGGCCTGCGCGGAAGCGGGGAACACAACCGCGCAGGTGCCGATCAGGAGGGCAAGCAGCGCAAACAAGATCGGGAAGGAGCAAACTTTCTTATTCACGACGCTCGCCTCCCTTCGCATTCGCCTTGCGACGAATGTGCATCCAGGCCGCAGCAGCGCAAAGCACCGCCGCGCCGGCAAGGTACGTCAGAGTGACGCCCGACATACCAGAAAGGGGCAAAGAGGTGGAGTAGGTGTTGGTGAAGGTGGGGGTGGAGTCGGTGAGGTTGTGGTCCGTGTCGGTGGTCACTTCATTGCCGTCACGATCCTGAATCTGCTTGTAGGTCGCAGTGACGTTGATCTTGTGGTCAGTGTTATCAACTGCATTGACCGTAATCTGATAAATCGACTGGTCGTACTTGTAGTTCGTAAACGGCGTGGTCGGCTGCTGCTCGCGAACGTAATAAGTAAAGGTCTTGCTTGCACCGCGGCCAGTGGAGTCAGTCGGAAGTTTGTTGAGTTGATCGAGTTTGTACTCGATCTTGTCGAAGCTCAGGGTCTGGGACTTGCCGCCGTCGGCAGTGGTGATAATCTCGCCCTTGAGGTTGGTCACAACCGTCTTGGCATTTTTGAAGTCCGCGTTATCCGCAAACTCGAGCTTAAACTCCTTCATCTCGCCGCCCTTTACGACCTTGGTCACCTTAGGAGTCCAGGTGCCGGTAGAGGTGTACGGAGTGTACTTGTTGGTGAAGGTCTTTTCCCCGCCGGGGCCGTTAATCGAATAATAGCCTTGGTCGTCCTTTTCCAGCGAGTTAGTTGAATCTCCCGGACTCACGCTTGTGATCGTGTAGTTGTGAACGTAAAGAGGAACGTCCGAGTTTGGATTTTCCCTGCTCGGCACCTTCATGAGTAGCGTTTGGTTGTCCTGAACCGTCACCACAATCTTGTACACGGCTGGGTCGTACGTGATGTCGAGATCATTGCCAGCATTTTCGACCAAGTAGTATGTAATCTTGTTAGCCTCAACAGTCTTATCAATGAACTGTTCGCCAAGGTCAAAGGTGATGTTACCGTCCGCATCATTCTTGGCGGTTCCGACCAAGGTGCAGCCGCCACTGTTGAATGTCTTGTCATTCCAAGAGGGCTCCGTCGCGCCATCCGAATCCTTACGGTAGACCGAGAAGGAGAACTGGTCTTTGGCGAGCGCTATGCTTTCCTCGGTCTGCTTATTTTTCATTTTCAGCGCCTTGGTTGCCTTCAGCTTAAGGCTCGGATAGACATACGTATCCGCAGGCACGCCCAAGTACAGGTCGCCGTTCGACATGATGCCGCCGCCATGGTTCCAGGAATAATTGCCCGTGATGAACGTTGTCGCAACTTTTTGCGCATTGATCGCGGCTTCGTCTTGAGCTGTAACACCCGAGCTCAGGCCGATGCTGTTATATACCTGCACGCCACCGTTAGCGGGGATAGTAATGGCTTGCGTAAGCTCTTTACTTCCCGAGTATTCGGCGTCACCGCCGCCAAGCATTTTGCCAATCACCGCCGCGAT
>JAHYYK010000047.1:3382-17111 GCA_019425005.1 Collinsella sp.
CCCGTCGGGCAAACCGCAACGCCGCCACCGTAGCCACCGGCCTCATTGCTGCTTATATAGGAGTTATAGACAAATAGCCTGCCCGCATTAGATGCGGTATCCGAATCGCCCTGGACAAAGATACCGCCTCCGCCCCAGTCAAAGCGAGACATGCAGGAGTTATTAGTGATATAGACTGGAGTAGATTTTGACGCACCTTCTATCATCGCGTCAACCATCTGGCCCACGCGAATGCCAGCACCCTCGGAACGGTTGCTCACGTTTGCGGCAATAGTTCCCCCCGTAATGTTGAGCCATGCCATTGTCTCGCGAGAACTCGCCCCGTGTCGATCGACATCGGTAATGTAAACGCCACCGCCAGCTTCCTGAGAATAGTTACCCGTAATCTGGCCGCCCGAAATGGTGACATGAGTACCGTTTTTAGCGGCAAGTCCAGCACCGCCATGATCGCCATAACCATCCTTGCCACAGAACTTGGCATATTTATTGTTAGTGATGTAGCCGCCGGAAACAGTAACGCTGCCGCCCGAAGCCATGATGCCGCCGCCGAAACCAGCACCAGAAGGAAGCGTGCTGTTGCCGGAGATTACGCCATTAGTCATGGTGACCGTGGAGTCTTTAGCATACACACCGCCGCCACTAGGAGCACTGTTGCCAGCAATTACGCCACCGGTCAAATTAAGGGTCGAGGCATCACCTTTCTCGTTGGACACCATAATGCCCGCGCCCGCACCCGAGCTAGAAGCGCCACACACGTAGCCGCCGCTCATGTTGACGGCAGAGCCGTTCTCGGCATAGATGAGGTTGCCGACGTTGCAATTATCCTTTTGGGTAAGTACGCCACTGTCGAGATTAAACGTACCGCCCGCATAAACGTTGATGAGCCTCATCGTGGAGCCGGCAGCGGTACCCACGATGGCACCGTTGATGCTGACCTCGTGCCTATAGAGAGTCTCGGTTGTCCCCGTACCGTTCGGCGTCGATTCGGTCACGTAATACGTGAGCTTGGTCGGAATGCCAGAGCTGGTGTCGTACTCCATCGAGGCGACTCGCCCATTATTATCGCCATTCTGAACCGACTTTTGATCCTGCCCTTGGCTAGAATCTTTAAGGGTAAGCGTCGCGCTATTGGCGATGTTGAAGAGCGGCTTGGTTGAATTGTCACCCGAATGCGTGATTTTACAGCCGTTTAAGTTCAGCGTTATTTTAATGCCGCTGTTAAGTGTGATTTCGCCAGCATAGTCAATATCAGCTGTAAGCTTAAAACTGGCTGCTTGATTTTCCCCAACGCTTAGAAGCTTTGCTCGCAAATCTTCGGCATTATTAATATCTGTAGTTGCCTCTTCGCTCTCCACAGCCTCCTCGGCTGACAAGACAGCGTTAGCGTCCATCGCTTCATTATCTTCTGCCTGGGACTTGTCCTTGGACTGCTCCTCCGACTGGGTATCGTCGTCGCCGGTCTCAGCATCATCGCTATTCTGGTTTTCGGCATCCCCGTTGGCAGTGTTGTCTACGCCAGTAGACTCACCTGAGGAACCCCCCATCACAGTTTCCTCGGCAGAAACTGCCTGGGCATCGTTGGCAATGGCCTGCGAGATCGGGGGCATGACGAGCGACAGTACCAGGCTCAAAACGGAGGCTCCGCACAAAACGCCTGCCAGTACACGGCGCGTCACTTTTTTACTCTGCTCAGATTTGTCTGAATTCGCTTTCATCGATGTCTCCTCCCCAAGAGACCGCGATCTTGCTCTTTCACCATCAAACGTATCTGCGCAATCTGTAATTGCGCTCGTTTAGTAATGCAATTATAACGATTGTTTAAACATCTGAGCAACAAAACCGACATTTTTGTAGCGAGTTCTCAATTCTCTTGACATTTGCTCAGATTTACCTTCGTTTATTCGCTATCTATTATTTGTTTCTGCTGGTAATTTAGTTGCCTATTATTTTTTAATGGCATTAGATTTATTTGCACAACATTTTGCTCAAGAGCAAACATCCTGTGAACGGTCGAAAATCGACCGTGAGCGGTAGGTCATTAACCGGGATGAATATCCTACCAAATTGATGAGAATATCTTTAACCCATCGGTAGTTAGAAGCGTGATGTTCAGACAACAATATTTGAATTTTCGCACAGATTTTAGGTATCAATTCGCCCAAATCGCCTGAGGCCACCGCAAAAAGAGCCTGCCCCCTTCTGCGGTGGTTCTCCCCCAGCGCTACAGCAGATGTTCCTCGATAAAGATCGCGATGCCGTCTTTGTCGTTGCTGGCGGTTACAAAATCGGCGGCGGAGCAGGTGGCGTCGCTGCCATTTGCCATGGCCACCCCCACGCCGGCGTCA
Organism: Collinsella sp.; assembly: GCA_019425005.1. Taxonomy (GTDB): domain Bacteria; phylum Actinomycetota; class Coriobacteriia; order Coriobacteriales; family Coriobacteriaceae; genus Collinsella. The sequence continues at coordinate 5,728 of JAHYYK010000047.1, forward strand.
GCCACCATGCAGGTGTCGTTATCGGCATCGCCAAACACGCAGATGTCCTGGAGCTCCATGTCGTTGAGCTCCGCCACGCGCACAAGGCCGCGCGTCTTGGACACGCGCGGATCCATGAACTCGTAGAGCCGCTGCGTGGTTTGCAGAGCCGCCGCCTTAACAGTGTTATCGGCAAACGTCGACGCCCGCTCAATCACCCGCGGCATTACCTCGGGCGCCATGGTAAACATCACCTTGGGCTGCGGCTCGCGCAAAAACTCGGCAAAATCGACCACCTGGTAGGGCACGCCGTCGACGCGCGACAGGTGCTCGACGCACGCGTTGCTCTCGGGCACGTAGAACACGCCGTCTCGGGGGCAGACGGGCGTTGCCGGAAGGTCCGCCATGTGCTTGCAGATGCGCGCGATAGTCTCGCCCAGCAGTGGATAGCTCAGCTCGTTGATGTCGTGCGCGCGGTCGATGACCTCGGCGCCACCGCAGCCCACGAGCACGTCCACCAGGCCTTCGATGCCCCAGAGCTCGTACATGGCCTCGGTCGCATGGGCGTCGCGCCCGGTGCACAGGCCAAAGAGCACGCCGCGCTCGCGCAGGGCGCGGATCGCCGCCACGGTGCGCGGGGACACCGTGTGCTGGCTCGTGAGCAGCGTGCCGTCGATATCGCAGAACACGGCTTTGATGTGGCTGAAGGTGGTGTCCATGGGGGCCTTTCTGGGTTGTGCGGCGGTGTGGGGTGTGGTCGTGAACGGCGTACATGGTATACCAAGGCGCAGCCGCGGCCCGTCAAAGCAAAAACCACCACAAAGGTGCCTGGCCCCTTTGTGGTGGCCGGACCAGAAGGGTGGCCTGGCCCGAGGTGCAAAGCATCACAACATTCGATGTTTTTCGGCAAAATCGCAATTTTCATCGAATGTTGTGATGGTTTTTACTGCCTTGCGGCACGATCAAAATGTCGGCGTCCAAACAGCAGCAGTGCCGCGGGAACCGCCGTCACGACCATGCCCGCACCAACGAGCGTCTGCTGCACGCCAAATGTCGCCGCCAGCCACGGGGCAATCGCCAGCGGCGCCACGCCGGCGAACATATTGCCAAAGCCCATGACCGAGTTCACGCGACCGAGCTGCTCGAGCGGTGCCGTCGTTTGCACGATGGTGTTGTGGAGCGGGTTGACGATGCCCCAAGCTATGCCCAGTGCAATCTGGCCGACAAGGGCCACGCCCACGTACGGCGTCCCCACATAGAGCAGGCTTCCCAGGCCCACGGACATAAGCGCCACGAGCAGCGTTTTAAGGTTGACCAGGTGCGGCGGCAAGCGGAGCGCGAGCACGGCACCCAGCACCGCGCCGACACCGCAGGCAGACGAGAGCCAGCCCATCCACTCAACGCCAACGTGCAGAACATCGCGATAGAAAAACGACTCGAGCGGATCGAAGGCACCGTAGCCAAAGTTCGAGAGGAAGATGATGCAAAACAGCAGGGCGAGAACGCTGTTGGTAAAGACTGTCTTGATGCTGGCTGCGAAGGTAGCGCGGGAGGATGCGCTGGGGTTGGAGCTTTGTCCCGCACGCTCCCCTTCCTCTGCCGAATCGGCATCCGCATGCCCGGCGACATGGCTGGTCTGCGGCCTAAAGCCCCAACCGGCGACGAGCGCCAGCACGGTAAAGAGCATCATGAGCACAAACACCGCGCGCGACGACGCAGCCGCAGCGACAAAGCCGCCCAGCGTGGGGCCAACGATGATACTCACGTTTGAAAACATGGCGATGGCGGAGTTGATGTCTTTGAGCTCGACAGGATCGTCGGTGAGGTAAGCCGGATAGGATGTGGCGATGGGCTGGGCGAATCCCATCACAAAGCCCAGAAACACCGCGCCGAGTAGGACGACGCCGGTCGCGCTGCCAAAGGCGATGATTGCCGTGCCAGTTGCGAGAGCGCCGATGATGCTCAGCAAGAAATGGCGGCGCGGACCCCATGCGTCGAGCGCAGCGCCACCCGCAAAGGATCCCAGGATCACGAAAACGTTCATAAACAGAACGGCCAGCGATGTCGCCACGACTGAGGCATCGTCCGCATAGGTGAGCGTTCCGATGACGCCGATAAAATAACTGGTCTGAAACCCGGTGTAGATGAGAAAGCGCATCGCCACCAGCCGCTTGGCCTGCACGGACAGCGATGATTGAGGCTTTGAGAAAAGAGATGCGAGCATGGAGACTCCTTGTTTCATACGAATGCGGACGGCGGGCATTCACCACCGTCTGTCAAATCAATCTATCCGCATGAAACGTTAAGGACACATCAAGCCCCTTTTCTCCGTTTTTCGCCCGTCATGAACTACTTGGTAGATTGTAAGGCATGTCCCACGCATCTACCAAAGAAAAAACCACCACAAAGGTGCCTGACCCCTTTGTGGTGGTTGCGACGTTTACGCTGGTTGAGACTTGGCTAGGCCAGGTCGGCGCCGTTGGACTCGATGACCTTCTTGTACCAGAAGAAGCTGTCCTTGCGGCTGCGGGCGAGCGTGCCGTTGCCGTCGTTGTCCTTGTCCACATAGATAAAGCCGTAGCGCTTCTTCATCTCGCCGGTCGAGGCGCTCACCAAATCGATGCAGCCCCACATGGTGTAGCCCATCAGGTCCACACCGTCCTCGATGGCAATCTCCATCTGCTTGATATGCTCGCGCAGGTAATCGATGCGGTAGCTGTCGTGAATCGAACCGTCCGCCTCGACCTCGTCCACCGCGCCCAGGCCGTTCTCGACAATCATCAGCGGCACCTGGTAGCGGTCGTAGACCTCCTCCAGGTAGTAGCGCAGGCCCTCGGGGTCGATCGCCCAACCCCAATCGCTCTTCTTGAGATACTCGTTGCCGGCGCCACCAAAAATGTTGCCTTGCTCCAGCAGCACCGGATCGGCCGTGGCGGTGGCGCTCATGTAGTAGCTAAAGCTGTAGAAGTCGACCTTGCCGACGGCCAGCGTGGCGGCGTCCTCGGGCGAAACCTCCACGTGCACGCCTTCGCGGAGCCACACGCTGGGCGCCCACGAGGGATACGCACCGCGCACCTGCACGTCGCCGCAGTAGAAGTTCATCTCGCGCTGCTGCTTTTGTGCGGCCAGAACGTCTGCCGGATTGCACGTGTGCGGGTAGCAGGCGTTGCCGGCGATCATGCAGCCGATCTTGTTCTGGGGATCGATCTGATGGCCCATGGTGACGCACTTGGCGCTCGCCAGGAACTGGTGGTGCAGGGCATCAAAGCGCGCCTGTGGATCGTCCCAGTCGCAGTTGCCAAAGGCCATGGGCGTGTCAGTTGCCTTGGGCACCATGCCGCCGCCCATCACGCCGCCAAAGCCGCCCATGAGCAGGCAATTGATCTCGTTAAAGGTGAGCCAGTAGCGCACCAGGCCCTTGTATTCGGTCATGACGGTGCGGACGTAGTTGAGGTAGAAATCGATGAGCTTGGGATTCTTCCAGCCGCCGTAGTTTTTGGACAGGCCATAGGGCAGCTCGTAGTGGCTGAGGGTAACCATGGGCTCGATGCCCTGCTCCTGACAGGCCTGGAACACGCGGCGGTAGAACTCGATGCCGGCCTGGTTGGGCTCGGCCTCGTCGCCGTTGGGGAAGATGCGGCTCCAGTTGATGGACATGCGGTAGCACTTAAAGCCCATCTCGCCAAAGAGCTTGATGTCGTCGAGGTAGTGATGGTACATATCCACGGCCTCGTGGCTGGGATAGTGGTACTGGGGCAGAATGCCGTCGGTAATGTGGCGCGGCTCGGAGACCGTACCGCCGGTCATGATGTCGGGAACACCGAGGCCCTTGCCGTCCTCGTTGTATCCACCTTCGCACTGATTGGCGGCAGTGGCGCCGCCCCACAGAAATCCATCGGGAAAAGCCATGTTGGCTCCTTTCGTACGTGTTGGGGGTGGTTGCGCGGACGTCGAAGCGGCGTCCGCAGGGAAATTTGCGTCCGGAGCGAGGCCCGCGCAGGAACCGCCGCCACGAAACCGGCCTATCTACTACTTTTTACCGCAAACCCCTGACCACACCGCAATTGCCAAAAATAAAACCGCAGGTAGACGGCTTGGCGATTTTTGGTAAACCGCCGTATGGTTGGCCCCTACCGTTAAAAGGTAGTAGATAGGCCAGTTTCGTGGCGAGGCCTCTATCGACGCCTGTGCGGGACCCCTCGTCCATTTGAAAAAAGCCGGCGGGGCGCTCCCCCGCCGGCCTGGTACCGAGTCTTTGTCGTTTGGGCTACTTGGCAGCCTCGGGCTTGTAGGTGACGAACTCGATCGCGAAGCCCACGGCGGCACCCACGAGCGAGGCAACAATAGCCCAGATCATGTGGTTGATGCCGTTAACACCGGAGGGGTCGATGAAGGACAGCCAGTTGAAGACGCCCAGACCGCCGGACATGTACACCACGGCGCCGGAGATGCCGATGATGAGGCCACCCACAGCAGAACCGATGCTGGCGTTGATGAAGGCCTTCTTATCGGGCAGGGCGACACCGTAGATAGCGGGCTCGGTGACGCCAAAGAAGAAGGCAGAGATCATGGCCGGCAGCGCGATGCCGCGGAACTTCTCGTCCTTGTTCTTGAGATACATGGCAAAGAGCACGGCGCCCAGCGAGAAGGAGTGGGCGATAACGGAGCCCAGGATGTAGTCGTGGCCCAGAGTGGACAGGTTGACCAGCGCGATGGGCACGAGCGACCAGTGGAAGCCAAAGATGACCAGGCACATCCAGAAGGCACCGACGAGGGTGCAGCCCAAGAGGGAGCCGATCATGGGCAGGCCAAACAGCAGTGCGAAGAACTCACCGAGCAGGTTGGTGATGAGCGTGGCGATGGGGCCAATGACCAGGTAGCCAAGGGTAACGGTGACGCTGACGACGATCAGCGGGGTGAAGAACATCTTCATAGAAGCGGGCATCCACTTCTTAACCCAGTGCTCGAGGGTGGAGCCAAACCAAACCATGAGCAGGATGGGGATAACGGAGCTGGTGTAACCCGAGGCAGGCATGATGAGCGGCAGGCCCAGGAACGTGGTGTACCAAGAGAAGGTACCGGCAAAGCCGAGCTCGACGGAGCCGACAACCTCGCCCGAGGTCAGGGCAACCATGGTGGGATACACCAGGGCAAAGGCAATGGCCATGCCGTTGAACTCGCTCATCTTGAACTTCTTGGCGGCGGTGTAGCCAAGCACCACGGGCAGGAAGTAGAACATGCCGTCGGCGACGGTGTAGAGCAGCGTATAGGCGCCGTCGTTGGCAAAGCTCGGGACCAGGAAGGTAGCGAGCGCCAGCAGGCCCTTCATGATACCGGCGGCGGCGAAGGTGTCGAGCATGGGGGCGAAGATGCCCGAGATGAGGTCGATGATCACATCGGTAGCGCTCTTGGGAGCGGCCTCGTCGTCATCGGCGTCGACGGCGCCGCCGTCGCTAAAACCGCCGGCCTTGAGGACGGCATCGTAGACGTCCTCGACGATGTTGCCCACAACAACCTGGTACTGGCCGTTGGCGCGCATGACCTTGATGACGTTGGGCAGCTGAGAGATTGCCTCGTCGTTGGCCTTCGACTCGTCCTTGAGCTTAAAACGAACGCGGGTAATGCAGTGCGCCACGCACTTGACGTTGGACTTACCGCCAACCAGCTCTACGATCTGGGAAGCAAGATCGTCGTATTTACCTGCCATGATCTGTCCTCTCTTTTCCAAATTTCGACAAAAATATCCCCTACCGCGAGCCGGTACCTTGCCCGCAGTTAGAAACCAAAAAGGATTGTTGCGATTGCCGCCGGGCTGGCGGCTTTACTCACTCGGTCTGCGAAGCCGATCGCAGACGGTTGATATGCATCATCAGATACAAGAGTTCCTCGTCCGAGCAGCTCTGCTTGAACTCTTTCTCGAACACGCGGTTGATGGCGTATGCGCACTGGTAGGCCTCGGGAAAATCGCGGGCGGCCTGCATAAACAGTGAGGAGTTCTCGGTCTGCGTGCACTTGCCCTTGCAGAGGCGGCGAACCAAAAAGCGCAGGTGCGCAAGAAAGCGAATGTAGCAGTACGACGCCGTGTCGAGCGAGCAGCCAAGCTGCTTTTCCACGGAATGGGTCACCTCGTCGAGCACGCGGGTGCTCTTCATGATGAAGTCCATGTCCTTGGCGCGGCCCATGCCATCGACCTCGGCGTTAACGATGTGGAGCGCGATGCTCGTGGCCTCGTTCTGACCCAGCTTGGCGCCGGTGTGCTTTTGCACGATGGCGAGCGCGGCCTGGCCGATCTCGAGCTCGCGCGGGTAGATGAAGGCTACCTCGTGCTCGAGCGGGTTGGGAGCGCTGAGCTGGTCGTCGTCGCGCTGGACGGCAAACTGCAGGTGATCAGCCAGGATAAAGGGCAGGCCACCGGATAGCTTGCAGCCAAGCTGCTGCGACGCGAAGCAGGCAATGTCGCTCGCGGCGAGCAGGACGTCGTCGGGAAGGGTGCCCACCATATCCTGCAGGCTCTCGGGAACGTTATAGAATTTGCGCTGGATAAGGGACTCATCGGCAAGCTCGTAGGGCATCTCGTGGAAACCGATGCCCTTGCCAAAGACAACAACCTCTCGGCCGTCATCGCTGGCGGCAAGAGCAACGTTATTGTTGATCTTCTTTAAAATGAGCATGAAAAAACTCCTCGGACATCGGCGCTAGACGACGGGGCGATATTCCTCGTCTTCTATTATGCGCAAGTGATGCCTCCCGAGGAGTAACAAACTTGTGAGCACGTGGGTGATTCTAGGATGAAACCTGGACGTTGTGTGGGGTACGAGCCGTTCTTTACCGGTGAACGGTAGAAAAACATCGGCGAACGGTACCTGCCAAAAAGGGACAGGTTTATTTTGGCAGGTTTTATCTGGGCAAACGCCGAGGGCGGTGTCCTTCGCCGCTACTCCCTTGGCGTGCCGTAGGGGTTGAAGAGGTCCACGTAGGTAAAGTTCTCGCCGTCAAAATCGAGCTCGAGCATGGCACAGTTGCCGATGCGGTTCTTGAGGTCGAGCGGCTCCACGCCCACCGCGCGCATGACCTGCGCCGTCGCCGCACCGTGGCTCACGCAGAGCACGCTCTCGTGACCGGGGCGCTGCATGATCTCGGTGATGGTCTTCATCAGGCGCTCGCGAAGCTCGACCTCGTCCTCGCCGCCATATTGCTTAAAGAAATCACCATAGGGCAGCTTGGGGTTGAGGTCCTCGCTGGCACCCTCAAAGCGGCCGAAGTTCCATTCCTTAAGACCCTTGACGCGGGTATAGGGCATGCCGGGAAACGCGAGCTCAAGCGTGTCGCACGCGCGCTCGGAGGTGCTGGAGTAGGCGTGATCGAACGAGATGCCGCGCTCGCGCACAAGGTCGCCCACGGTCTTTGCCTGCTCGATGCCGAGCTCGGTAAGCGGGGAATCGCACCAGCCCTGTTTGCGACGAAGCAGGTTGAAGAGCGTTTGACCGTGACGCATAAAGTACAGCTTGGACATAGTTGCCTCCATAATCGCAATCGTTTGTCAGCGATTATGGCACCTTAAAGTAACTTTAGGTCAATACATGTTAGCCAAAATATCGCAAAAGCGTCCAGCCCCTCGTGGTGGAACTGGCATTTGCCCAGATAAAACCTGCCAAAATAAACCTGTCCCTTTTTGGCAGGTTTTAGGCGAGGTGATCTTGGATGAGATCGCAGATGGCTCGGGCGTCGTTGATGTTGATGGCTCGGGTCGCGAAGCCGGCGTCGAAGGCCTGGCGTGCCAGGGCCTCGTTGCAGGCAAGGGCCAGCGTGTGACCGTCGACCAGGTCGAGTGAGCTCTTGCCGCGCAGACGGTCGACACCGGAGCGCGCGACCACGATGTTGTCGAAGCCCTCGGTCTTGTAGCCCTCAATGATCACCACGTCGACATCGTTGTAGCGCGACAGCAGCTCGCGCGCGGGCATCTCGTCCTCCTCGCGCGTGTCGGCGTACTCCGCCCAACGCGTGGCGCAGATGAGGCCCACATGCTTGGATCCGGCTTGGTGATGGCGCCAGGTGTCCTTAGCGGGTACATCGATATCAAAGCCGTGATGCCCGTGATGCTTGAGCGAACCCACGCGCAGACCGCGGCGGGTGAGCTCGGCAATGACCTTCTCGACGAGCGTGGTCTTGCCCGAGTTCTGGTAGCCGATAAACGCGATCGCGGGGACGGCCGGTGTCGGAGCTGCGGGCGCGACGGCGACGGGTGCGCTCGCGGGCGCGGCACCGTCAGCGGCCACGGCTTCAACAGCAGCGGCCTGACGCCCTGCACGATCCCACACGCCCGAGCGGCCGCCCTCCTTGTGCAGCAGGCGCACGTCGACGATCTCCATGCCGCGATCGACCGCCTTGCACATGTCATAGATCGTTAGGCACGCGGCACTCGCTCCAGTCAGAGCCTCCATCTCAATACCCGTCTTGCCCGTCACGCCCGCCGTGACCAGCACGTGAAAGCCAACCTGCCCGTCCGTGCGCGCCGGCACCCAGCCCTCGGGCACGTCCTCGGCAGGCGTCCCCGCCGCAGCGATGGGCGCAATGTCGCATTTACTCTTGGTAATGAGCAGCGGATGACACATGGGGATGATGTCGCTCGTGCGCTTGATGGCCATAATGCCCGCCACGCGCGCGCAGGCAAGCACGTCGCCCTTTTTGGCGCGGTCCTGCAGCACCATGGCCTGCGTCTCGGAGTGCATAAGAATGGTGCCCTCGGCGATGGCAATGCGATGGGTCTCGGCCTTGTCGGACACGTCGACCATGCGCACCTCGCCCTTGGCGTCCACGTGCGTCAGCTCGTCGCGACGGGCATCGCGGGCGGGCTCGGCGACAGCGCTGGCAGTCGGCTGCGCGGGCACGGCGGCGTTGCCTGTATTCGCCGCAGCCGTGACTTTGTGGGCAGACATCGCGGCCCTGCGAGCGGCCTTGGTGGCATCGGCGTACCTGCTCTTGGCCATATGATCATCCTCCGATTTGGGACATAAATCGTTGCGTGCCCTCAATTATCGCGTGTTCCTGCGGTTTGTGGGCCACGGCATCGCGCCAAATCGAAACTACCTGCATATCATCACCACGGCGCAGGGCATCGCGCACCGAATACTCGGCATCACTGAACAGGCACGGACGCACGTTACCGTCGGCCGTCAGGCGCAGACGGTTGCAATTCGCGCAAAAATGGTTGGACATGGCGCTGATGAAGCCGACCGTTCCCGCCGCGCCCGGAAAGTGCCAATAGCGCGCAGGGCCCGCGCCGGCAGGAGCGTCGTTGATGTCGAGCGGCTCGAGCTCGCCCAGTCCCGTCGCGGCGGCCCCGGCATTGATGCGCGCCCGCAGCTCGTCGCTCGGCACGGTATCGCTCGCGTCCCACAGCTCGGGATTGAGCGCGGGCGCGTGAGGGTCTACGGCACAATGCGAGCTCGTGTGCTCATCGCCGATGGGCATGTATTCGATAAAGCGCAGGTGGATGGGGCGGTCGACGGTCAGCCGCGCGAGGGCCGCCACATCTTGGTTGAGTCGGCGCACGACAACGCAGTTGACCTTAACGGGCTCAAAGCCCCAAGCCAGCGCCGCGTCGATGCCAGCCATGGTCTGCTCGAGTCGACCCAGGCGCGTGATCTTTCCAAAGAGCGTAGGGTCGAGCGTGTCGAGCGAGATGTTGACGCGGTTAAGCCCCGCGTCTTTGAGCTGCGGCGCCAGCTTGGGCAGCAAGGCGCCGTTGGTGGTAAGCGAGATGTCCTCGATCTGCGGAATCGCGCGGATGTCACGAATGAGCGGGATGATACGGCGGCTGACCAGCGGCTCGCCACCCGTCAGGCGCACGCGACGAATGCCCTCCCCCGCCACCAGGCGCACAAAGCGGGCGATTTCCTCGGCGCTGAGCAGCTCGTCGTGCGCGCGGGGCGCCACGCCATCGGCCGGCATGCAGTAAATGCAGCGGAAATTGCACTTGTCGGTAACGGCAATGCGCAGGTAGTTGATATCGCGGCCAAAGCCGTCATGTTGCACGTGCCCGTCCACGCAGCCCTCCCCTCACGCGGCGTTTTATTCTTCGGAAAACATAATACCCTACGGGAGAATCATGCCGACACCCGTACGACAGGACAGGCCGCTTCGAGCAAAACGGACTTTCCAAGCCCATCCTCAGCACAGACCATCACAACATTCGATGCTTTTCCCGTTTTTGGCGAAAAACGTCGAATGTTGTGATGGTCTGCCTGCCCATGGCACCCCGTAGAAGGGCCAGAACGCCCCTAAAGGCCACCGTCCCAGTGTCGAATCACGAATTCCCGCAGATCGTTCTGACGTTTCTGGAACGCTTCGCTTCGGTCGCACTTAAGGCCCATAGCGAGTGCGATGGCGTTCATCGCCCGGTGCAATTGCAGCTGGTGGGCAAACTGAGTCCCGGTGAGGACGATCATCCTAAAGCCCAGCGCGCTCAGCACGGTCATACGCTCCGCATCCGACGCGCTGCGCTGTTTATCAAGATGGTCCGAGCCGTTGTATTCAATCCCCGTATCGCTCGCAGGCGCATATACGTCGATCTCGAAATACTCGGCCTTTGCGAGATACTTGAACCCGTTGGGAACATCGACCCGATGATTGAGCTCAACCTTGGCGTATCCCAGCCCTCCCTGGGAACGCTTTGCTACGACCATGATTGCGGTGGCCGTCTCCATGGGCGACCGCGCGCCATCGTGCACGCGCCTGAGCACGGCGGCCGCGCGTATAGCCCCCTGACGAGGTCGGTTCTCATTGCAATAAGCAATCAAGTCGGCAACGGTATACCTCTGCCCCATCTCGATATAATCGCCTGTCGACAGATGATTCAAATGGTATCGGGCGCAGATTTCGTAGCCATATTCCAGCTGCTCGGGCTCACTCATCCACGAACCCGCTTGGACAAAGCACATGGCCTCATCAACCACTAGAAGGCCCTCTGCCACCTCGATAAGATGGCCTGGAGGTACCGGCGCCCCAAACACGTGGCACCTAAATCCAGCCGGCGTCGAACGCTCAAAATCGAAGTTGACGAGCGTGTCGATATGATCGAGCTCTTCTCGTGGAATACCGAACGAAACCAGATAGTCGGTAACAATCCCGGCAGCCGTTGAAGCCCTCAGTCCCTTGGCATCGAGTCCCAATTTGGGCAGGCTCGCGGTCGGCTCCGCCTCGTTAGCAAGCGAGTCCTCATCGTATAGGCTGCTTGCTCGCGAGAGCGGCTCGGACGGGCGCGCCACGTTGTGGTACAGCCAGGCAGTCTTATGGGACAGGACGATCGGCAGGTCCATGAGCCCTCCAATGAAGTCGGATAACCAACCTTATTCCCCTGCCCACGGGTCCGCACACCTTCGTGCGCAAGAAAGCGATTCCACCCG
>JAHYYK010000048.1 GCA_019425005.1 Collinsella sp.
CCCCAATGACTAAGTTGCAGGTGGCGGCGGTTGTGTTACACTAACGCTGCGTAGTTGACGCAATCATCTCGATACAGATCAATGATGTCCGTCGTTTTGAACGGAACTAGACTGTTTAGCCGCCCTGAAGGTTTATGCAGGGAGCATGTGATCACAGGGCTTGAAAAGAAAGTTGAGCAAACACTGTGTCTGATCAACAGCAAGAAAACGAAATAACGACGACGCAGGCCGCTCCCGCTGCACCGGTTGCGTCGGACCAGGTCGCGGCGCCCGCGCAAGCCTCGGCTCCTGAGACGCCTAAGGCTGCTTCGACGCCTATGCCTGTAGCGGCTGAGAAGGCCGTGCCTGCAACTGGTGAGGAGGCTGCTCCGGCAAAGCCCAAGCGCATGCGCCGCACGGCCAAGCCTGCCGCTGACGGCGAGGAGGTCACCAAGCCAAAGCGCCGTACCACGCGCACGACGCGCGCCAAGCTCACCGTTGCAGCTGACTCCTCGGCGCCGATTTCCGATGAGGTCGCGCAGGCACGTGCGTTGGCGCAGATTAGCGAGGCTCAGGTGGTGCGCGCCCGCCGTCGTGCTGCCGAGCGCGAGGCCGCGGCTCTGACCGAGCTTGCAGCTCCGTCTGTGCCCGAGACGCCTGCCGCCACCGAGACTCCTGTCGCCGACCAGCCGACCGAGAAGCCGGTACCGCGCACACGCCGTCGCACGGCTGCTAAGGCCGAGCAGGTTGCTGAACAGGTAACCCCCGAGCTCACTGAGGCTTCGGTCCGTTCCGCGGCAGGGGAGGGCACATCGCCTGTTGAGCCCGCTGCGCCTGTCGAGGCCAGCGAAGTTCCCGTTGTCGATCCGGCTTTGCGCCCGCACCGTCGCGGTCGCAAGCCCAAGGCCTTTGTCGAGGCCGAGAAGGCCGCAGCCGCAGCCGCCGCCGCTCGGGATGCTGCGGCGACCGCCAAGTCCTCAACTGCTGCCGATGAACCCGTCCAGGATGCTACGACTTCCGAGGCCGTTTCTGCCGATGCCGAGCCTGCCGACGTCCGTCCCGGTCGCAGCCGTCGCACTGCTGCTAAGCGCACGTCCAAGGCTAAGGCTGCCAAGAAGGGTGCGTCCGAGGATTCCGCCGAGACGACCGCCGATGCATCGACTGATGCCGTCGAGCCCCAGGACGTCGAACAGCCTGCATCCGAGAAGCCCAAGCGCGGTCGCAAGAAGTCCGTTAAGGCCAAGGCCGCCGAGCAGCATGCTGATGTCGAAGCGCAGGTCGATTCCGGCGCCGAGGCCAATGACGCCGCTGCGGCCAATATTGGCACCGCCGCAACCGTTGGTGCCGCCCCCGCTGAGGGCGAAGACGGCACTCGTCCCAACCGTCGCCAGCACAAGCGCAACGACGAGCGCAACGAGCGTAAGGACGACCGCAACAACGACCGCCGCAACCGCCAGCGCGATCGCAAACAGCGCAACAAGGAGCGTAATGCCGCTCCCACCGAGCCCACGCTTTCGCGCGAGGAACTCGCGGCCATGAAGGTCGCTGAGCTGCGCGAGAAGGCTAAGGAGTTCGAGATCGAGACGACCGGCAAGAAGAAGGCCGAGCTCGTCGAGGAAATCTACGTCACCGCTGCGAAGGCCGAGGGCTTCCGCGACATCAAGGGCATTCTGCAGATTCGCCCGGACAGCTCCGGCATCATCCACGCCCATGGCTACATGAAGTCCAACGACGACGCCTTCGTGCCCGCCTACCTCATCCGCTCCGCGCGCCTGCGCACGGGCGATGTCATCGAGGGCTCGCTGCGTCCTTCGCGCGGCGGCGACAAGCGCGCCGGCCTCGCCAAAATCACGACCGTCAACGGTCTGGACCCCGAGCAGATTCGCAACCGTCCCAAGTTCGGCGACCTCACCCCGGTCTATCCCAACGAGCCGCTGCGCATGGAGCACGGCAAGGACTCCATTACCGGTCGCGCCATCGACATCGTGTCACCGATCGGCAAGGGCCAGCGCGGCCTGATCGTGTCCCCGCCCAAGGCCGGCAAGACCACGATCCTCAAGAAGATCTGCCAGTCTATCTCGATTAACAACCCCGAGGTGCACCTCATCTGCCTGCTCGTCGACGAGCGCCCCGAAGAGGTCACCGATATGCAGCGTTCCATCAAGGGCGAGGTTGTGGCGTCGACCTTCGATATGCCTGCCGACAACCACACCCGCGTGGCAGAGCTCGTCATCGAGCGCGCCAAGCGCATCGTAGAGCTGGGTGGCGACGTCGTGGTGGTGCTCGACTCCATCACGCGCCTCGCCCGCGCCTACAACTTGGCGGCGCCCGCCTCGGGCCGCATCCTTTCGGGCGGCGTCGATTCGGCGGCCCTATATCCGCCCAAGCGCTTCCTGGGTGCAGCCCGCAATATCGAGAACGGTGGCTCGCTTACCATCCTGGCCTCTGCCCTCATCGACACCGGTTCCAAGATGGACGAGGTCATCTTTGAGGAGTTCAAGGGCACCGGCAACATGGAGCTTAAGCTCGACCGCGACCTGGCCGACCGCCGCATCTTCCCGGCTATCGACCCCGTTGCCTCCGGTACGCGTAACGAGGACCTGTTGGTCGACGAGCAGATGCGTCCGTTTGTCTTTGGCCTGCGTCGCATTCTTGCCGGCATGAACAACACCGAGCGCGCAGCCGCATCGTTTATCAAGGGTCTTAAGGGCACCAACACCAACCAGGAGTTCCTGGTGCGTTCGGCCAAAAAACACAGCGACTACGAGCAGACGTTCTAGGTTGTCATCCGCGCGCAGCGATAGTCATCAATGCGATAAAGGGTCGGGGCTTTGAGCCTCGGCCCTTTTCCATAGCGCCGCTCCGCGCTTATTTTTGACTGTAAGACTGACGAACAGCAGGTTTCCCGTTTCAATCCGACATCGTCGCTTGCAATCGGCAGGGCGGTTTCGCATAATAGCTTTTAAGCTTCGCGACGGAAAACGCAGATGAAACGAACCATATACCGTTGCTTTGGGGCATAGCCCCGCTTCATCTTCTCTCGCGCAGCCAACTGAATGATGCGATTTGGGTGCTGGAAGATGGGGAGAGCTCATGGCTTCTTCTGATGCAACACAACGAGCGGTCCTTGCCGGACTTTCGTGCGGGATCGGTCTTGCCGCTCCCGTGGTTATGTATGCCGCGACGCTGCCGTTTTCGTCGGTGAACGAGACGGTCGTGGCGGGTGCAGTTCCCTTCGCCGTGGGCGCGGTGGCGGGCGTGGGTATCTATGCCGCCTCGCTGGGTATCTCCGAGTATCGTGCGCAGCGTGAAGAGCGTCTGTTCCAGCCCGATGCCATGGGCGGTGCCGCCAATCTCAATCAGCATCAAAGCGAGTTCAAGACCGCCTCGATTCCAGTTCAGCAGCAGGATGCGACTCCTTACGCTGCGGCTTCTGCTTCTCAGGCTCAGTCGGAGCAGTCTACCTCGGCATTCCTTTCCGGCCTGACTGGCGCGTTCCAGCGCCGTCATGCCGATGATGGTGTCCCTACCATCGCTCGAGCCGCAGATGCTATGGACGAGGCCGAGGCTTGGTCCATGATCGACAGTATGCTCGACGACGATTCGCCGGTGAGCTGCGACCCTGCGCGCTCGCGCGACGTCTATCAAGTCGCCATCGACGAGCTCACCAACGGCGGGCAGACCGGCTCCTTCAACGGCGACGACATCGCCGCCGCGGCACGCGCCGTGTCTGGCTCCCAGGCCGCCCCTGCGGGCAGCACGGCGGCTTTTGTGGCACTCGTTGCCAACGCGGCAGCCAATAACGCCTGCAGCGCCACCTCGGCGGACGTGAACGCTTCTGCCGATAATTCGTACGTTGATGAAGCCATGACCGCGGATGAGGAGGCCGTTGCCGCCCGCCGTGCCGCAGAAAGCTCGCTTTGGGGCGCTCCTGCCCAGCAGCAGGCGGATGAGGCTGCGCCGTACAACGCAAACCTCGCCAGCATGCCTATCATCTCCGGTGCTGCGGACATCGATCTCGATGACCTCGATGAGCCTGCAGCCATCACCGCATCTATTGATGCCCAAGATCGCATCGACACCGGCGACCTTCCGGACGCCTCGCTCGAGGTTGATGTCCCCATGGCCGACTACTCGGGCCACGAGGACATGTGGGCCGCCGCCACCGCGATTCTGGATGAGATCGACGAGCCTGCTCCTGTTACGGCCCCCGCTCCCGTCGCTGCCCCTCAGCCTGCTGTCCCCGCCTATGTCGGCCGTCACAGCGCTGTGTTCCCCGAGGATACCGCCCGTATCTCGCGCGAGAGCATCGAGCGAGCCGAGGCTATTGCCGCCGGCATTATGGAAAATCGTCGTCACGAGCGCGTCAATCAGATCCTCGAAGAAGAGATCGAGCGCCTGCAGTCCTCTACTGCCAAGCGTACGGGCCGTGCCTATCTGAGCGTTATCGAGGGCGGTACCGCCAGCTTCGCGCCGCTCCGCGCGGAGGCATAACTTCTGCATGGTTAAGATCAATCGAAAATGGGCGGTCGTGACCTGCCTGATGGCGTTCTTGATCTGGGGCAATTCGCTGGTTCCCGGCTCGGGGTCGGGCTCGCTGAGCCTAACGGTCATGGAAGCTATTCGCTGTTTCTTGCACGGCGTGGGACTTCCATATGAATGGGTGACCAACTTTGTTGTTCGCAAGTGCGCGCATTTTTCCGAGTATATGGTGCTCGGCATCCTGGCAACGCACGCCTTTGATTTTGAGGGCCGGCGCACCTTTGACGTGCTGCTGCCCACGGCGGTGTTCCTGCTGCTGATTCCCTCGATCGACGAGACGATTCAGCTCTTTGTGCCGGGACGCGCCGGCATGATCACCGATGTGATGATCGACTGCTGTGGAGCGGCAACGGGCGTTGTGCTCCGATATCTCTTACGGTCGCTGATGTACGCCAAAAAAGCCGCCTAGGACGTATTGTTTGGTCCTAGGCGGCCTTTTTTATTTGAGGGCTTATATGGGGCGTGGTGGCGTCGTTCCGTAGGTCGGATTTGCCGGGCGCGCCACGCCCTGTGGGTGCGTCTGCTACTGAAGCGCCTGAGCGCCCAGGGCCAAGCAGCCCATAATGCCCTGTTTGCCCTCGAGGCTGTTGTTGACGATATAGCTATCAATGTCGGCCATCTCGGGCGTGACGATGTAGCCGTTGAGCATCTCGGCGCACTTCTTGCGCGCGAGCGGCACGATGGGGGTGTGGTCGGCCACGCCGCCACCGATGACGATCTTTTGCGGTGCGTAGCACAGGATGTAGGTCATGAGCGCCTGCGCCAGATAGCCGGCGAGCAGGTCCATGGCCTCCGGGTCATCGGCCATCTCTCCGGCGCTCTTGCCACCCCAGCGCTTTTTGACGCCGGGACCGGCGATGAGGCCCTCGAGGCAGTTGTCGTGGAAGGGGCAGCCGCTGTGCTCGCCAATGGTGTCGCGCGGGTCGCGCGTGACCAGGATGTGGCCGGCCTCGGGATGCATCATGCCGTGCACGAGCTTACCGCCCGAGAGCACGCCGGCGCCCACGCCGGTACCGATGGTCAGATACACCACGTCAGTGAGGCCCTGGGCGCAACCAAAGGTGACCTCGCCCAGGCAGGCGACGTTGACGTCGGTGTCGTAGCCGCAGGGAATATTGAGCTCGTTTTGGATGGTGCCCAGCAGGTCAAAGTAGCGCCATGCCGTTTTGGGCGTCTCCAGGATCTTGCCGTATTGGGACGAGGCAGGGTTGACTGCGGTGGGGCCAAAGGCGCCGATGCCCAGCGCGGCGATGTCCTTGTCGGCAAACCATGCGTTGACGGCCTCAACGGTCTCCTGCGGGGTCGTGGTCGCAATCTGCTCGCGTTCCAGGACCGTGCCGTCTGCATAGCCCGTGGCGCAGACCATCTTGGTGCCGCCGGCCTCGAGCGCTCCGATAAGCTGCTGCTCTGCCATAGTATTCCTCTCTGGACGAGTTGCTCCGTGACTAAAGTATAGCGCTCTAAAAAATAAATGAGGTCGCTATAAAAAGAAACCTCATGGCCCAACGGGTTCACGAGGTTTCTTTGTGCCTTTAGTTACTGACCGTCCTTACCCGCGCGGGTTGATTTTATCACGTAGCGACTTGAGGTTCTCAAGCGCCGCGTTAAGCGTCTCGTCTCGCTTGGCAAAGTGGAAACGAATCAGATGGTTGACGGGCTCGCGGAAGAAGCTCGAGCCGGGCACGGCGCCCACGCCCACCTTTGAGGCCAGGTCCTCGCAGAAGTCGAGGTCGCTGTCATAGCAAAACTCAGAGATGTCCATCATCACGTAGTAGGCGCCCTGCGGCACGTTGTGCGTGAGGCCGATGCTGTCGAGTCCCTGACAGAATAGGTCGCGCTTGGCGGTGTAGAGGTCGAGGACCTCCTGGTAATAACTGTCGTCGAAGTTGAGGGCGGTGACGACGGCCTCTTGCAGGGGAGCGGCGGCGCCTACGGTGAGGAAGTCGTGGACCTTTTTGATGCGCTCGGTGATTTCGGCGGGAGCGATGGTGTAGCCTAGGCGCCAGCCGGTGATGGAGTAGGTCTTGGACAGCGAGCTGCAGCTGATGGTGCGCTCAAACATGCCGGGCAGCGTGGCCATGTACACGTGCTCGTGGGGCGCGTAGACGATGTGCTCGTACACCTCGTCGGTGATGCAGTAGGCGTCGTACTTCTTGCACAGGTCGGCAATAAAAGTGAGCTCCTCGCGCGTAAAGACCTTGCCACAGGGGTTGGACGGGTTGCATAGGACGATCGCCTTGGGATCGTTGTCGCGGAAGGCCGCCTCCAGGACCTCACGGTCAAAGTCAAAGGTGGGCGGGTTGAGCGGCACGTAGATAGGCTCCGCACCCGAAAGGATCGTGTCGGCGCCGTAGTTCTCGTAGAACGGAGAGAAAATGACGACTTTGTCGCCGGGGTTTGTGACCGTCATCATGGCGGCCATCATGGCCTCGGTGGAGCCGCAGGTGACCACGATGTTCTCGTTGGGGTTGATCGGCATGCCCATAAAGTGCTCCTGCTTGGCGGCAAGCGCCTCGCGCATGGCCTGGGAGCCCCAGGTGATGGAGTACTGGTGGTAAAGCGGCTTGGGGTCGGTGGCAATGGTGCTGAGGCTATCGAGCAGCTGCGCCGGGGGATCGAAATCGGGGAAGCCCTGCGACAGGTTGACGGCACCATACTTGTTGGAGATGCGCGTCATGCGGCGGATGACCGAATCGGTAAACGCCGCCGTGCGGTTGGAGAGTTCTTTCATGCCTATCCTTTCGAGCATTGGGTGGAGCAAGTTTACTCCTATGGAACCGGTGGGATTTGCTCGAAACGGGCTCGAAAAACTCTTTTCAAAATTCTTGAAAATTGGGGCTTGCATCGCGTGGCGTTCCTTGCAATAATAGTCGAGCGCGAAGCGCACAGGACACGGTGGGTGTAGCTCAGTTGGCTAGAGCGACGGGTTGTGGTCCCGTAGGTCGAGGGTTCGAGTCCCTTTACCCACCCCAGTTCTTGCTTCGTGTCGATATCGGGTCGTTAGCTCAGTTGGTAGAGCAGGGGACTCTTAATCCCAAGGTCCAGGGTTCGACCCCCTGACGGCCCACCACACGATATCTCCTCTAAAGTCCGCCACCACGGACTTTAGCTTTGGGTCGTTAGCTCAGTTGGTAGAGCAGGGGACTCTTAATCCCAAGGTCCAGGGTTCGACCCCCTGACGGCCCACCAAAGCATGTTTAGACGGTCAACGAAAGTTGGCCGTCTTTTTTGTTGACCTTTCATGGGGTCGAACCCGAAAGGGCACGGCCGCTTTCACAGATCGAGTCTACCCTGGGGATCGGTAAAACCGTCAGTACCTTCCTTGAGTTTCTTCTCGTCTGCCTTCACGCGACGCTCGAGCTTTTTTGTATCCTCGGCAGGTGGCAGGTTCTCGGGGACAATTCCGCGGTCGATGAGGCTGCCACGCACGCTTGTGTTGTTCTCGACGTGCTCTTGCTTGATCTGGTCCAGACCGTACAGGTCGTGTTCCTCGGCGTTGAAGGCCGTCATCGAGTTCGTAAGGTCCTTTGCTTTGATGAGGACATCGGCTAACCTGTCCGCCAATGCCGCGCTCTTGGGTATGCCGAGCTGCTGCTTCATTTCCGCCGTGCTTCTGCCGCCGAATAACGCTTCGTCGCCCTTCGACTTGATGATCGCGAATCCTTTGGAGTCCACGCCGCGTTTGAACGCAATACCCGAGAGCTGTTTCTCTGAATCAGATAGCGAGTGGCGCGCCTGTAAGCGCTGAATCTCTGCGAAGCGCTGCTCTATGAGCTCTTGGCGGCGCGTCTGCACGGCGAAGTACGCCTGTGCGAGCGCGATTTCTTGCTTGTTTGAATCTCCGTTCTGGGCGATTAAATAGCATGCATAGCGCGTAAGTTTGTAGTCTTTAACCGCGCGAGCGGCGACACCGGCAGTTACCATTTTCGTGGTGTCACGAAAATGGGAATCAACTGGAGTTTTGTTTGTTTCGCACGAGACTTTTGCCCTCTTAACAACTTCGGCGAAGTTCTCCCATCGAGTGTACCCCATGGGTTCCATTAAATCGCGTGCGAGCCAATACTCAACGCCGTCTTCCACATTGGCATAGCTATCAAGTTTGACACGCCACTTCTCGATATCTCTACTGTCCATATCTCCTCCTCGCTGGCCTATTGTCTATGCGGGCTTTGCCCGCTCTGTATTCAGAATTAGGATACGCTGCCGTGCGGACACGAATGGGCCCCGTGCCACTTCGAGTTCACGGGGCCCATAGATATCGATTAGTTGTGTTTTGCTTTAGATAGGTGTCCAGTTTAATTCGCTCGGCAGTGCGATCCGAGACTTTCGGTCCGCTTGTGCATGGCTTTGACCATCTCCGTTGCCAGCTGATTCTGCGATTGCAGGCGGGCGAGGGCTGCGATCTCGCTGTCATTGGCATGCGGCTTGCTCAGCGCCGTTGCCTCGTCTTTCAGGCTTTCAAGCTGTTGCAGGGCCTTGGATAGACCTGCTTCGGTCCTGTTGATCATGCAATAGGTACTCATCGTGTGCTTAAGGCTGTGTGTCAGGCGTTCGGCATCTGTTGTGGCAATGCCATACTGAGGGAGGGCGATATCCATCGGAGCGGCCGCCTCGGGAGCGTCCAGCGCTGCTCGAGCTGCCGATGCGCCCGCGATGCGCCCGAATACGATGCCATTGGCACTCGACAAGCCGCCGATGCGGTCGGCGCCGTGCATGCCGCCTGTTGCCTCACCGCAGGCGTAGAGGCCCTCAACGCCTGCGTACGCGGTCTTGTCGATTTTGATACCGCCGTTGGCGGCGTGGGCATACATCGCCACGCGCATCTCGTCGGCCGGCGCGACGCCGTGCTCGTCTTGCAGCCAGGTGGCAAAGGTCTGCACAAACTCGGGGATGTCCTCGCGGGGGAAGTCGTAGTGGAGCGCCAGGCCCTCTGCACCTGCCTGATCTATGACGAGGTCGATGGCGCGGGAGGCCAAGCGCGAGGTGAAAGGACCATATCCAGAGCGCTGCTCAAGCAGATCGTTTAGCTTGCCGTCGGCAATATCGACCGGCTGGTCTACATGTACGTAGCGCCAGGTTTTCTCGTTGAAGACCAGGTTGCGCTTGGGCTCGATGAAGCCGGGCATCATCTGCATGAATTCTATATTAGTAAGCGATGCGCCGTGCGCCAGTGCGATGGCCTGCGAGGAGCTGAGCACATCAGCCGACGTAAGGCTGCGCTCGAACAGGCCGCCTGTGCCACCGGCTGCGATGATCGTGGCCTTGGCAGCAAAGGGCACGATTCGATTTTCGGTAAGGTCGTAGAGCACGGTTCCGGTGATTCTGCCGTTCGTGTTCTCAACAAGGTCGATAAGCTCATGGCGGGGGAGCAGGCGAATGCCGAGTGACTCGATTCGGGTCGTCAGAGCGTCCTCAAGGGGCTTGCGGGTGAGGCCGCGCCACATGCGCGTCTTGTGGTCAAAGCAGGGGATAAACTGCTTTTGCTGAGCGCTCTCAGCGCTTTGCGGACGCTGGAGCTCAACGCCCAGGTCTTGCTCGAGCCATTCAATTGCCTGGGGAATGCCGTGGACAAACGTCTGGACAAGCTCGGGGTCGGCGACGCCGCCACCAACGGTCTGGATGGTGTCGATGAGGTCTTGTTCGTCGTCTTCGTTGACGGGTCCGATAAGCCCCAGACCCCAGGTTCCGGGGAAGAAGCTCGATCCGCTCATGGTCTTGCCGGCGCTTGCCACAGCGACGGCTGCACCCGTGCGTGCCGCTTCGATGGCGGCGCAAAGGCCCGCAATGCCAGATCCAATTACCAGTACATCAGTCGATTCCATCGGATTCCTTTCTCGTCCGGCGCATTGTCGCACGGGTGATCGGCAATGGGGCCGCAAAGACTCGGCAAATCGGTAAAGGGCACATATGGCAGGTGGGCGTCATGGACGCTCTGGCGCTCCGTCTCATCACATCTCGTATTTCGCCCCAACTGATATATCGGCATTAGCTACCCTGCGACAGCGCAAACAAAAAGAGCCGCTACCCGGGTGGGTAGCGGCTCTAAAGCTCAACTATATGAGCATCGCGCGGGCGCGATTAGGCCTTGAGGGCCTCCTCGACGGCGACAGCGCAGGCGACGGTGGCACCGACCATGGGGTTGTTGCCCATGCCGATGAGACCCATCATGTCGACGTGCGCAGGCACGGAGGAAGAACCGGCGAACTGGGCGTCGGAGTGCATGCGGCCCATGGTGTCGGTCATGCCGTAAGAGGCAGGGCCGGCAGCCATGTTGTCCGGGTGCAGGGTACGGCCAGTGCCGCCACCAGAAGCGACGGAGAAGTACTTCTTGCCAGCCTCGAGGCGCTCCTTCTTGTAGGTGCCGGCGACGGGGTGCTGGAAGCGGGTGGGGTTGGTGGAGTTACCGGTGATCGAGATGTCGACGTTCTCGTGCCACATGATGGCAACGCCCTCGCGGACGTCGTCGGAGCCGTAGCAGTTAACGGCAGCGCGGGGACCATCGGAGTAAGGGATGGTCTCGACGACCTTGAGCTCGCCCGTGTAGTAGTCGAACTGGGTCTTCACGTAGGTGAAGCCGTTGATGCGGGCGATGATCTGGGCGGCGTCCTTGCCCAGACCGTTCAGGATAACGCGCAGCGGCTTCTTGCGAGCCTTGTTGGCGTTCAGAGCCAGGCCGATAGCACCCTCAGCGGCAGCGAAGGACTCGTGGCCGGCCAGGAAGGCGAAGCACTCGGTGTCGTCGGAGAGCAGCATAGCGCCCAGGTTGCCGTGGCCCAGACCGACCTTGCGGTCCTCGGCGACGGAGCCGGGAACGGTGAAGGCCTGGATGCCCTCGCCGATGATGGCGGCAGCCTCAGAAGCGGTCTTGGCGCCACGCTTGACAGCGAGAGCGCAACCGAGGGTGTAGGCCCACTCGGCGTTCTGGAAGGCGATGGACTGGGTGTTGTTGACGATCTCACGCGGGTTGAAGCCCTTGTCGGTGCAGATCTGCAGAGCTTCCTCGAGGGAGGCGATGCCGTTGTCGGCGAGGCACTTGTTGATCTTGTCAGCGCGGCGCTCGTAACCTTCGAACGTAACAGTCATAGTTATTTCCCTCCCTTTCTACTCGTGAACCGGGAACACGCTGGCGACGGAGTGAGTCTCCTCGTCGGTGCGCGGGTCGATGTACTTGGCAGCGTTCTCCCACTGACCATAGTGGCCCATAGCGCCAGCGATGGCCTCCTCGGGGGTCTTGCCGGCCTTGACGGCGTCGGTGAACTTGCCGAGGTTCAGGAACTCGAATGCGATGATCTCGTTCTTGTCGTTGAGAGCCATGCGGGTGACGTAGCCCTGAGCGAGCTCGAGGTAACGAGCTCCCTTGGCCTTGGTGCCGAACATGGTGCCGACCTGAGAGCGAAGGCCCTTGCCGAGGTCGTCGAGGGAGGCGCCCACGGGCAGGCCGCCCTCGGAGAACGCGGTCTGGCTGCGGCCGTAAACGATCTGCAGGAAGATCTCGCGCATAGCAACGTTGATGGCGTCGCAGACGAGGTCGGTGTTGAGGGCCTCGAGGATGGTCTTACCGGGAAGGATCTCGGAAGCCATGGCGGCAGAGTGGGTCATGCCCGAGCAGCCGATGGTCTCAACGAGGGCCTCCTCGATGATGCCGTCCTTGACGTTCAGCGTGAGCTTGCAGGCGCCCTGCTGAGGTGCGCACCAACCCACACCGTGCGTAAGACCGGAGATGTCGGAAATCTCCTTAGCCTGGACCCACTTGCCCTCCTCGGGGATGGGTGCGGGGCCGTGGTATGCACCCTTGGCAACGGGGCACATGTTCTCCACTTCCTGTGAGTACTGCATGCCTCTCCTCTCTATCGTGTTGGCGTCCCGTCTGGGGGTCGTGGCTGGCGATTGCCGGGCGACCCTTCGAAAGGGACATGACATGCAGCCCCTATAATACCGCGAAATGCACGGAATATTCGGCGAACGGCTCAGTTTTCGTAGCGAGAAGTCCGGAAGTTTTAATTGAAACGGTTTAACTATATGTTCTGTGGTCGCGAACTTCCGTAGAGGGGGTTCGTCTTGGGAAAGCTTTTGGTCAGCTCTTGTATGCGTTGCGGGGTCTGACCTGTTGCAACGGTGCCGTTCGCCGCCTGTTTATTGCCTTTGACCGCGCGAATGTATTGTTTTGCGTGAATGTTTTGGTGGCACGCTTCAATCGTGTTGTATTGGATGGCAAGCAGATCCAGGCGAAGGGAGCGCCATGCAGCGCGTTTGGAGAACGGTTACCGGCTTTTACCATGTTTGTGCCCGCGGTACGGGCAAGCAGCCCATCTTTGAGGGCGATGAAGACCGGTGGGAGTTTTTGGAGCTGATGCGCGAGTGCTGCCGCGAGGCGAGCGTGACGGTTATCGCCTGGTGCCTTATGGGCAATCACGTGGATCTGGTACTCTCGGATTATGAGGACACGATGAGCGCGGCGATGCAACGACTGCTTTTGACGTACGCGCGGCGGTTCAATAAACGCACGGGGCGCACGGGTCATCTGTTCCAGAACCGTTTTGACCGGCGCTCGCTCGATACCGACCGTTATCTAATGGCTGCCATTCGCTATGTTCACGCTAATCCGCAGGAGGCGGGTATCGCCCTGATCGAGCGTTATCCCTGGAGCAGCTTTGCCGAGTATCTGAGAGCGTATGACAACGATACGACGAGGGGATTTTCGGACCCTTCTTGTGTGCTTGAGCTCTTTGAGTCTGCCAAGGGGTTTCTGGATTATTCTCTGTCGATGCCCGATGGTTCCGATCCGGTGATTCACGATATGGATGAGACAGAGTGGGAGCGGCGTGCGTTTGCCGACAAGATGGCGAAGCGCCTGGGTGTGCCGCTCAACGAACTCAAGACCGTAGCACCCTCGCGGCGAGACGGAATCGTTTTCGCCCTGCACGATGGCGGCTACACGGTGCGCGAGATCGAACGGTATACGGGAGTCAGCAAGAGTACCGTCTCTCGTATCGTGCGTGCTTATGCGCAGATGGACGCGCAGGCCGAGGGCTCGAGATAAAGGCAGAAAAGAAAATGGCCGAATCGCGAAAGTTAAGCGATTCGGCCAACAAAATTCTTAAGATTTGGGACAAATACTACTGATTATTTTGTCCCGTGAGCATGCCGTCGAGGGTGCGCCAGGCGAGCTCGGCGCATTTGACGCGGGCGGGCATGTGCGAGATGTCCTGGAGCTGGGCGGCCTCGTCCAGATCTTCCAGGTCCTCCTCGGAGAGCTGTTCGCCGCGGATCATGGCGAGGAAGAGCCCTGCCAAGCGACGCGCTTCCTCGACCGTCTCGCCGGTGATGAGGTCGGCCATGATGTCGGCGCTTGCCTGGCTGATGGCGCAGCCGTGGCCGGTAAAGGAGGCCTCCTCGATCACGTTGTTCTCGACACGTAGCTGCAAGGTGAGCTCGTCTCCGCAGCTGGGGTTGATGCCGTCGTGCTCGTGCGTGGGGGCGTCCATCTCGTACTTGTAGTCGGGGTGCGAGTTGTGCTCCATAAACGTGGTGGAGGTGTACAGATTACCCATTGAACGTGCTCCAAACGTGATGCAGGCCGGCGATGAACTTGTCGATGTCGGCCTTGTCGTTGTAGAAGGCCACGCTGGCGCGGCAGCAGGCAAGGTTCTCGACGCCCAGCCAGGTGAGCAGCGGCTGCGCACAGTGGTGGCCGGCGCGAATGCAGACGCCGTCCATGTCCATGATGCTCGCTACGTCGTGCGGGTGGATGCCCTTGACGTTAAAGCTCACGACGCCGTGGTGGTTGTCCCAATAGATGGAGCCGATGATCTGGACAAAGTCGAGCTGCATGAGTTCGCCCATCAGATAGTGGACGAGTGCCTGCTCGCGGGCCTGGATGTTCTCGTAACCCACCGTGTTGACCAGGTAATCGAGTGCGGCGCCCGTGGCGAAGATGCCGGCGGCGTCCTGCGTGCCGGCCTCGAACTTCTCGGGGACGGGAGCCCAGACAGCGTTCTGCTCGGTGACCGAATCGATCATCTCGCCGCCGGTAAGCATGGGCGGCATGGCGTTGAGCAGGTCCATCTTGCCCCACAGCACGCCGATGCCCATGGGGCCCATGGCCTTGTGCGCACTAAAGGCAAAGAAGTCGGCGCCCAGGTCGGCCACATCGACCGGCATGTGCGGCAGCGACTGCGCGCCGTCGACGACCAGGTAGCCGCCGTACTTGTGCACGAGTTTGCCGAGGTTCTTGACCGGGTTCTCGACGCCCAGCACGTTGGAGACCTGTCCCACGGCTAGGATCTTGGTCTTGGGACCCACCTTGGCAAGAACCTCCTCGGTGGTGAGCTGGCCGGTCTTGGTGGGGTAGAGGTAGACGAGCTTGGCGCCGGTCTCGCGGCAGACCTGCTGCCACGGAATCAGGTTGGAGTGGTGCTCCATGATGGTGATGACGACCTCGTCGCCCGGTTCGAGCACTGTGGGCGCAAAGCTCTTAGCGACCAGGTTGAGCGACTCGCTCGTGTTGCGGGTGAAGACGACCTCGTTGGCCTGTGAGGCGCCGATGAGGTCAGCGATCTGCTGGCGGACCTTCGCGATGGCGTCGGTGGCCTCGACGGACAGCGAGTACAGGCCGCGCAGGGGGTTGGCGTTCATGCGCTGGTAGAAGTCGCGTTCGGCGTCGAGCACACGGGCAGGGCGCTGCGCGGTGGCGGCGCTATCGAGGAAAGCGATCTCGGGGTGCTGCTGGAACAGCGGGAACTGGCCCTTGTAGGGGTTGGTCTCGATGTCCACGGTGGGCCAGCCGCGCGAAGCCTCGTCGCTGGCGTCGAGCTCCATGGGCTCGGGGGCAGTACAGGTGTCGCATTTAACGTGCTCGGTGTCGATCATGCGAGCTCCTCTTCAAAGTTGTCGATCAGGTTGTTGCCTAGGCGGACGACGGCGGCGCGGGTGCGCTCGTCGGTGGCGGAAAGCGCGGCGTCCTCCAGCTTGGCGCGGATGAACAGGTCCTCGGCGGCGTTTTGGTCAAGGCCACGGCAGGCGAGGTAGAACAGCTGCTCGTCGCGGACGTGACCGATGGTGGCGCCGTGGTTGCCGGCGACGTCGTCCTCGTCACAGAGAATGACGGGAACGGTCTTGTTGTCGACGCCCTTGTTGGCCAAAAGCACCGTCTCGCGTTCGGTGCCGGTTGCACCCTTGCAGCCGTGCACGAGGTCGATGGTGCCACGGTAGACCTTCTTGGACGTGCCGGTCAGCACGCCGTTGGCGTCGATCTCGCACTCGGTCTTGCGACCGCGGTGGCGCAGCTCGTAGTTAAAGTCGCGCACCTGCTCGCGGGCGCCCAGGTAATCGGTATCGATGGTCACCTTGGCGGTGTCGCCCAGCAGGTCGCCGGCAAGGCCGGTGGCGCTGGCGCCGGCACCCAGGACGGTGTGCTGCACGCTGACGCGCGCGCCCTCGTCCAGGAACAGGCCGGTGTCGTCGAGTGCGATCCAGCTGTCGTCGAGTGTCTGCGTGCAGGTCACGTTGACGGTGGCGTACTCGTGGGCGCACGCGCGTAGCACGGAGCCCACGACACCCTCGCCGGTAACAGGAGAGTCTAGGGCAATATGCAGGTCGAGCGTTGCCTGCGGGCGAGCGACGATGTCGATGGCGGCGATGGCCGCGGCGGCATCGACACCGCTCACACGCACGGTAACCGTGGCGTGCTGGTATGCGGGCACATCGATGACGATGCGCTTGGTAGCGTGCTCGGCCAAGTAGGCGTAGGCAGCCTCGCCCATGCCGGTTTCGAAGGCTTCAGCAGGGGAGAGCTCCTCCTCGAGCTTGATGGCGCCGGCCTGGTAGACGGAGGTGGCGGGCACGTCGAGCTCGGTCTCGGGCGTGATGCGGGCGCGGTCGGCGGCATCACCGGGGGCGGAGGCACGGCGCTCGGGGAAGCGCTCGGCCATGGCGTTCATGGCGGTGCCAAACGCGTCGGCAGCGCCGGAAAACTGCTCGCCCAAGCCTTCGACCTCAACGGCCTCCGCGGGAGCGGCGGCAAGCTCGTCAGAGAGCTCGAGCTTGGTCTGATTCATCTTCAGCCAGTCCCAAGTGGCAGCCGGCATCGCGTTGACCTGCTCAAGGGTGGTAGCAGCGGTGTTGGTTTCCTGTTTCATTATCCGATCGCTCCTTCCATCTCGAGCTTGATCAGGTTGTTCATCTCGACGGCGTACTCCAGCGGCAGCTCCTTGGAGACCGGGTTGGCAAAGCCGTTGACGATCATGGTGCGGGCCTCTTCCTCCGAGATGCCGCGGCTCATCAGGTAGAACACCTTGTCGTCGCCGATGCGGCCGATGGTGGCCT
>JAHYYK010000049.1 GCA_019425005.1 Collinsella sp.
CCAAGAAGGAGATGGACTATGAGTATTGACGATGTCCTGACGTTGTTATTACTTGTAATCGCGGCCGTGGAGCTCGGCATCCACATTGGAGGTCGAATGAAATAGCCGCCCCCGCGTAATGCGAAGACGGCCACTTCTCACGCTACAAACGTGTTTGGGAGTTGGCCAACCCGCGGCAACGGGTGCCATCTGTTTCATCTTATGCCAATCCCGATCTCATTTCAACAAGCCCCTAGGGCTCAAATGGAATCGTGATAGTCCCTATAATGACACTAGCCAAAACTCGATCCGCTTCCCCATCGGAGGATATCTATGACCGAAACCGCAGCTGCAGCTCCCGTCGAGACACGCGACACCAAGCTCGAGATCATCATGGGCCGCGAGGCGCTCAATAAACTCGCCAACGCCACGGTGCTGGTGCTCGGCTGCGGAGGCGTGGGCTCTAACTGCTGCGAGGCACTTGTCCGCGGCGGCATCGGTCATTTTGTGATTCTGGACAAGGATATCGTCGCGCCCAGCAACATCAATCGACAGGCCATCGCCTTTCACAGCACCGTCGGCAAGCGCAAGGTTGACGTGATGGAAGCCATGATCCACGACATCAATCCCGCCGCCAGCGTTATCAAGCGCACCGAATACCTGCTGAGCGACAACATCGACGAGTTCTTCGCGAGCGTTTCTGAGCAGACGGGTGGCAAGCTAGACTACGTCGTCGACGCCATCGACACCATCTCGGCCAAGCTCACCATTGCCAAATATGCTCAGGACCATGACATCCGTTTGGTTAGCTCCATGGGCGGGGCCAACAAACTCCATCCCGAGTGCCTCCGCTTTGCCGACATCTTCGATACGGTACGTGACCCCATGAGCCGCATTATGCGCAAAGAATGTAAGAAGCGCGGAATCAAGAGCCTACACGTACTGTTTAGCTGCGAGGAATCGGTTAAGACACAGCCCCGCGATCCTTTCAACATCCACGAGCGCACCGAGCTGGGAACTGCCAGTTTTATGCCGCCCATCATGGGCCAGATGATCGCCGGCGAGGTTATCCGTCAGATCAGTGGCCGCGGCACCGAGCGCGTGCGCGCCGATGGCCAGCGCCTAGACTAGCGGAGCGCGCCGAGATGGAGCCCCGGTTATTTGATGCACACTGCCATCTTGATCTAATGGCTCACCCGGACGCCGTTGCCGATGAGGCAACGGCGCTGGGCCTGATTCTATTTGACTGCGGCGTCGATCCGCACGACTTTGCACGCGCCAAGAAGCGCGCCTGCGGCCGTTCAAATATCTTTGCCGGCATCGGCCTCCATCCCTGGTGGCTCGCCGACGGACGATGTGGCAACGCTGAAATCAATCTGCTTTGCGAAGTTGCTGCCCAAGAGCGCTATATCGGCGAGGTCGGGCTCGACTTTTCCGCTCGTTTTGCCGGAAGCGAGCCGCTACAAGCACAGGCATTTGACCGGCTCTGCGATGCACTCGCGCAGCACCCTCTTGCCGGGCGCGTGATATCAATTCACGCTGTTCGTTCGGCAGGAACCGTACTGAACGTCCTCGAATCGCATGGACCACTCATCCCAAACTCCGACTCCCCCGTTATCATCTTCCACTGGTTTAGCGGTACTTCGGACGAACTCGCCCGCGCGCGTAATGCGGGCTGTTATTTTTCCGTCAACGAACGCATGCTCGCGTCCAAACGAGGACGCGAATACGCACGACAGATTCCACTCGACCGTCTACTGCTCGAGACCGATGCGCCGGCCGAGCCAAACACAGAAACAAGCGCGCAGTCGCTCATCAAATCGCTCGCAAGGACCTCGATGCGCATTGCCTCACTCAAAAACTGTGACGCAAAGCGCATCGAGTCGGTAGTTTTAGCAAATGCGCACTCTGTTTTTGACCTTCGCTAACCACTGTGGGCAAAAATGCCAAGGGACATGCGAATCGCACAACGCAGTCCCTATTTTGGAAGGCAGTACAATTCGGCAGCATTACACCAATTCGTGCATGAGATCACGGTTGCGTGCATACAATTCGTCAAAGATATGACGACGCGACGCATATAGCTCGTGGGCAGCCATATCGGGCACGATTGTTTGTGCAACGCCAAGGACTTGGGCGAGTTCATCCCATGATGCATAGGCGCCACCTGCGAGAGCTGCCATGATGGCATCACCGAAGCATGCGCCCACCGTAACCTTGGCAACCGAGACCTCGCGCCCGCATACGTCGGCGATAGCCTGCATCCAAACTGGATTCTTGGTTCCACCTCCGACAAGCATAATGCGCCCAATTGGCAGTCCATGCTCTCGCTCGATAATGTCGACATGGGATGCAACGGTATACGCGACGCCTTCCAAGGCGGCGCGAACCATATGGGCTCGCGTATGCCTTCCGGTCAGGCCAAAGAAGACGCCACGTGCCTCGGGATCGTTGAGCGGAGTACGCTCCCCCGCAAAGTACGGCAGGCACAGGAGCCCATCGGCACCCGGCGCCACATCGGCGGCATCATGCGCCATGACCGAATATGCATCGGGGCCACCGTGGCCCTCGGCCTCCACGGCGTCGCGATACAGCTCTTGGCGCAGCCACGATGTGAGTGCACCCGCCGTATTGGTCCCCGCGCAGATCCCGTAAGTTCCGGGAATGATAAACGTCCCTGGCCACAGGCGGGCATCATCGACCATATGATCAGCTAGGTAGATGAAATACGCCGTGCTCCCCAACTGAACCATCATATCGCCGGGACGAAATACACCCGTCGAAATGGCCTCGGCACCAGAGTCGCCCGTTCCCACTAAGACAGGTGTCCCTGCCGCGAGCCCTGTCGCCTCAGCCGCGCGCTGCGTAATCACCCCGGCAATATCGGTAGCCGACATTACCTCCGTCATCTGGTCAGGCCGGCAGAAACGAGCACATTCCCGAGCATCAACCCTCCAAGTGTAGCGGTCGTATAGGGGAAGAAAATCCTCCGCCAAGTAACGGTCCACCGTAAAACGCCCCGTCAACTTTGCGCATAGAAACGATGATGCCGTCAGGAACTTCGCGGCACGTTCGTGCACCTCGGGCATATTCTCCTTAAACCATAAGATCTTGGGAGCAATATCTGATGAGCAGGGATCGTGCCCGAAAAGTTCGCGTGCGCGACCTGACCCATATTCGGAAAGGAGCTCGTCAATCTGCGGCTTCGAACGTGCATCGACTCCATACAAAATCGCGGGCGCCAGCGCGTTGCACTCGGTATCGACCGGCACACAGTCGCAACCCAATGCGGAAAGGCCCACGCATCCGATCTGCGCCGCGTTAACCCCCGATCGCATCACCAGCTCGCGCGACAAGCGGCAAAAATCGCCCCACCAAACTGCCTCAGCATCATGCTGGTACCATCCATCACACGGGTTGTCCGTCTCATGTCCACAAGAGGCTTGGCAAACGATGTTGCATCGATCATCGATTAAAACGCCTTTAGAGGCGCTTGTCCCAATATCAATACCCAGATAGAGCGCCATAGGTGCCTACTCCCCTCGCGCCGTACGAGCGGCAGCCATAAAACGAACCACCCGCTCAACATCAACCGGGGCATCCAGCTTTCCGTCGCGCTTTAAGCACGTGCCGACAAACGCGCCATCGTAGTGAGCAAATACGTCAGCCACGGTATTTTCGCGACAACCGGTGCCACATACCACGGGCACTTCGCCAACACGCTCGCGGACCTCGTCGGCAAGCTCGCCCGAAGCGCCACGACCGGCAGCCGAACCGCCGATGACTATCGCATCCGGTAGGCAATTAAAGAGAAGTGAATCGGCAATGTCCGCGGTCGTGCGGTCGTTGAGATAAACCTCGCCCTCGCTCGTGATGAAGTGAAAAAGCTTGAGGTCGTCCAAGCGCAGCGCCGCCTTGCGACGCATGGTGTGAGCGAAATCTCGGTTAATCAGCCCGAGATCACCGGCCCAGGCACCGCAAAAATTGCAGCGCGTGAACTGCGCGTCGACGGCAGCGCACAGCTCGATTGTGGCATCACCATCGTAAATTGCCTCAGCTCCCCAAGGAGTCGACAGATCATGGGACAGAGCCCCGATTACATAGCCCATCGATGCAAGGGTTGAGGGAGAAACATGC
The DNA here is from genome assembly GCA_019425005.1 of Collinsella sp. GTDB lineage: Bacteria > Actinomycetota > Coriobacteriia > Coriobacteriales > Coriobacteriaceae > Collinsella. The sequence goes on from JAHYYK010000049.1 coordinate 4,117, forward strand.
TGCTCATAGGGCATCGAGAGCTCATTGGTAATCAAAATGCCATCGACACCGCCCTGCTGCAACGCCTCGAGATCGCGCTTGGCGGCTTCCACGACCTGCGATACGCTTCCGCCCGGGTAATACAGCGGATCGCCCGGCAGAGGACGCAGGTGCAGCATTCCGATAACCGGCTTTTCGTTCTTGAACATCGAAGTTAGAAACGACATAACGTGCTCCTTCATAGGGTTATTGCAGGGACGTTACTCCCCCAGCACCTCGACGTACACTTTTCGCTTCTGCGGACCGTCAAACTCCGCAAGATAGATGTTCTGGGCACTTCCGCACACGATGTGGCCATCTTGGACGGGAAAGAAGCAACTGTTTCCACAAATCATGCTCTTGATATGCCCACAGGAGTTGTTACCGGTGGCTCCATAGCTCGGCAGGAAGTGTGCATGCGCATAGGGGGCATCGAGTGGGGCGATGCGATCAAGCGTCTCCATAAGATCCGTCTCCACGCAGGGCAGCCCCTCGTTTACCACGATTCCGCAGGTCGTATGCGACAAAATAATCGCCGCCAAGCCATTGGTCACCGAGCTGCGTTCGATGGCAGCGTGCACGTCCTCGGTAATATCGATGAACTGGTCCGGAGCAGTCGATAGATAGCTCAATGTCTCGAGCGTCACCATGTTCACTCATCCCCTTCAAGAAAACGCAGGGCATTACCCCAGTAGAGCCTTTCTCGCGCATCATCGCGCATGGGCACGGTATCGAGCGCCCGCTTGAGTTTGAATGCACGGAAGCGCGGCGTATTGCTGGCGAACATCACTTGGTGCGATAGCGCGCGCTCATACCACAGCGGCCCCATATCGACCGTGAAAAGACGCTGCATCATCTCCTCGGGCGAATCGATGTAAGTGATAGAGGTGTCCGCGTAGCAGTTGGGATACTTGAGCAGCATCGCCACGGTCTCGCGCACCCAGGGCCAGCCAAAATGGGTCAAACTAAAACGCACATTTGGATGCGTTGCGATTGTGTGCTCAAATGCAAGCGGGTTACTGCGCGAGAGCTCTGCGCCCGGCTCCCAAGACATACCGGCATGGAAAACCACCGGCTTGTTATAGCGCTCGCACAGTTCGTAAAGCGGCTCGGCCACAGCATCATCGGGGGCAAAACCCTGCTTTGCAGGATGCAGGCAAAGCCCCTTTGCCCCCAACTCGGTAAAGGCGCGCTCCAATTCGTCTGCGGCACCGCTCACCTGCGGGTCTACGCTCGCAAATCCCCACAGACGATCGGGATGTGCGGCAACCAGCATGGCAATCTGGTCATTGGTGCCAAAGTGCCCTCCGCATGCCGTGGTTACATCGAGCGGCATGAGCACGCTCTTCTGCACATCGCAGACGTCCATCTCGACTTGAAGCTCATCCCAATCCATGGGGCCCATATGCCCCATACCAAATTCTCGTGACCAAAAACCGAATCCATCAGGCTCATCACCCGGCGTACAGATCTCGCCGTAGAGCATAGGATGGACCAACATGTCGATAACCATTTCGTACTCCTTTCCAGGCATTTGACCCTAGTACGGCTCAAACGAACCGATCACTCGGGACGACAGCTCAGCGCCCGCCTTCATACACGCCGGAATATCAAGGCCATCGATCACGCCCTTGGTAAACCCGGCGATATACGAGTCGCCGGCACCCACGGTATTAACGACCTTCTCCGCCGGCACGATCCCGCACTCATAGAAGCGCTCACCGTCATAGGCAATGCTTCCCTTCTCGCCAAGCGTGGCAACCGCAACGCGCGGCCCCAATTCCTGCGCGTGACGTACCCAGTCCCGCAGCTCCGGAGTGTCATCTTCAAACGACATAAATGCGTAGTCAACGTAGGGAAAATGATTCTCGCAGGCATATTCGGGATCCTGGCTGAACACCGAGAAGTCCATAACCACCGTCTTGCCCGCATCATGCCACTCGGGCAGGAGGTCCAAACAATTGCCAAACAGGTCGGTATGAATGATGTCATGCTCTAGGATAAACGCCCGGTCATCTTCATTCGGACGATATGTCTCCATTACGCCATCGATTGCCTCGAGATGCACGCGATCGACGCCGTCTTTCAATGCCATGAGCATCACCGAGGTGTCGCCATCCTCCACCCGCAGATGAGAGATATCAAACCCCTCGGCGGCCAGCGCCTCTCTCATCTTGTCTCCGTACTCGTCCTTGCCGACAACCGACACGGCGGATACCGAAACGCCCATTCGTGCAAGATGGATACCCCAGTCAATGCCATTACCAGTCGGATAGAACACGCCGATGTTTTGATAGACGTCCGCACAGCAAAAACCAGCCGCACATGCTTTAATACCCATGGTCTTCTCCAATGTTCAAAAGGGGACCCACCACATGGCGAGCCCCCTTTTCGCGTTTCGCTTATTGTTTTGCATCGGCTGTCCAAGGCCTCATAGCCAGACCGCCGTACGCTTTCTTAAGCTATTCGACGATTGGTGCTCCGTGGCCCCAAGAACCTTCCATGCCGCACACGGTCGAGGCAAACCCGGCAGCAAAGTCGAGCGCGCGCTCGATGGCCTCGGCGCCACCCTCACCACGCTTGGCGGAATCGAGATAGCACATCAAAAACGAGGTGAGGAACGAGTCGCCCGCCCCCATGGTGTCCTTCATGTCCGTTACCGGTTTAGCCAGCTGGCGGTAATAACGCTCGCCGTCGTAAGCGATGCAGCCCTCGGCGCCCGCCGTAGCCGACACAAAACGCGGACCCAGATCCTTCACCCATGCCAGACGCTCGCGAATCTCGTCCTCACTCGCGGCATCCGCCGCACTAAAGAAAGCAAAATCGACATAGGGCGCAATCTGCTCGTAGTACTCGTCGGTGGAGTCGTCCGAAAAGTCAAAAGAGACCGTGACGCCCGCAGCCTTCAACTTGGGCAGCTCGCGCTCGGTGAAGCAATAGTTGCCCGAATGAACCACATCGAACTGCTTCATGTACGAAAGGTCAAAGCGATCGAGAACATAGCGCGCATCGCCACGGATACCGCCCTCGTTGGAGCCGAGGAAGACACGGTCACCGTCAACGACGGTCACGCGAGCCGCTCCGTTCTCGCCAATCATCTGCTCGCACTTGTCAAGCTCGATACCCTCATCCTCGAGGCTTGTAATGACATGCTCGGCAGCGGCGTCATTGCCAAAAATGCCCATGTATGCAGAGCGTGCGGCACCGCATTTCTTGGCATAAACGGCGAAGTTCACCGCATTGCCGCCGGGATACATGGTGTGGATATGCTCGTAGCGATCGACGACGTTGTCGCCAAATCCGAGCGCGTTAACGTTAAATGCCATGGCCTTTGCCCCTTCTAGTACTCGACAACACCCATATAGCGACGGAAATCGGGATCGTGATCAAACACCTTGCCGCGTGCAGCACGCAGCTCGCAGTTCATGGCGTAGAACAGCACCGGGTCCAGATAGGCACGGACGCTCGCCGGCACGGCTTCCATACCGTACTCCTTGGCATCGAGCACCATCAGCGTATCGGTATGCGTCTTAAGGAACGCAAGGGCGCGCTCGTCCATGGCACGGCACTCGCTGGAGCCCATCTGCAGGAAGTAAAAAACGCCATCCTGAGTAGCCTCGAAGGGGCCGTGGAAGTACTCGGCAGAGTGGATGTAGCTGCAGTGCTGCCACTGCATCTCCATAAGAGAGCAGATAGCGAAACCGTAGGTCTGGCTAAAGTTGGGACCGCTGCCCAGAATGTAGAAGAACTCGTGCTCCTGGCAAAGCTTGGCAAAACGATCGCCTAGCTCGGCATTTACCTTCTCACGTGCCGGGGGAAGAATCTTATCCATCTCGGCGATACCGGCATACATATCGGCAAGATCGGCGTAGCCCTCCTGCTGATCGAGCAGCTCGGCCGCAAGCGACAGCGAAATGCCAGCGGGGACCTCGGCCTGCGGCACGCCCTCGCCCCACGGGTAGACCCACGTGGTCCACTTGCCGGAGTCAATCTTGGATCCAGCGTTGTCGGTCTGGGCGATCACCGTAGCGCCGGCAGCAAGGGCAATCTCACAGCCCTCGACGACCTCGGGGGTGTTGCCACTGTGGCTGCAAGCAATGACCAGGGATTTCTCACCCAAGCGGCGCGGGCGCATGATATCAAACTCGCGAGCCGTATAGATATACGAAGTGAAGGTGGTTGCCTCGCGCTGCAGAAGCTCATGAGCCGGGATCAAATCGATCATGGAGCCACCGCAAGCAATCCAGTAGACGCCGTCGAACTTGCCCTTCTCGGCAATTGCCTCTTTGATCAGATCGTGTGCGTTCATATCCAGTTCCTTTCTTGTTTGGTCCGCAATCAATGACGTTGGCTGCGTGGCCGATAGTTGGTTTAGTCAATCAGATATTTCTCGAATGCGACCATGTTCTTGGCATCTGCCGCCGCCGGGTCATCGTAGTAACGCCCGTCCGTGATTTCCTGGCCCAGCATGCCATCGAAACCATGGGCATTAAGCGTAGCGACGAAGGCGTCCATATCGTGCTTGCCATCGCCCCACACCAGATGGCCATACGGGTCACCGTCGATAAAGTGCATCTCGTGAATTGCCCCATCACCAAAGGCGGCAAACCAGTCCTCGAGCGTCTCGCCCGCAACGCCCATCGCGGTTGTATCAACCATGGGCTGTAAGTACGGGCTCGCGACCTCGTCAATCATGCGCTTCGCATCGGAAACCGTCGTTACAAGGTTGCTCTCCTCGGGACGCAGGCTTTCCATCGTAAGCACCAGACCGTGCTCACCGGCATACTCCGCCAGAATGGACAAGTGCTCGCGGCTGCGCTTCCAGGCTTCCTCGCGGTCCTCGTCCCAGTCGCCCCAGCCCGAGTTGACGGACATACGGTCGCACCCAAGTACCTCGGCAAGCTCAATGCCGTGCTTAAAGTACGCCAGGCTGCGCTGTTCATGCAGCGGTTTGCGTGCGCAGTACTGCCAAGGATAGACAACATTCTCGGGGCACAGAGTACGATACCTAAGCCCACGGTCTGCAGCCTTTTTCGCCAGGACCTCAGCCTCAAAGTAGCCCGTGTGGTCGAGCGTCACATGCGGCTCCGCACACCACAGCTCAATGGACTCAAAGCCCAAACGCTGCTGCACATCAAGGAAGTAATCGAGCGACCACATGATGTAGTGGATATTCATGCCCGCAATCTGTTCGCGGCGCAGCGTCGGTTTGGATTCAGACATCTTATGCCTCCTTATTTCGATCGAACACGATTTGTCCGTCCGACATCGTCATATCAACCGAAAGATCGCGTGCGTCGCGATAATCGAGGTCGAACACATCCCGATCGAGCACGCAGATATCGGCAAGCTTGCCGACCTCAAGCGTACCCAGTTCGTCTTCGCGCATCAGATCGTACGCGCCCCCGGCAGTCCAAGCACGCAAGAGCTCGACAAGCGTCAGCGCGTTGGCCTCATTCACGGGCAGCCCATCGTCGAAGTATCCACCGCACGCGCTGTAGATTGACTCGCCCAGGCTCGGAATCAGCAGTGGCAAATCCGTACCACAGCACACCGTGCATCCGGAATCTTCCATGCCGCGGCGATTCCAGCTGTGCAAAAGTCGCGTCTCGCCAATTTGTCGACGCATCATCGACAGGCAATCCTCGCGCCGGTCCAGCGTCAAAATCTGCGGATAGACCTCGCAAATTCCACCTAACTTGCCAAACTCGACAAGATCGGTCGGATCAGAGTTCTCGAGATCGGTAATCGCATGGCGGCGAAGCAACCGTCCATGCTCGTCTCGAGGCAGCGAGGCATAGAGCGCCACGGTGCGACGAACGGCGCCATCGCCCTGGCAATGCAAGGAATATCGGAAGCCGTCAGCATCAATTGCGCGCAGCTCGTTCTCAATCAGATCCCACTCGGGCTCCTCGACAACCGTCTTGCCGGCAGCTCCCGCATCGGCCGTGTCCTCATAGGGGTCAATCATCTCGGCAAGCCCCGCCCATACGCCGCGATCGGTCATACGGTTGAAGCCAGAAAAACGAACGAACGGTCCCCGAAAGCGCTCTCGTGCCTCGCGAGCATACGACAGATTTGCACCGGCACCCACCGGCTGCGACATCATAGAGACGCGAACCGTCAGCTCACCAGATTCTTCACGGCGAGCCATTTCGTCGGCAAAACCGTAGTAGTCATCAAACGCCATCTCCTTGATGGCGGTAACGCCGCGCTCGTTAAGCATGCTCATGTAGTCCGAATACCCCGCACGTACCTCGGGCAGCGCGAGGAAATCGCTCATCATGCGCCAGATCTTCTCGGCATAGCACGCCTGGGGTGTGAAGCCGTATCGCGCACTGGCGGCAGCATTGAGAACGCAGGTCTCCGCACCCGGTGTAAAGCAGACGACAGGGATATCGCCAAAACAATCGTCAAACACAGCCGCCGTATTTGCGTTCTCGGCATCCGATGCCAACGTTTCGGGTAGGTTGTGGCCAAAAGCCGCCGCGCAATCCGGATGATCTTCTTTCCATGCACGCAAGAGCGACACGGCCTCTTTGGCATCAGCGATGCCGGACAGATCAGGCCCCAACGTCCGCAGCGCCCAGCCTGTATAGAAGGTATGCACATCGATCAGGCCAGGCATGACGGTGCGGTCGCCCAGGTCAACTACCTCGTCCGCCTGGGTCAAATACGAAGCTAGCTCACACTTGGTGCCAACAGCCTCAATTCGATTGCCACGGACCGCTACGAAACCTTCAAACGGCAGGTCCCCCGTACCGGTAAAGACGCTCTTAGACGTCAGGACCGTCAAACGATCAGACATCACAACCACCTACGCCGGAAGCATGCCAGAAATTGCCGTTACGATCAGGCCAAAGACGACCATGAAGATGAAGAACTTCCAAATGGTCTTCCACCATTGGCCAAACGAAATCTTAGCCACGCCAAGGCCGGCAACCGTCATGCCCGCCACGGGACTGATGGTGTTGATGGTCTGGTTGGCAAACTGGAGCGCGGTAACGGCCGCCTCGGGATTGAGGCCCATGAGCTCGGTCAGGGGGCCCATAACGGGCATGGTGAGTGCCGCCAGGCCAGAACTCGAGGGAACCAGCAAAGAGAGCAGGCCAAGGACGATATACATAAACGTGGTGTAGACGGCGGCGGGCGCACCGGCGAGCGCAGTAGCGAGCGCCTGGAGGATGGTGTCGATGATCATGCCGCCCTCGGCGATGACCAGAATACCGCGAGCGATACCGATAACGATGGCGGCGTACGCAAAGTCGGCGAGACCTTTAACGAACTCCTCAGCAATCGTCTGCTGGTCAAGACCGCCCAGGATACCGGCAAGCAAGCCCATGCCAAGGAACACGGCGGAAATCTCATTCATGTACCAACCCTGGGTAACAAGACCCCAGACGATAATGCCCATACCGCAAGCAAAATCGATAAGCACGAGCTTCTGACGGGTAGTGAACTCTTCCTCGATGGAGGCATCGGTCACGGAAAACTCGATACGCTTGAGCTTATCGTCCTCGTACGTAATGGACGACTCGGGGTTTTTCTTGACGCGCATGGCGTAGCGCATGGCCCATGCGATACCGACGGCAGTGAAGATGACCCAAGAAACGGCGCGCAGCCACAGTTGCGGATTGCCCTCGATGCCAATGATGCCCTGGGCGATCAAAACATTAAACGGATCGATGGTCGAAGCGCAATATCCCAGGTTAGGACCAAGGAAGCAGATGATGAATGCCGTCATCGAGTCATAACCGATACCCATCATGATGGGAATGAAGATGGCATAGAACGGCAGGGCTTCCTCAGACATACCAAACGTGGTGCCGCAAATGGACAGCAACGTCATCGTGATGGGAATGATGAGGATGTCCTTGTTCTTGAGCTTTTTAATCACGCGGCTCATGCCGGCATTCAAAGCGTTGGTCTTGGTGATGATTGCGAACGACCCGCCAATCAATAAGACGAACGCAACGACGTCGGCAGCCTCCTGGATGCCCTTAGTGGGCGCTTGCAGGACCGCGAAGATATCCTGCCCCAGATTGATGGTCTCGCCGGTCTCGGAATCGGTGTAGTTCTTATCGACCTGTTCATAGGTTCCAGCAACGGCGACTTCACGCTCGCCCGCCGCTGTCGAAATCGTCTTGCGCTGATACTGACCAGAGGGAACGATCCAAGTCAAGACCGCAAAGACAACGATCAGCAAGAACATGATCGTATAGACATGCGGTAATTTGAACTTAAAACGTCTGTTTGTCTTCTTCGCCTTCGTATCTGACATAGATACCTCCAAAGAACTCGAGACTGCATCGCATCTCGCTTCAACGTTTGCACAAGGCAAACGTTCTATGACGTTCTATAGGTTACCAGCAGCTTTTCTCGCCATCAAGATAATTTCAAACTGATTGCCGCAACGCGGTTGAACGGTTGCGTTTGCGCCGTGAACGGTATGGAAACGCCCGGTGAGATGATCCACCGGGCGCTTTCATACGCAATGTCCTAGATGTCAAAAACGTAGCGAGACCCAACGATCCGCTGACGACCGATGATAAACGGCCGCCGCTGCTCATCGAAAAAGAAGGCTTCCATATAAAACAAGGGTTCGCCAACGGGAACTGCCAACAACCGAGCGACCTCGGGCGACGCACACGCGATCTCAAGCGTGCATGGGTCGGTAAACGCGGGCGTGCGGCCCGTCAGGTTGCGCACGAACTCAAAAATGGATTGGTTAGATAGAGGTGCCGTTGATAGATAGGCGTTGTCCTCGTAAACATATATGTTGTTCTCGAGCATGACAGGGACGCCATCGGCAGTACGCACGCGCTCAACGCAGATCAAGTCAGTTCCAACGGGAACACCAAAGAACTGTGCTTCGGTGGAATCCGCCGGCAGCATCTTTCTCGAAATGACACGCGCCCCCGGTTCCATTCCGTTAACGCGGCATGCGTCCGAAAAACTCTGGACGTCATCCTTCTGGCGAATCTTGCGCTTGAGCTTGGGGGCATTGACAAACGTGCCTTTCCCCTGTCGCTTCGTTAGATAGCCCTGTTGGACGAGCTCCTCAATAGCGCGTCGCACGGTAACGCGGCCAACTTTATAGCTCTCAGCCAATTCGAATTCGTTGGGTATCCGCGCACCTGCCTTGTAGGCACCGGAGTTGATTTCGTTTTTGATGATATCGATAACCTGTTGGTACAGCGGTATCGCTGCTTTACCGTCAGTTAGCCCTTCAGTCGGTGGCATATACCCTCTCCAAGCACAATTAAGCCTAAAACGGACTTAGGGGCATTCAACAAGTCCTTAAGCCCGCATTAGCTTAAAGTATGCTAGGTGTCGCACCAAAATGTCGGCTATTTACTCATCAGACCCGAAAAACGCGCAACTACCGCGCTCCTAAGAAAGCTCAAGCAGTTCCGGCAGCTGGTCGATGATCTTGTCCGCAGCATCCTGGCTAAAGCCAAACCGCTCCTCGCGCTTGGCGATTACCGTCAGACCCGCTCGCTTGCCGGCAGTGATGCCAGGCACCGAATCCTCAACGCAGCAGCAACGGACCGCAGGCAGCCCCAACAGGTCCAGCGCATGCAGGTAGATGTCGGGCTCGGGCTTGCTCTCCTTAAACTGCTCGCCGCTCACCACGTACTCAAAGGCATCCGACAGACCACATGCATCGAGTACTTCCTCGATGCTGTCCATGGGAGACGAGCTCGCCAGCGCCACGCGAACGCCGCGGCGCGGCAACTCTCGAATCGTATCCACAGCGCCCGGGTTAATCAAAGCCTGGTAGTCACGCGGACGCTTATGCGCCCACTCGTCCCAACGGGCCAATGCCTCCTCGCCAGTGAAGTGCCCTTTACCGGCGCGCTCAAACCAATCGACTAGCATATGCAGGAAGAACTGATGTGAGGTACCAACCTGCCCGTTCAACTCCTCTTGGGTCAGATTCAACCCAAGCTCCTTGGCAAACGCGGCAGTCTCCCCCAGGTAGTAATACTCGGTATCGACAATGACGCCGTCCATGTCAAAGATAACGGCGTCGAACGGAAATGCGGACACGGCACCCTCCCTAACAAAAGGGCGCCCGCAAGCGGACGCCCGAACCATGCACTATCGGCGATTCTAACCCAGCAGCTGGTCAAGTGCTACCGCGATACCGTCTTCGTTGTTGTTGGCGGTCACCATCTGGGCCACGGCCTTGACTTCATCGACAGCGTTACCCATGGCGACGCCGGTACCAGCCCACTCGATCATAGACTTGTCGTTCTGGCCGTCGCCAAACGATACGACCTCGCTGGCATCGATGCCGAGCTTGGGCAGGGCACCCTCGAGCGCACGGGCCTTATCGATACCGGGCGCCGTGTACTCAAAGTACCAGTCGGCCGTAAACATGCCCGAAAGCGTCTGCTTAAAGGGCGCATACATCTCCTCGTAATGCGCCTGCAGGTAGGCCGGATCGCCCGCCGTCAGCAGCTTGTCCACGGGATAAGTGTCCACGACCTCATGCAGGCTCTCGACCTCGCGAATCTTAAGGTCGCACGCATCGCGCTCGTATTTGACGATGTTTTTCTGCGAGCCGTCAGGCAGCGTGATCATGCAATGGTACGAGTCCTCGACGTGCAAATCGCGACCGAGCGAGATGATGGGGATCACGTCAAAATTACGCAGGTGATCAATCAGGCGATGCAATTCGTCGGCAGGCATAGCCTGATCGAACAGCACCTCGTCGGTCTGAGCATCGACGACGTGCGCGCCATTAAAGGCAACTAGCAGACCATCATGGTTCTGAAGGTCGAGCTCCTGCGCCAAGGCATGCAGCCCCCATGCGGGACGACCCGAAGCCAAGATAAGCTTAATGCCCGACTCCTGCGCCGCGAGCAGTTTCTCGCGCGTACGCGGGCTGATGACCTTTTGGTCGTTGGTGAGTGTACCGTCGATATCCATTGCGATGGCTTTGATTGCCATATATGCCTCCCCATCATTGAACAACCTTGTCTGAGCCATCATACAGAACACCCACGGCGGCTCTGTCTGCAACGGGTAAAAAGTCATATTGTCCCGAACATGAACGGCGCGCCTTCGACGATTGCGATGCCCGTCGAGGCGCCTCCCGATACATTCCATCCTATCCAAATAGCAAGGGCCCGTATCCCAACGGATACGGGCCCCTTTCAGCCATAAGCCAGCTCGGCCGTAAAAACTACTTGCGGTGAGCGCGGTAGAACTCGATGAGCGCCTGGGTCGAAGCGTCCTGCTCGGCCTTGGCAGCGTCGTCGTGGAAGGCCGGGGTGATCTGCTTGGCAAGCTGCTTGCCCAGCTCAACGCCCCACTGGTCGTAGGAGTCGATGCCCCAGACCGTGCCCTCGACAAACGTGATGTGCTCGTACAGGGCGATGAGCTCGCCGAGCGCAAACGGGGTCAGCGTGTCACCGAAGATCGAGGTCGTCGGACGGTTGCCCTCAAAGCAGCGGGCCGGGACGATCTGCTCGGGCGTGCCCTCGGCGCGCACCTCATCGGCCGTCTTACCAAAGGCGAGCGCCTTGGTCTGGGCCAGGAAGTTGCCCAGGAACAGCTCGTGCACGTCCTGACCGCTGTCGGTCGCAGGGTTGGCGGTATTGGCGAAGGCAATGAAATCGGCCGGAACCACCACGGTGCCCTGGTGCAGCAGCTGGTAGAAGGCGTGCTGACCGTTGGTGCCGGGCTCGCCCCAGAAGATCTCACCGGTATCGGAGGTCACAGCGCTGCCGTCCCAGCGGACGTGCTTGCCGTTGGACTCCATGGTGAGCTGCTGCAGGTAGGCCGGGAAACGGTGCAGGTACTGGCAGTACGGCAGCACGGCGTGGCTCTTGGAACCGAAGAAGTTGACGTACCAGACGTTGAGCAGGCCCATCAGCGCGACGGCGTTGTTCTCGAGCGGCGTGTTGCAGAAGTACTCGTCGATGGCGTGGAAGCCCTCGAGGAACTGCTGGAAGCGCTCGGGGCCGAGCACGACGATCAGCGACAGGCCCACGGCGGAGTCGACAGAGTAGCGGCCACCGACCCAGTTCCAGAAACCAAAAGCGTTAGCGGGGTCGATGCCGAAGGCCTCGACCTTCTCGAGTGCGGTGGAAACGGCGACAAAGTGCTTGGCCACGGCCTCGGCGTTCTGCTCATCGGAGCCGTCGATGGCGCCCTGAGCCTTGAGCTGCTCGAGCATCCAGGTCTTGACCTCGCGGGCGTTGGTGAGGGTCTCGAGCGTGGTGAAGGTCTTGGAAACGATGATCACGAGCGTGGTCTCGGGATCCAGACCCTTGAGCTTCTCGGCCTGG
>JAHYYK010000005.1 GCA_019425005.1 Collinsella sp.
GACGAAGCCTTCGACGAGACCGTTCCGCTGTTCGAGCGGCTAAAGTTCGTGTCGATTTTCGAGTCTAACCTCGATGAGTTTCTCATGGTGCGCGTGGGCGGCCTGTCCGATCTGGCAGAGCTCAAAAAACAGCCTGTCGACAACAAGAGCAATATGACCGCCTCCGAACAGGTCGATGCTGTCATGGCAGAGCTGCCCGGGCTCCTTACCCGATGGGAGTCCATCTTTAAGAGCATCGAGGGCAAGCTCGACACCCTGGGCGTTCACCGCGCCCGCATCGATTCGCTTACGCCCGAGGAGCGCACCTTTGTAACCCGTTACTTCCAGGCCTACGTGTCGCCGGTCATCTCACCGCTGGTGATTGACCCGCGCCACCCCTTCCCCAACCTGCGCAACGGCGCACTCTACCTGGCCTGCGGCCTGGACGGCGTCACCGACGAGGAGAGTCTGCTGGGCCTTATCGAGATTCCCACCTCGATGAACCGCGTGGTCGAGATCCCCTCGCCCACCGGCACCTACTCCTACATCTTACTCGAGGACGTCATCCTCGCCTGCCTGGACAGCTGCTTTGGCTCCTATAAGCCGCTCGACCGCGCGCTCATCCGCGTCACCCGCAACGCCGACATCGACCCGGACGGCGAGGGCGTCGAGGAGGAAGAGGATTACCGTCAGCACATGAAGCGCATCCTCAAGAAACGCTTGCGCCTGCAGCCGGTGGTGCTCGCGGTCTCGGGGTCGCTCGAGAAGGCGACGCTCAAGACCATCCGCAAGGCGCTCGAGCTTTCGCGCCGCTCTGTCTTTACCTGCGATATCCCGCTCGACCTAGGCTACGTCTTTGGCATTGAGGGCAAGATTCCCGAGCACCTGCGCAACGAGCTGCTCTTTACGCCGTTTAAGCCGCAGCCCAACCCCACCATCGATATGACCCGCTCCATCCGCGAGCAGGTACTTCAGCACGACAAGCTGCTCTTTTATCCCTATGAGGCCATGAACCCCTTCCTGGATCTGGTGCACGAGGCCGCCTACGACCCCGAGTGCATCTCACTGCGCATCACGCTCTACCGCGTGGCCAAGCAGAGCCGCCTGTGCGAGTCACTGATCGATGCCGCCGAGAACGGCAAAGAGGTCACGGTGCTCATGGAGCTCCGCGCGCGCTTTGACGAGCAGAACAACATCGAGTGGGCCGAGCGCCTGGAAGAGGCCGGCTGCACCGTCATCTACGGCTCCGAGGGCTTTAAGTGCCACTCCAAGATCTGCCAGCTCACCTATCGCGAGGGCATGGCGCTAACGCGCCTGACGCTGCTGGGCACCGGCAACTTTAACGAGAAGACGGCCAAACTCTACAGCGACTTTATGCTCATGACCGCTCACCCCGGCATCGGCGAGGACGCCAACCTGTTCTTCCGCAACCTGTCGCTGGGCAACCTGCGCGGCGATTACCGCTTCCTGGGTGTGGCGCCCGTCGGACTGAAACCGCTCATCATGCGCGGGCTTGACCGCGAGATCCAGCGCGCCCTCGCCGGCGAGCCCGCCCGCGTGTTCTTTAAACTCAACTCGCTCACCGACCGCGAGGTCATCGACAAGATCGCCGAGGCATCGTGCGCAGGAGTCCGCGTGGACATGATCATCCGCGGCATCTCGTGCCTCAAGCCGGGCGTTCCTGGCAAGACCGAGAACGTGCATGTCCGTTCTATCGTCGGACGCTTTTTGGAGCATGCGCGCGTTTACGCCTTTGGCGTGGACTCGGACATGATCTATCTGAGCTCGGCCGACATGATGACGCGCAACACCGAGCACCGCGTGGAGATCGCCTTCCCCGTGCTCGACCCCACCTGCCGCGCCCTGGTGCACGAGTACATGAGCATGCAGCTGCGCGACAACGTGAAGGCCCGCAGCCTCACGAGCGACGGCACCTGGGTCCCCGTGGAGCGCGCAGAGGGTGAGAAACCCTTCAACTCGCAGGAAGCCCTGCTGGAGCGTGCCTACCGCAACGCCGAGGCCGCGCCCGAGCCCGTCATTGAGGCAAAGCCCGCCCCTGCTCCTAAGCCGCAGCCGGCCACACCCGAGGTTCAGAAGGTCCAGGCGACCGTCATTGAGCCCGAGCCCGCACCTGCACCTCAGCCCGAGCCGCAGGCAGCTAAGCCCGCACCCGAGACGAGCGCCCGTCGCGATAAGCCCGCCGGCAAGACCAAGGCCATCGAGCGCCATCGCCCCGGTCGTGTGCGCATGGGCCTGGGCCTGATCGGCCTGGGTCTTAAGACGCTCATTACCGGCAAGACGAAATAGTCGTTTGTAGAAGCAGTTTGTAGAAGCGCCCCGCATTTGAGGAAAGCCTCGGATGCGGGGCGCTTTTCCCTGCTACCATGGTGCGAGCAACAACACGAATGACAGGCAGGGATATGAAGCTCACTATAGAATCGATGACCTACGGCGCCGACGGGCTGGCGCACGCCGACAACGGCAAAGCCGTCTTTGTGCAGGGCGCCGTGGCAGGCGACACCGTCGAGGCCGAGGTCGTACAGGACGGCAAGTCGTTCATGCGCGCCCGCACCACCGAGATTCTGGAGCCAAGCCCCGATCGCATTCAGCCTCCCTGCCCCTACGTGGGCATCTGCGGCGGCTGCTCGTGGGGCAATCTCTCACGCACGGCACAGCTCGCCGCCAAGGAGCAAAACCTGCGCTCCACGCTCGAGCGCATCGGCAAGTTCGCTCCTGAGCAGGTCGATGAGTTGGTACAGCCCATCTGCCACACCAAGGACGACTGGGGCTACCGCAATAAAATCGAGCTCGAACCGACCGTCGTCAACGGTCGCGTGCGCCTTGGCATGCACGGTGTCGACCCCAGCAAAATCGTGACCGTCGATGCGTGCCCGCTGTTCGATAAACGTTTTCCCAAGGCGCTCAAATCGGTCGTCGGCGCACTCAACTATCTAAGCGGCAGCCATGACTTGGGACTCGAACGCGTGGGCATTCGTGCATCGCGCCGCACCAAGGCGCTCGAGGTTGCACTCTGGACGCCAACAGGCTCTTTTCCGCGCTCGCAGGTCTCCCGCGTGCTGGCGGACGCCGCTCATCCCACGAGCATCGTGCGCGTGATGAGCAAGGGCGAAAAGAAGGCCCGCCGTGTCTCCAAGGTCGAAATGCTCGCCGGAGAGGGCTCATGGACCGAGAATATCGCCGAGGGCCAGATGCGCTTGTCTGCCCCGTCTTTTTTCCAGGTCAACACCAAGGGTGCCGAGATTTTGATCGAGCTTGTCATGGAAGCGCTCGACCCGCAAGAAGACGAGCTTGCCGTGGACCTGTACTGCGGCGCCGGAACCTTTACCCTGCCGCTCGCCCGCCGCTGCGACTTCGTCGCCGCCGTCGAGGCCTACGGCCCGGCCGTGCGCGACCTGCGCCGTAACCTGGAGATCAACAAGCTTGATAACGTCGACGTCATTGGCGGAGACGCGGTGCGCGAGTTCCCCGACCAGGATGCCGACGTCTTGGTGGTCGACCCGCCGCGCGCAGGCCTCGCCCCCGAGGCGATCGACCTTATCGCCAGCACGAGTGCTCGCGATGTAGCCTACGTGAGCTGCGACCCGGCCACCCTGGCGCGCGATCTCAAACGCTTTGTCGAAGAAGGCACCTTCTCCCCCGTAAAGATCACGCCAGTCGATCTGTTCCCACAAACCTTCCACTGCGAGACCGTCGTCCACCTTAGGCGCAACTAGCCACTCAATCATTGCTCAGATAAATCATTGAGAAATCGAGCGTGGCAAGCGGAGGTCTTCGGGGTATAAGACGGCTAATTGTATGCCGCCTATGAAAGGAACCCTCATGCCCAGCGTTGCCGTTCTCGCCGCCGATGGCTTTGAAACTATTGAATGCTTGACCATGGTCGATGTCATGCGTCGCGGCGGTGTGCGTGCCACGCTCGTCTCGATTATGCCCACACGTGAGGTCGTAAGCTCGCTGCAGATCCCCGTGACCTGCGATGCGCTCTTTGATGAGATCAACTTTGACGAGTACGACTGCGTCGTGCTGCCCGGCGGCTTGCCCGGTGCCACCAACCTGCGTGCCGATCAGCGCGTCTGCGACGTGGTCTGCGAGTTCGCCGCGACCAAGCACGTTGCCGCCATCTGCGCTGCCCCGTTTATCCTGGGCGAGCTCGACCTACTCGAGGGGCGCCACGCCACGTGCTTCCCTGGCTTTGAGAAAAGCTTCCCCGAAGGCGCCTATACCGGCGAGAAGGTTACGCAAGACGGCAACATCATCACCGCCAGCGGCATGGCCCAGTCGCTCCCCTTTGCGCTTGAGCTGCTGCGCACGCTCGCCGGCGACAAGGCCGTCGAGAAGGTCGCCGAGGGCATTCAGCTATGATTTTGGCTTCGCAATCACCGCGCCGCATCGAGTTGATGCGCGAGGCGGGCTATGACATTCGCGTGATTCCCGCAGATATCGACGAAACGCCTTTTGATGGCGAAGCTCCGCTTACACTCGTCGAGCGCTTGGCGCGTGCCAAAGCCGCTGCCGTCACGGCCGAACATGCCGAGCCCAACGAACTGACCGTCGCGGCCGATACTATTGTCACCTTTGACGGCCAAATTTTGGGCAAGCCGGCAGACGGGGACGAGGCGCGCACCATGCTCCGCGAGCTTTCGGGCCGCACGCACCAGGTCGCAACCGGCGTCTGCATCGTTAAAGCCGGCGACGCTACAGCTCCGCATGCCGCCGAGAGCCTGTCGTTTGTCGATGTGACCGACGTGACGTTCTATGAGCTTACCGAAGAGCAGATCGAGCGCTATGTTGCCTCCGGCGAACCCATGGACAAGGCCGGGGCCTACGGCATCCAAGGCACAGGCGGCCGCATGCTTGTGCACGATATTTCGGGTGACTTCTACAGCGTGGTGGGCTTGCCCATCGCTCGCGTCGCACGCGCGATTCAAAAACTCTCGTAATTGCTCTGGCGCTGGGTATCCCCCAGCGCCTACAATTTTGCCGTACCGTACGGATCCCGACCGGGCATAAGGCCCGGCGGAAAACCGATAGGAGAACACATGGACACACTGCTCGAAGCCATCGATGTTTGCAATGTCGATGGCTTTTGCTTTGGCAACTATACGGACGAGGAGGCTGGCACCGGCTGCACCGTAATCGTGGCGCCCGAGGGTGCCACCGGCGGCGTTGACGTACGTGGTGGTGCCCCCGCTTCGCGTGAGACCGACCTGCTGCGTCCCGAAAACACCGTCGATAAGGTCCACGCCGTCTGCCTTTCGGGCGGATCGGCCTTTGGCCTCGAGGCTGCAAGCGGCGTGGCCCGCGAACTCGAGAGCCGCGGCATTGGTCTGCCCGTCGGCCCCACGCAGGTGCCCATCGTGTGCTCCAGCTGTATCTTCGACCTTGCCTTTGGCGACCCCACGGTGCGTCCCGACATTGAGGCCGGCATCGCCGCCGTGCGCGAGGCGCTCGACCACACCCCCACCAAGCTCGAACAGGGCAACGTAGGCGCCGGCACGGGCGCTACCGTGGGTAAGCTCATGGGCCCCGCCACCTGCATGAAGGCCGGCCTTGGCGCTGCCGCCGTGGCGCTCGGCCCCATCAAGGTGGGCGCCGTGGTCTCGGTCAACGCCTGCGGCAACGTTGTCGACCCCTTCACCGGCGAGTGGGTCGCCGGTATGCGCGCCGCAGCCGATAGCGACCAGATCGTCGACATGGAACTCGCAGCCTTTGCCGCCGCCGGATCCATGCAGATGCCGCTCGACCGCACCAACACCACCATCAGCTGCATCGTCACCAACATGGAGCTCACTAAGGCCCAGGCCACCAAGGTCTCCCAGATGGCCGCAGACGCCTACGCACACGCCATCCGTCCCACGCACACCACCAACGACGGCGACACCATCTACACCCTCGCCAGCGGCAAACTGGGCGCCCAGGCAAGCGCCGCCGTTCCCCTAGACCTGCTGGGCATGCTCGCCGTAAGGGCTTTGCAAACCGCCATCGTAAACGGAGCCAAAACCGCCAAAACCTCCCACGGCATCCCCGGCGCCGCGAAGTAAACTAGCTCGTCCGGTTGCCCGGTGGGTCTTGGTTATGTTTGCTGCTCTACAGTCCTGACTCGCACGAAGAGCACATTAAGTGCTCTTCGGCTCGTGCGGAACTCGCGACAAACATAACCAAGCCCCACCGGGCAACCTACCAACCAGATTCTTTTCAGCCCAGGCCCCTATGTACCGCGCGTCGAAGATCTTCAAATTCAAATAACCTGACAATCGATTCTTATAGCAGAGGCCCCTTGGCCTTTAGTTTGATACAAGTTCCGCACGAGCCGGAAAGCACTTAATGTGCTTTCCGTGCGAGCAGGACTGTTCGCAGTAGCAAACTAAAGGCCAAGGGGCCCAGTCAACCTAACAGCAGCGA
This sequence comes from Collinsella sp., assembly GCA_019425005.1. Classification (GTDB taxonomy): domain Bacteria; phylum Actinomycetota; class Coriobacteriia; order Coriobacteriales; family Coriobacteriaceae; genus Collinsella. The sequence continues at coordinate 6,403 of JAHYYK010000005.1, forward strand.
TTACTCGGCAGTTAGTTGAATTTGAAGATCTTTGAGGCAAGACGGTATAGGCCGAGTGTGGTTTTGTCTCCGGCACGACCGCGGAGGTTGGTGAAGAAGCCGACCACACCGTAACGTGCACGACGATACATACGCTCGTCATAGGCCTTCAAATCATTCCACAGCGTCTTTAGGCGCTCGTCGGCGCAATCTTCCTCGGAAAGCTTGGTGAGCACCGAGCAGATCGCCATCATCATAGTGAAATAACCCATCATGTACGAACGCAGACGCGACGACTCGACATCGCTGTACAGGTGGTACGACTCCATCATGATGCGCGTCACACGGAACTGCTGATCGAGACGCTTGACCATCGTGGCCTCGTTGACACTCTGGCCCTCGCGACCGATAAAGTAGCGATAGAGGTCGATGTCGGCGTAGTACATGGTCTTGCAACGCGGCAGCGGCACGTAGGCGTAGATGTTGTCCACATAGAACGTGTGCGGCGGCATGGGAAGGTTGGACTCGCGCAGCACATCCGTGCGATAGCACAGGCTGTGCATGAGCAGATTCTGGTCCAGGCGGAAATGGCCAATCTGGTCCCAGGTAAAGATCTTTTTTCGAGGCAAGGCAAACTTGTAACCAATGGCCGTATGCGTACCCTCGTAAACCTTCTCGTACACGTAGTTCGAGATAAACAGGTCAACGCGCTGGTCGCGCTCTTCAAAGCCGCGCAGAATCGACAGCATGGTCGAAAGGGCAGCGCCGTCAAGCCAGTCGTCCGAGTCGACAACCTTGTAGTAGGTGCCCTGCGCCTCGCGCAGACCCGAAAGGACGGCAATACCGTGGCCGCCATTCTCCTGGTGCACCGCGCGGATGATTCCAGGATAACGGGCCTCCCACTCGTCGGCCTTGGCGGCCGTCTCATCCTTGGAGCCGTCGTCCACCACGATAATCTCGATATCGGTGGCATAATTGCTCCCCTCCAAGATGGAGGTAATGCAATGGTCCATGTCCTTAGCGGCGTTATACGAGGGAATACCGAATGTTATGACTTTATGCATGGCAGGCGATAATCTCATCCGAAAGATCGAGGGCGGAATTGGTCACGGCATCCATATCGTAGTAACGATACTCGGCCAGACGACCCACCGGGTGGAAGTTTGTCAGGTTCTGGACGCGCTCAAGATAGCGCTCATAGAGCTCACGGTTCTCGGGCTCAAGAATGGCGTAATACGGCGTCTCGCCCGAGCCGGGCGTATAGGCCTTGGAGTACTCCTTCATGATGGTGGTCTTGCCGGGCAGAACCTGACCGGTCATGTTCTTGAACTCGGTAATGCGCGTGTAATCCTCGCTCGTGGTGTAGTTGACGGTACCCACGGGCTGGAACTGATCCATATCGAGCGTCTCGAACTTCATGTCGAGCGTGCGGTACGGCAGAGCGCCCAGGTCGAGGTCGAACAGCTCGTCGAGCGGACCGGTGTAGACGATCTCGCCGCCATAGACCTTGCCGTCGACCTTGACGGTGGTCTCATCGATCTCGAAGAGGTCGCGGGCGTCCACGTCGCAGAACACATCAATCAGATCGTGGTCGAGCATATGCTCGAACAGCGCGGTATAGCCGTCCTGCGGCATGCCCTGGAAGGGAGCTTGCGGGAAGTAGCGGTCATCATCGCCCACAAAGACGGGAACGCGGCCGGTGATCGAGGGATCGATCTGGTCGGGCGTCTGGCCCCACTGCTTCATGGTGTAATGCAAAAAGACGTTCTCGTAGACGTAATCAGCGACCTCGGCCAAGTCGGGGTCGTTCTTCTTACGCAGCTCCATAATGGGCACCTTGACATCCTTGCCAAAGGTCTCCACGAGCTTCTGATACAGCTCCTCGCCGCGCTCGTCACCAAAGGCGAGCTTGAGACTCGCGTGGTTGAAGGGCACGGGCATAAGGGTGCCGTTGATGTTGGCGAGCACCTTGTGCTGATAATCCGTCCACTTGGTAAAGCGCGACAGGAAATTGTGCACGCGCTCGTTAAAGGTGTGATAGATATGCGGACCGTACTCGTGGATCAGGATTCCGGCCTCGTCAGTGCAGTCATAGGCATTGCCCGCAATGTGGCTACGGCGCTCCAAAACGGCAACACGATAGCCGATGGTCTCGGCAAGACGGCGGGCGCAAACGGCACCGGCATATCCAGCACCGACGACAATCATGTCGTACGCGCCGGCGTTAAAGCCTTCAGGCAGGCCTGAGGTAATCTGCATCGATACTCCTTGTCAAAAGCCACGGGCTCGTTAGCTGGGCTTTTCTCGAACATTCTTCGAGACATATTTATCAGAGCGATTATAGCGCTAATGCGTCCTATAATGAGCTTGCCACACAAGGAAAGCTCAAGCACCGCGGCGTACAAATTTGAAAGGTAAACCCGCTAGCAGCGGGTTTATTCGTGAACAGCCGGGCGCCTGGAGCTTAGTGAAACGCTTGTAAGGAGTAACATGAGCGATTTCCTTAACCGTATGAAGTCTGCCGCCAAGGCCGACCTTAAGACGATCGTCCTGCCCGAGGGCGAGGATCCGCGCACCATCGTCGCGGCCACCAAGATCATCGAGGAGGGCCTGGCAAAAATCGTCATCCTGGGCAACCCCGACGAGATCAACGTTCCCGGCGCCACCGTCATCGATCCGCGCAATGCCGAGAAGCACGAGGAGTACGCGCAGAAGTTTGCCGAGCTCCGCGCCAAGAAGGGCGTCACCATCGAGCAGGCTCGCGCCCAGGTGATGGACGCCACCTACTTTGGCACCATGATGGTCAAGATGGGTGACGCCGACGGCCTGGTCTCCGGCGCCTGCCACTCCACCGCCGACACCCTGCGCCCCGCGCTGCAGATCCTTAAGACCGCCCCGGGTACCAAGCTGGTCTCGGCCTTCTTCGTGATGTGCACCGACACCCCGCAGTTCGGCACCGACGGTACGCTGATCTTCGCCGACTGCGGCCTCAACATCAACCCGTCCTCCGACGAGCTATCCGAGATCGCCATCGCCTCCGCTCACTCCTGGTCCACCTTTATGGGCAGCGTCGAGCCGCACGTGGCCATGCTCTCCTACTCCACCATGGGCTCCGCCGGCGGCGAGGTCGCCAAGAAGGTCCAGGAGGCCGTTAAGTTCTGCAAGGAGAAGGCTCCCGAGCTCGCCATCGATGGCGACCTGCAGCTCGACGCCGCCATCGTTCCCACCGTCGCCCAGCTCAAGGCCCCCGGCTCCTCCGTTGCCGGCAAGGCCAACGTGCTTGTGTTCCCCGATCTCGAGGCCGGCAACATCGGCTACAAGCTGGTCCAGCGCTTCGCCGGCGCCGACGCTTACGGCCCCATCCTGCAGGGCATCGCCAAGCCGGTTAACGACCTTTCGCGCGGCTGCTCTGCCGACGACATCGTGGGTGTCGTGGCCATCACCGCCGTCCAGGCTCAGATGGCTGAGTAGCGGACGTATCCCCTCGGGACCCTACAGGGTAAAGCTCTGAAAACGTCCTCGGACATGTCGGAAGCCCCCGCTGCGCACTACGTGCGGCGGGGGCTTCCTCCGTCCTGCGGAATGTTTTCAGAGCTTTACCCTGTAGGGTCCCTGCCGCTACGTGGCAGCTAAGGAATCTGGAGTGGACGGCGGCTTGGCTACGAGCTGGGGCTGAGGATCTGAATGAATGGGTCCCGTTGCTGAGAGCACATGCGTTTGGGATCGATCACTTTGGATCCGAAAGGCGGAGTGCGGCCGCCGTCCCCCTGACAACAAAAAGGCCTCCGAAGCCGTTTGCTCTGGAGGCCTTTCGTTTAATTACAAATGAGCGCTAGTTGTTCGCGGTCAGACGCTCGACGTCGTGGGCGATCATGTATTCCTCGTCGGTGGGGATGACCATGACCGTGACGGCGGAACCGGCGGCGCTGATGACCTGCGGACCGTTGCCCACGGCCTCGCGGTTCTTGTTGTTGTCGATGCGCACGCCCAGCCACTCGAAGCAGTCGCAGAAGGCCTTGCGGATCGACCAGTCATTCTCGCCGATGCCGGCGGTAAAGGTAATGGTGTCCACGCCCGCCATGGAAGCGATCATGGAGCCGGCCTGCTGCATGGCCTTGTAGGCGAACATATCGAAGGCGAGCAGGCAGCGCTCGTCGCCCTCGGAGGCGCGCGTACGGATGTCACGGGCGTCGTTGGAGATGCCCGAGATGGCAAGCAGACCAGACTGCTTGTTCATCATGTCATCGACTTCCTGGTAGCTGTAGCCGCCCTCGCGCTGCAGGTAGCACACGGTAGCCGGGTCAATGGAACCACAACGGGTGCCCATCATCAGGCCGTCGAGCGGCGTGAGGCCCATCGTGGTATCGCGGCATACACCGTCCTCGATGGCGGCAAGCGAGGCGCCGTTGCCCAAATGGCACGAGAGCAGGCGGTGGCAGCGCGAGCCCAGGATCTCCTTGGCCATCATCCACTCATAGCGGTGACTCGTGCCGTGGGCACCGTACTTGCGCACGTGGTACTTGTCGCACACGTCCTTGGGCAGCGCGTAGGTGTAGGCGACCTCGGGCATGGTCATGTGGAACGAGGTGTCGAAGACGGCCACGTTGGGCAGCTCCGGATACTTCTCGCGGCAATATTCGATTGCCGCGGCCTCGCCGTAATTGTGCAGCGGGGCGAGCGGAGCAACCTCGAGGATCTTAGCCATGACCTCATCGTCGACGACCGCGGAATCATCGAAGTGCCAGCCACCCTGAACGATACGGTGGCCGATGCCATCGATCGTAAAGTCGGTCTTCTCGAGCTCCTCGAGCACGCGCGCAATGGCGCAGCGATGATCGGGAAAAGGAATCTCCTCGGTCTGCTTGGCACCACCGTTCTCGGAGTGGCCAAAGATGCCCATGTCCGAGCCGATACGCTCGCAGTTGCCCTTGGCGAAAACCTCGCGGGTATCGGTATCCAAAAGCTGATATTTAAGGCTCGAGCTGCCGGCGTTGACAACAAGTACGTTCATGAGACTCCTTTGCAGTGCGATACGGTCGGCGCAGACCCCTTAAGGCGGCCGCATGTTAATAAGAAGTTATCACAACTTGATAAATAGCTATCAGGCATATCGCTCAACGAGACAGAAGAGGGGCTGAACGGCGCTCGGTCGTCCAGCCCCTCCCCTCTTGCAATTACTTGCCGTTGACGATGCGCTCGACGTCGGAAGCGATCATGAACTCCTCGTCCGTGGGGATGACGAAAATCTTGACCTTGGAATCCTTGGCAGACAGGCACCAAGCGCCGTCACCACGCAGGGCGTTGCGGGCATGATCCATCTTGACGCCCATAAAGGCCAGGCGGTCGGCAACGCCGGCGCGGACGGCCGGAGCGTGCTCGCCGATGCCGGCGGTAAAGACCAGGGTGTCCATACCGCACATAGAAGTGGCCATCTCGGCAGCCTTGGCGGCAATCTTGTAGACGAACATATCGAAGGCGAGCTGAGCCTCGGGGTCGCCAGCGGCAGCGAGCTCCTCGACATTGCGGCAGTCGTTGGTCTTGCCACCGGTCACAGCCAAAAGGCCGGACTTCTTGTTCATCATCTCGTCGACCTCGTCGAAGGTGTAGCCGCCCTCGCGCTGCAGGTAGCACACGGTAGCCGGGTCGATGGAGCCGCAGCGGGTGCCCATCATGACGCCGTCGAGCGGCGTCAAGCCCATGGTGGTGTCCATGCACTTGCCGTCCTCGATGGCGCACAGGGAAGCGCCGGAGCCGATATGGCACACGACGACCTTGCGGGCCTCGCCGTTGGTCATCTCGGCGACCTTCTTGGAGATGTAGCGGTAGCTGGTGCCGTGGGCGCCGTACTTACGGATGTGCAGCTTGTCGCAGACGTCCTTGGGCAGGGCGTAAGTCTTGGCGACCTCGGGCATGTTGAAGTGGAAAGCGGTGTCGTAAACCGTGACGTTGGGCAGGTCGGGATACTGCTCGAGGCAGTACTCGATAACGTTGGCCTCGGGGTTATTGTGCAGCGGGGCGAGCGGAGCAACCTCGCGGATCTTGGCGAGGACGTCCTCGTCGACGAGGGAGGAATCACCGAAGTACCAACCGCCCTGAACGATACGGTGGCCGATACCCTCGATCTTGACGCCGTTGGCCTCGAGGTCCTTCAGGACGACCTCGATGGCGACCTTGTGGTCGGGAAACTCGATGTTCTCGGTCACCTTCTTGGAGCCGTTGGCAGCGTGGGTGAAGGTACCGCCGGTAAAACAGACGCGCTCGCAGGAGCCCTTTGCGGACACCTTGTGGGACTTGGTATCGATGACCTGATACTTAAGGGTCGAAGATCCTGCGTTGACGACCAGAACGTTCATGTGTCTCCCTACTAACAGGCGGTGTGGCGCCGCCAGGTTACATACGCATCAATAATAAACCCAAACGCCCTCGCGCTCGGGTTTATTGCGTTGATATATAAGTTATCGGTGCCCAAATACTCATGACCTTTGGCTTGTAAGACGAAAGAGCGCGGGGATATACACAAGGGAAGAAATCCCGAGCGCGACAAGCAATACGACTCGAATGCCCGCGATGCTGCTCAACACAGCATTGAACAGATAGAAAAGGATGGCGCCCACCGCCACCATCTGGTTTTGAACCGAAATCAGTGAACAGCGCATCGATGAATCGGCTGCCTTTTGAAAAAATGAGTATTTAATTGGAGCAAATAACGAGTACGCAACCGTCTGCAGCGCATAGAACACGGGCAGCAAATTAGCCGGAGTAAGGGGAATCAAAAACAAAGCTGTCAGGAAAAGGCGCACGATGCCGCAAATACGCGCAAAGCGGCCCTTGTCGACATGAGCAATCGCACAGGGCACAATAAGTCCCATGGAGGCCGAGGCAAGGAGCTGGACCGCAATGGTGACACCCGAAGCGACGGCATTCATTCCGCGACCCGCAAGCAGCAGTGAGAAAAAGTCTTCCAGGGCGACAAAAGCAAATGCCTGAGAACAGTCCATGATGAACGCTGAACGAAGAATGCCATTACCCGCAATAGCGGTACCGATCATCTTCGGGCTAATCCCATGTTCAGGTGTCGTCGCAGTGCCCCCTCTTCGCATTTCAGGAATGCAGACAACGACAACCAACGTCAACACCATTGCGATGATATCTGCCGAAAGACCAATGAGATATGCACCGACGGACGAAATGAAACCGCCCACGCAAGCGGAGATGGCATAAGAGGCATAGAAAACAAATCGCTCAACGACATTAAGTCTTACGAGCTGGTCCTGAGAGACGCTGTCAATGTAAATCGCTTCGATGGATCCGCTCACACACGCAACGGCAAAACCCTTGAGAGCGAACGCACCGATTAAAAGCAGGGGAGAACGGACGAGAAGCAGGGCGGCGTAGTATCCAAGCATTCCCACGACGCCAACGAGACCGCTTGTCTTTCGTCCAAACCTATCAGCAATATAGCCAGTGGGAACTTCAAGGATGAACTTGCTCACTTGATATGCAATCATCATGCTAGAAATCGATACCATCGAAAGTCCGACGAACTCAAGGTAGACAGTTAGAAAATACAAGATGGTGCTGAAGTTCGACAGAAAAACGAACGTCATATAAAGCAAAACCGTACGGTTTTTCATGCTCCACCCTCCAAGAGTCAGCAATCTAAATCGGAATCTTGGAAAAACATGAGGGCAAAGCTGTCAGCTATGTGTTACAAGGCGTCAATAATCACTTGATGCCTCGAAGCCAATTAATCTCACGAAGCAAGATGACGCAATAGGTGCAGAAAAACCGTCTGGCGTCGATCAGTCCAGGCATTTTGTCGATAGCAAAAGTAGATGGGCAAGGCTACGTCACGCGAACCTTCAATGGAGCACTCGCTCACTTCCAATACATCTGATGCGAGAGAAGAGCCAGAAAAACTCAATATCAATCCCCCGGCTTGAAGAAACTCAGTCTGCGCCCTGTTTCCGTATTCGACGTCGCGGAAGCGGAAATTAACCAGCTGAGCTTCGGGGCATTGATTGATTGCATTGAGACAGGGCGACAAATTAATGGGAACAGCTAACCTGCCGCCCAGTAACTCACGAACGGTCATAGCGCCCACAGATTGATGACCCGCTGGGCACGAAAGAACCTTGAGCTCCTTTTCACCCAAGTATTTCGAAGAAAGGACACTGTTCCTTGGTTCCTCAAATGAGATGGCCGCATCCGAAATGCCAAGCACAAGTGATTCAAAGCATGTAGCCGTTGGCTGATGCCACACATCAAGATGAATCTGAGGGTGCGAGCGTTCAAACGAGTCATACCAGTTTTCGGCAAAAAGGCGCCCCCGTCCATGAAGGCAGGGGGCGTAAAGACGAAAGTGGCCGTCGGGCGAGACGCCGTCGCCCCTCGATTGAGCGTACTTTTTGAGATCGTCGACTTGTGCCAGGATCACGCGTGCACGACGCGCAAATTCTCTACCAGCCGGAGACAAAACAGCCTCCCCCGCCGATCGGTCGAGCAAAACAATCTGATACTCAGATTCCAACTTTTTGATTGCCGACGAAACAGCCTGCGGACTCACATGAACGGCGCGAGCTGCTTTGCGCACGCCGCCATAGTTCGCTACCGCTTGAAGGTATTCGAGTTGAGAAAGCTGCATAGATTACTCCAAAGGCAGCCAAGTCGACGGGCTACGCGCCCTCAGATGAGGTTCTCGCCCAGGTTTTTGCCGCCGAGGACGTGCATGTGGAAGTGCATGACGGTCTGGCCGGCGTTGACACCCTTGTTGGAAATGACGCGGAAACCGTCCTCCAGACCCTTGGCCTTGGCGACCTCCTGGATGGCGTGAGCCATGGCGCCCATGGTCTCGGCAGGCACGTTGTCGGCGATGTCGCTGTAGTGCTTCTTGGGGATCACGAGCGTGTGGACCGGCGCCTGGGGGTTAAGGTCGTCGAACGCGATGACCTGGTCGTCCTCGTAGACGACGGTCGAGGGGATATCGTGGTTGGCAATTTTGCAGAAGATGCAATCACACATGGTTGTTCCTTTCTCACAGACCAAGGTAATTATATTTGGTCGGGATGGTTAGAACGAGAGGGTGTCGTCGGTGTTGGCGGCTTCGCCGTCGGCGAGCACGTCGTTGCCGTCGACGTCCTTGAGAAGCACCGAGACCTTCTGCTCGGCATCGGACAGGCGGGTGCGCAGGCTCTTGAGGAGCTCGACGCCGCGGGTATAGCTCTCGAGCGACTCCTCAAGCTCCATATCGCCCGACTCCAGGCTGCGGATGATGAGCTCCAGCTCCTGCGAGGCCTGCTTGTACGTAAGCTGCTCGACCGGGGTCTTCTCTGCCATATCTGTTTCCTTTCCTAAAGGTCTATCACTGTGAAACGCGGTCTACTCGACCGCGTTGACGGTTGCCGACACGTTGCCGTCTGCCATGCGCACGCGGATGGCGTCTCCGGGCTTAAAGGTCTTGGCGCTCGTAGCAACCCCATCATCGCTGTACGCGATGGAGTAACCGCGGGCAAGTACCTTAAGCGGCGACAGGGCATCGAGCGAAGCCGCCGCACGGCCCAGGTCGGACGCTGGCTTGCTGAGCATCGTGCGCCCCTGATGCTCTAGACGGGAGCTTGCGAGCATGAGAGCATGGCGCTTGCCGTCAAGCCCTGAGGTGCTTGCGATCAAGCGCTCGGGCAGACGCTCGAAGTTGGAACGAAAGGCCCCGACCGAACGCGTTATGGCGCCAGACAGACGATCGGCCGTCAGGGCAAGCTCGGACTCGCGACGCTCAACCATAAACGTTGGATCGTTAAGACACGGGCGGCACGCAGCGGCATCGAGCGCGTCGCCCAGACGAGCCGTATAGGTGTCCCAGGCACGACGGCCGCGTTGGTCGAGCATTTCCAGATCGACCTGATCCGACCCGATCATCGAAGCCATCGCGGCGCCCAGACGCTGATGGCGCGTCTCGAGCACGTCGACCAACTCCGTCATAGCCGGCGCCACCGATTCTGCCGCCGCCGTTGGCGTGGAGGCGCGACGGTCGCTCACCATATCGCAGATCGAGGTATCAGGCTCATGCCCAATACCGGTCACCACGGGCACGGGACAGGCTGCCACCGCACGGGCAAGCTCCTCGTCGTTAAAGGTCATGAGGTCCTCGAAGGAGCCACCGCCGCGCACGAGCAAAATGCAATCGGGCGCCGGCGTAATGGCAGCGGCGCGGCGCAAGCCTTCAATAAGCTCTGCCGGCGCACCCTCGCCTTGCACCTTGGCACCCACGCAAACAAGCTCGACAAGCGGGTTGCGACGGCGCAGCGTGCGCTTGACGTCGTCGATCACGGCACCCGAAAGCGAGGTGACGACTGCCACACGCGAGCAAAACACCGGAATGCGACGTTTGCGCGCCTCGTCCATCAGGCCCTCGCGACGCAGCTTTTCGGCCAACTGAGCCACCTGCTGACGCAGCAGGCCCTCCCCCGCCAGCGAGAACGAGCGGGCAACGAAGCTCATGCGACCCGTAGGCTTGTAGAGATTGAAGCTGCCCTTAAAGCTCACCTGCATGCCATCACGCAGATCGAAGGTACGCTTAAGGTAGGCGCCCTTCCAGATGATGCAGTCGACGGCCGCCGAGTCGTCCTTGATTTGGAAGTAGCAGTGGCCGCTTCGGGCATTGGGACCGCGGAAACCCGTGACCTCACCCAAAACGCTCAGCTGCGGAATGGCATCGAGCGCGCTGGCGGCGATCTCCACCGCTTGGCTCACGCTGAGCTCTTTGCGCTCCTGCTCGTCCGATCCGTCGAACTCGGCGGAAACGGTATTGCCGGTCAGATTCCAGCCTGCCACGCAGCCCCCTTTCGTCATCGTGCACATGGGCTCCGGCCCTGCGCTAATTCAAGTCCAACACATAGTACAGCGCCGCGGGGACACAAATCCCCGCGGCGCCCAGCGACCCAATTTGTTATCGGTTGGAGTTTCTGTTGTAACGAGCCATAAGGTAGAGCAGCTGAATGATCGAAGTGAGCGCTGCGGCAACATAGGTAAGCGCAGCGGCCGTCAGCACCTTCTTGGCACCGTTGACCTGCTTGGAGCTCATACCCGACTGCTCAATATACGCCACGGCACGCCGACTGGCATCAATCTCAACCGGCAGCGTAACCAGCTGGAACAGCACGCTAAACGAGAAGAAGATCAGTGCGAGGGTCGTGAGTCCCGCGATGTTCATAAACAGGCCCATGAGCAGCACAATCGTCCAGGTGTTCTGGGTAAAGTTGACGACCGGCACGAGGGCGGTGCGTACCTTCATCATGGCATAACCACTTTGACGCTGAGCGGCGTGACCCGCCTCGTGACAAGCGACGGCAACGCTTGCGACCGAACCGCCCGAACGGTTGGCGTCCGAGAGATACAGGTTGTTATCCTGCGGGTTGTAATGGTCGGTGAGCTCACCGGCGACACCCTTGATACCCACGGCATTGCAACCGCTGGCGTCAAGCATGCGGCGAGCGACCGTGGCGCCCGTGTCGCCGTCTGAGCGAACCTTGGACCAGGTTTTGTACGTCGAGTTGATATAGTTCTGTGCGGCAAGGCCAAGTACCGTGCAGACAAGAACAACCATCAGGTACAGTGGGTCGATGCCAAAGCCGTATCCATAGTAATAAGGCATGCGAATTCCTCCGAATCGAGTTACACGTTGGAGGCATTTTACCCACTCAAGCGGCTAGGCTTCCTTATAGCAATTCAATTTTGCCATCTTTGACCGTCAGCCCCATATTGCCCGAGAGCAGATCGTCCAGGCGCGAACCAACAAGCTCAAAACGCCAGCCTTCACGCAGGGGGCTCTGCTCGGGATGCTCAATATAGTCGGCCAGGTCATCGCGCGAGGCAATGACCGAGGTCGCCACTCCCGAGCGTTCGGCAACCAGGCGGATGAGCGCGTACATCAGGTCCGTCACGCTCTCCAGCTCCGGCGAAATCTGGCGATGCCCGCGCACCATGAGCGGCAGGCGATCGTGCGGGCAGCTCGCACCGCGCTTGATAGCCATGAGCGCACCGTCCACGTCGCGCTCCCCCAGCTGGTCGGTACCGCGGATGCTGCGGAACTCCTCAACGCGCACGGGGTTACGCTTCACAAGCGCCAGCAGCGTGTCGTCGGACATGACCCACTTGCGCGGGATGTTGCGGCGCTCGGCGCGATCCTCGCGCCAGGCGGCGAGCTCGCGCGCGATACCCAGCTGGTGACGGCTGCACGAATTGATGCGTTTGACCTTGCGGAACGCCTCGTGGCGATCGGCGCGATAGTGCGACTCGTCGGCCAGCGGGCGCAACTCGTCGAGCACCCAGTCCACACGGCCCAGCTCGCGCAGGCGACTCATCATCTCGGTATAGGCGACGATCAAGTACTTGACGTCATCGATCGCGTACTCGATCTGCTTATCGCTCAGCGGGCGGCGCGACCAATCGGTTAGCGACTCGGTCTTGGGCAGCGATACGCCGCAGAACGCCTGAACGAGCGCTCCATACGAAATCTGCTGGCGCTCGCCCAAAAAGGCGGCGGCAACCTGCGTATCAAAAATCGGTCGCGGCAACGCTCCCACAGTGTGGAGCATAACTTCCATGTCCTGCGAGCAGGCGTGGAAGACCTTGATCACGCTCTCGTCGGCCATAAGCTCGGCAAGCGGCGACAGGTCGTCGATCACCAGCGGATCGACAGCGACACTCTCGGCGGGGGTGGCAATCTGGACCAGGCACAGGCGCGGATGAAACGTGCGCTCGCGCAAAAACTCGGTGTCGACGGCGATCGCGTCGAACTCGCGGGCGCGCTGGCAAAAGTCGACCAGAGCCTGATGTGTGGAAATGTACATATCAACCCATCGAATAAGGTTAGGCCCGAAAAACACGGGTAGGATATTGGCATTGCCCTACAACTATACTCGGTTAGTCACAGAACGGGAACGTAAGTATGCGCTGCCTTATCATCCACAATCCGGCATCGGGTCCCAGCTCAGATGAAATCTACGCATTCACGCACGCCCTTGCACAGGGCGGCGACGAGGTCGTGATGCGCTTTATCGGCGATGGCATGGAGCCCGAGGACGCCGTGGCAGACGTTCGCGAGTTCGACCGCGTGGTCGTTTCGGGCGGCGACGGCACTGTCTCCAACGTGCTCGATCAGATGCGCGGATGCGGCGTCCCCACGCTCGTCTTCCCCTCCGGCACGGCCTGCCTGTTCTTTAACAACATCGGCAATGCCCCCGAGGCGGCGGCGCTCGCCAAGGCATGCCGCGCCGGCCGCACGGTCAAGGTGGACATGGGCGAGCTCTTTTGGCTCGACGAGAACGGCAACGAAAAGCGCCATGGCTTTATCATCATCGCCGGTTCGGGCTTTGACGCCGAGATCATGATGAAGGCCGCCCCCACCAAAAACGACATCGGCGAGATCGCCTACTTCCTCTCCGCTCTCGCCACGCCCAACCCCACGGTGGCGCACTTTACCATTGAGCATGATGGCATTGTTGAGGAGCTCGACGGCATCTGCTGCATGGCGGGCAACACGTCTGTCATCCAAAACGACATCAACCTGTTCCCCAACTGCCGTATGAACGACGGCATGGTCGACATCGTCGTTATTGAGCCCGTGCGCACGGTGCAGTTGCTCCCCACGGTAATCACCGCCGCGCTCGACCCCGCCGGCAAGGTACTCGGCCGCCCGCAGTTTAAGATCATCCAGACCAAAGAAGCCAAGATTACCTGCACGCCATCGCTCGGCATGCAGTTTGATGGCGAGATCATCTCCAGCAACTCCGGCGTCTTTGGCGCCCGCGCGCTACCGCAATGCCTTGATATCATCGTCGACGAATTCTCGCCGCTCGGAAAATAGGAGGACCCCCGTGAACGACAACCCCATCCTTGGCTTTATCGTCATCGTTTTGGCCATGCTCGTCGGCTATGCCATTAACGTGATTCACCGTCGAAAGAAGTAGCCATTACTCTTAGACGGCCCGTGCAGCCCGGACCCCTCGCCGGCATGAAACCACATGCCGGCGAGGGGTCCGCTTTTTTCTTGACGCTTTATTTAGCTACATTTTTCTCTGGCGTTATACAAATTGATTTCCCACTAAATGAGTTCAATTTACCGTTAATCGCATATTTCGCTACGCTTATCGAGTAAATAACTTTCATGAATGTATATTGTTTCGAATTCGTTACGCTAAGGGGGTGTAATTATTGGGTGAAGCCCTCTGGAGACAGAGGGCTTTCGCACGCTGGGAGGGAATATGAGTAAAACTCATCCCGTCAACGCGCTCAAGAAGCTTGGCATAGGCCTTGCATTTGGAGCTGCAACCATCATGTCCATGCCGACCTCTGCACTCGCTTGCACGCAGGTCTACATGGGCAAAAACCTTACGGCCGACGGCAACACGTACTACGGCCGTTCCGAGGACTATGGCCCGCGCTATCTTAAGCACTTTGGCATTGAGCCCTCTCACGGCCCGGGACATACGTACAGCTCGGACGAGTCTTCGTTCATGTACACCTCGACCAAGACCACGTATCGCTACACCTATGTACGCGACCATCCCTCCCAGTGGGACAACCGCTGGGATGCCTACTCTGAAGCAGGCATCAACGAGAAGGGCGTATCCTGCTCCGCCACGCTAAGCACCAGTATGAATGCAGATGCCGAGACAGCAGACCCCCTGACTAAAACCGGCATCGGCGAGTACAACTACGCCAGCGTCATCCTGGGCGAGAGCGCCACGGCCCGCGAGGGCGTCGAGCTCCTCGGCAGCCTGATTGACGAGCAGGGTGTCTGCTCCAACGACCAGATCATCATCGCCGACAACAACGAGACCTGGCTATTTGCCGCGCTTTCCGGTCACCAGTGGATCGGCATGAAGCTCGCCGACGACGTCGCCTCGATCAACCCCAACATCGGCAACCTCAACTACGATGTCGACCTCAACGACCCCGAGAACTGCCTGCACTCCGAGGGCATCGAGTCCATGCCTAAGGAGAAGGGCTTTGCCGAGTACACCGACGGCAAGTTCGACGTCGCCGCAACCTATGGCGAGACCATTCAGAATTCCGGTATGCACCAGTGGACCCGCTACGTCCAGGGCCGTAACTACTTTGGCAACGAGCTCCAGGAGGGCACCGACTACGAGATCGTCAAGGACGAGCGCGAAGAGGCTCGCGCCACGACCGGCGCCTTGGTCCACGAGATGCAGCCGCTGTTCTTCCAGCCCGGAAAGAAAGACTGGACTACCTTTGAGATGATTCGCTCTCTCGGTAACCGTGGCGAGAATACCCCGGGCCTTAACGCCAACACTGACGGTGCCTATGCCATCGGCACCGAGCGCAACACCGAGATTCACGTCTTCCAGGTTCGCAACGGTCTTGATCCCCAGGTTGCAACAATCCAGTGGGAAATGCTCTCCCGCGCCGCGTACTCCGTCGCCATCCCCTTCTACTCCGCGCTGATTACCGAGGTTAGCCCGTATTTCAGCGACCAGACCGTCTCCTTCGACCACTGCAAAGAGACGGACATCGTGAACAACGAGGAGCCCGAGAACTCCATCAACTACGTCCTCATGGACATCAGCTCCCTCTGCTTTGAGAATCCCGATACCCTTGGTATCAGCGTCCGTTCCTACCTCGATGCACTCCAGAACGAGCTCATCGAACAGAACAAGGAAGTCGACGCCGCCATGCTGGCCGAGACGACCACCGAGGGCCGCACCGCTCTGGCCAACAAGGCCGGCACGGCTGCCACCGAGAACACCTACGTCAAGTGCAAGGCCCTGCTCCAGGAGATGCGCGCCTATCAGAAGGCCGGAAACTTTGACGAGCCCTTCACCCCGAGCGACCTGAACACCGAGACCAACGGCCTCAAGGTGTCCATCACTTACGCCAAGGATGCTCTTGCCACCGATCCGGTCACCCCGGATCAGCCCGGCACCCCCGAGCAGCCCGGCACCCCCGAGCAGCCCGCTAAGCCCGAGCAGCCCACCACCAAGCCTGAGAAGCCTGGCAAGTCGGACACCACAACCACAGTAACCACCAACAAAACGAACACCAAGGGCGGCCTGCCCACCACCGGTGATCGTTTTGATGGCCGCATGGTGGCTGCATTCGCCATCGCTGGCGTTGCCGTCATCTCCGCCGGTGGTTACTTCCTCTACCGTCGCAACAAGGAGTAACGTCCTAGCTGAGCGGGCAAGGCAGCAATGGCAGCCTCGCCCGCTTAGCCCGCTCTTTTGACCGGCGGGAAACCCGCCTGAAATCTTTTTAAAAAAGATTTCCCCGCACACACTTCGCTGTGCTATAGTGCGGCGCAACAGCAACTAGGTGCGACCGCGCCACGGCATCACGAAAGGAGCCACCAACATGAAGAACACGATGAACTCTCTCAACAACTGGTGGTGGCGTGATGCGAATACGATCGGTCGACAGTGAGTCCCTCACGCCTGTTTTTTAGCTCTAGGTGATTGGAAGGCCTCCGGTTTCGACCGGGGGCCTTTTTCTATCTCGAGCCCGATCGCATTCGCATCACGCGCCTCCGCTTTTCTCTTGCACTCCCATTCCGAAAGGATTTTCACCATGTCTCAGAACACCGCCGCCCAGCCCCGCACCGTCCAGACCGCCGACCGCGGCAAACTCGATGTCCGCGCCCTCGTCCTGCTCGCCATCCTGCTCGCCGCCGGCTTCATCCTCAACTTCACCGTCGGCAAGGCAATCTCGGGCATCTCGGGCGGCATGATCAGCCCCGAGTTCATCATCTCGGCCTTCTGCCTCACCATCCTGGTCGTTCGCCCCAACATCGGCCAGGCGCTCGTCATTGGCCTCATCTCGGCTGCCGTGATCCAGATCACCACCACTTCGCCGTTCGTCGATTTTGCCGCCGAGGGCATCGCCGCCATGCTCATGGCCGGCATCGTCAACGCCGCCGGCAAGAACGGTCAGGTCAAGCCTGCCGTCGCCATCGTCGCTACCTTCGTGACCACCTTTGTCTCCGGCGTCATCTTCATGGTTATCAAGATGGCCATGCTTGGCGTGGTCGGCGAGCTCGCCGCCGCCATGTTGCCCGTCGTCGCCATGACCGCCGTCTTTAACGCCATTCTGGTCGGCGCTCTCTACCTGCCCATTCAGAAGGCCCTGAAGCTCAACTAACCCACAGTGCCCCATCGGTAAAGACTGTCCCAAACAACTAGCTTTTGGGGACGTTCTTAAACGACTAGTCATTAAAGAACGTCCCCAATGACTATGAAAGGTATCCATGGAAACGATCATCAACGTCGACGATGTCTCGTTCTCCTATGGCACGCAGACCGAGCAGGCGCTCAGCCACATCTCACTCGGCGTGAACAAGGGAGATTTCATCGGCATCATCGGGCCCTCGGGCGCCGGCAAGTCCACGCTTGCCGCCTGCCTGTCGGGCGCCGTGCCCCACCACTACACCGGCACGTTCTTTGGGTCCGTCATGGTTGACGGCCACGACACCTGCGAAGCCTCGCTCACCGACGTATCGCAAATCGTCGGCAGTGTGCTGCAGGATATCGACACGCAGATGGTCGCTTCGGTCGTCGAGGACGAGATGCTCTTTGGCCTCGAGAACTTTGGCGTTCCCCACGACCAGATCGAGCGGCGCGTGAGTGAAACGCTCGAGACCGTCGGCATCAGCGACCTGCGTGACCGCGAGATCGCCACCCTCTCGGGCGGACAGAAGCAAAAGGTGGCCATCGCTGCCATCCTCGCCATGCGTCCGCGCGTCTTGGTTCTCGACGAGCCCACCGCGGCACTCGACCCCGCCAGCTCCACGTTGGTCTTCGAGACGCTGCGTGAGGCAAACCGCGCGCTTGGAATCACCATCGTCGTCGTTGAGCAAAAGGTCGCCCTACTCTCGGAGTACTGCAACCGCGTGCTCGTGCTCAACCATGGCGAAATCGCGCTGCAGGGCGAGCCACACGAGGTCTTCGCGCATACCGACGAGCTCCGTGCCATCGGCGTCGACTGCCCTCGCGTCACGCGTATCTTCAATAGCCTCGAGGCCGATGGCCTGGTAAGCGGTACCCCTTGCTTGGATGTCGATGAGGCCGAGCGCCTGATTTCGGGCATCGTCGACCCCGCACGCGCGGCCAGCGAAGCCCAGGCGCCCGCCGGCTCCCCGCATGCACCGTCGTTGCGCCCTCATGCCAAGGACGCCGAACCCGTACTCACCTTCGACCATGTTGAGTTTGCCTATCCCAATGGCGGCGCCGCCGTACACGACCTCAACCTGACGCTCTATCCCGGCGAGCTCGTGGGCATCGTCGGCCAAAACGGTGCCGGCAAGACCACGCTCACCAAGCTGCTCACAGGCCTGCTCAAGCCCGCCTCGGGCAGCGTGCGCGTCACGGGACTGGATACCGCGGCCGTTCCCACGAGCCGCATCGCCCGCGAAGTCGCAACCCTCTTCCAAAACCCCGACCGCCAGATCTGCAAGGATACCGTACTCGACGAGGTCGCTTTTGGCCTGGAGCTTGCCGGCATCGACCGTGCCGAGGCTCTGCGTCGTGCTCAACTTGTTATCGACCGCTTTGGCCTGCCTGCCGATGAGGCACCTTTCTCGCTTTCGCGCGGCCAGCGACAAATGGTGGCGCTTGCCTCCGTCGTAGTGGTTGAGCCCAAGATCGTCGTGCTCGACGAGCCCACGAGCGGCCTTGATTACCGCGAGTGCATGACCGTCATGGAAACAGTGCGCACCATGGCCGAGCGCGGTTGCGCCGTGATTATGGTCTGCCACGATATGGAAGTCGTCTCGGATTTTGCCGAGCGTATCGTAGTAATGGCCGACGGTCGCATCCTCGGCCGCGGCCGCACGCACGAGCTATTCTCGAACATCGATCTCATGCGGCGTGCCTACGTGGAGCCTCCCCAGGTTATTGAACTCTCGCGCCGTCTGGCATCTTCCGTCTCGCCCGCTTTTGCGCAGGTGAGCGAGGTCACCGATGTCGTTCGAATTACCAAGGAGATGGTCCGCCGTGGTTAACGTCATCGACTACATGCCGGGCGATACGCTACTGCATCGCCTGAACCCCGTCGTCAAACTGGGCCTCGCCGCCGCCATCATCGTCGGCATCTTCTTGTCCGACACCTACGTGGCGCTGCTGGGCTTTTTGGCACTCACCCTTGCGCTGGGTGCCTATGCCGGTGTCGTCGACCGTCTGTTCTCGCTGCTCAAGTTGCTGATTCCGCTCGCGCTTATCATGCTGGTGCTCCAGCTGGCCTTTATGCGCGATGGCAACGTTGTGTGGGGCTTTATCACCGACACGGGCCTCATCACAGGATCGAAGGCCTGTCTGCGCCTGCTGGGTGTGGCGTTACCGCTCATCCTCATGCTCACAGTGACCAAGCTCAACGACCTTGCCAACGCCTGCGTCGAGGTGCTGCACGTGCCGTATCGCTATGCCTTCACCTTTACCACGGCGCTACGCTTTGTGCCGGTGTTTGGTCAGGAGATGAACGCCATCATGGAAGCGCAGACCGCACGCGGCGTCGAGTACGACACCAAGAACCCCATCAAGAAGCTTAAGCTCATGCTGCCACTGTGCGTGCCACTGCTCATCTCGAGCGTGGGCAAGACCGATGCCACAGCCTTGGCGGCAGAACAGCGCGGCTTCTATCTGCGTACACGCGCCAGCTCGTACAAGCGCTACCCCATCAAGGGCCTGGACATCGCCGTGCTCATCGTCAGCATCGCCCTCATCGCCATCGGCTTCCTGTTCTAGTTCGCCACCGGCAGCAACCGCCCAACGCAAAAGGCCTCGGCTCGCACCAAACGAGCCGAGGCCTTTACTGTTTCATCAGATAAAACCTACCAAAATTAACCTGTCCCTTTTTGACAGGTCGGAAGCTAGAGGCGGTAGGGGGCGCCGCTGCGGATGATGGATTCGCGCACCAGGACATCCATGGCATCGAGGGTGATCTCGGGCATCTCTCGATACTTCTGCAGCACCGATAGCTCGGTGCAGGCCAGAATGACACGGTCGCAGCCGCTACGGGCGAACTCCCACATCACGCGGTCGAACTTATCCATATCGGGCTCACGTCCGGCCTTCACATCATCGTAGATAAGCGACATCACATCGTTCTGACGTTTCTCGCTGGGATAGACGACCTCAACACCCGCAGCCTCGCATTCGCGGCCGTAGACGCCCGCGCCCACGGTTCCGTCGGTGCCCATAATGCCAATCTTGTGCACCGGCTCGGCCGGCATACTCAGGTTGGGGTCGAACTCGCACTCCCCCATCACCGCACCCGCAAGGGCATAGCGCACCGACTCACGCGGCATGTGGATAATCGGCACCTTCGTAAACGACTGGATCTGGTCGTAGAAGTAGTGCGACGTGTTGCAGGGAATGGCAATGTGCGCACAGCCCAGCGACTCGAGTGCCTGGGCACACTCTTTCATGGTCGCCAGCAGCTTGGCATGCTCGCCGGTCTTAATGGCAAGCGTGCGGTCGGGCATGGTCGACTTGGAGAGCACCACCATGTCGATATGTTCCTGATCGCAGGCAGCAGCCGTATGGCGCACCACCTGGTCGTAGTAATACGACGTGGCCTCGGCGCCCATGCCGCCGATAACTCCCAGCTTTTCCATCGCCGCCTCCTTGGTGACGTTTGCGCAATTGCGCGTATCATACCCGCGCCCGCCCGATGTAAACCGGACGGGCGCCGCACTCATCTACTTGTAATACGTCTTGAACAGCTTAAAGTGGCGCAGCTTGGTGTGCCACATGCGCAGCCAGCGGTTAAAGACAAAGTCGCCCTTCATAAACGAAGGGTCGGCGCCCTTGCCTTCCTTGTCCAGGCGATGCACCTTAGCGCGCAGCTCGGGATCCTTGACGTACTTGTCGACGACCCCCATGGGAACGACCATCCACAGCGCCTCGTCCTGCGCCGTCACAAACTCCGGCTCAAACGGGCGGTTGAACACATACTCGTCCACCACATACTTGGCAACGTTAAAGCCGCTGTTAGTGACGTAGTAGTTGCTGCGACCTTGGCGCGTGTTGAAATCGAAGAACTTAAACGAGCCGTCGCGCTCGTCATACTTAACGTCAAAGTTGGAATAGCCCACAAAGTGAAGGTCCTCGAGCAACTTGCGCACGCCGCCCATGAGCTCGTCATTGGGCTCGGTGATGATACAGGCGTGGTTGCCGACACCGTGAGGCTGATGCTCCTCGAGCAGCACGTGACCCAGGCACATCATGCGCACCTTGCCGTTGCGGTCGGAATAACTGGTGAGCACGCGCATGTACTCGTCATTGCCGGGCACGCGATCCTGCAAGATCAGGTCGTCGGTGTAGCCGCTGGCATACGAGTCGCGAATGACCTGTTCCAGCTCGGCACGGTCGGCAATCTCATAGGCCTTTTTCTGGCCCTCGAACTCGTGCTGCCACCACATGATGCCGTCAGAAGGCTTCAGAATCATCGGGTAGGGAAAATCGATCTGGTCGAGCACTTCGGCAGGCGCCTCGCCTTGGGCGTTCAGCATCGCCATGGTGAAGGTAAAGGTATGCGGATAGGGCACGCCATGCTTCTCGCACAGCTCGTAGAAGATCTCCTTCTTCTGACACTGCTCAAGCATGCTATAGGGAGCGTAAGGCGCGACGATGTTATCCGCCAGCTCATGGGCATCCTTGGCCTGAGCCACGAGGGCAACATAGTTATCGCCACAGCCCACAAGGACAATCGTCTTATCGGCATGCGCTTGGGCAATGCCGTTGACGGTCCTGAGCATCACGGGCATGGTATCGATGTCCACGTTGGGCGTGTAGTCGATAATCTGGCTGCGGTACGCGGGACCCGTCTGATACTTGCCAAAGACCAGACTCTTGACCTGGTACTCCTCATAGAAGGCGCGCGCCACCGAATAGGCGTTGATGTCGCCACCGAGCAGCACGGGAATAAACTCGCGCTCTGTAAACTGCAATGCCATGGAAACTTCCTATCATGAACTGCCCACACAACGGGCGGTCTTTGCGCAACTGATTTATTCTAGCGTGCCAAACCGCCGGCGCCCAAAGCTCCACCGTATCTATGGCAATCAGCGCAATTATCCAGCATGAAATCCGCCCTCGCCGTGATGGGACCCTGTAGTTGCAAAACCCCACATGAGGCGACTTTTGATAAACAAAAACCCTCTCGACAGGGTTCCGTAACGTTAAAGTTGAACTCTATGGTTTCTCAACAATTCACCATTCCCGCAGGTCAAGGCCAAA
The DNA here is from genome assembly GCA_019425005.1 of Collinsella sp. Lineage (GTDB taxonomy): Bacteria > Actinomycetota > Coriobacteriia > Coriobacteriales > Coriobacteriaceae > Collinsella. The sequence goes on from JAHYYK010000005.1 coordinate 28,632, forward strand.
GCCTCAAGTTCAACTTGACCCTTTAGAACCTTTAAGGTTCAAGTTGAGGTCGAAAGCAGTAGTAGAATACCGTTCGAACCATAACCTACGATTGATTGCAGAGGGACTGGATGCAGCATTCGAATCATCGCGCCGCAGCGCTCATTGCGTCGAAGCCGGCTCGTATCATCACGAGCGCCGCGCTCGCCGTTGCGCTGACGGCCACGCCGATGCTCTCCCCCGTTGCGGCGTATGCCGCCTCGCAGGCAACGCAGGACCAGCTTTCCGCAGCCCAGCAGAAGATCGAAGCCGCCACGAGCGCCTACAACGACGCCCGCACCAAACTCGATGACCTGCAAAAGCAGATTGACTCCAATGAGGCAAGCATCGAGGAAATCGAGGCTAAGCTTCCCGAGCAGCAGGCCAAAGCAAGCTCCGCCATGCGCGATCTGTACAAGTATCAGAAAGGCACCAATCCCATCGTGAGCTTCCTGGTCAATGCGCAGAGCCTGGGTGAGTTCATCACGACCTGCAAATACACCAACCAGATCACGAGCTCGAGCGTCGACGAGATCGAAGAGCTCAATAATATGCAAACCGAACTCGAGCAGAACAAGGCCGAGCTCCAGCAGGCCAAGTCACAGCTTGAGGCAGAGCAGAAAAACGCCGAGGATGCGCTGGCGCAGGCCCAGCAGCTCCGCAGCGAGGCACAGGCAAAAGCCGAGCAGGAAAATGCCGCCGAGCTTGCCAAGCTTGAGGCCGATAAGGCCGCTGCCGCCGAGAAGCTCTCGGGCGAGGGCGTAAGCGGCGGCAATTCCAGCAGCCAGGCCACCAACACCAACACCACCATAGACACCACGGTGAACAACTCCAATACCGGTAGTTCCGATTACGATTCGTTCATTAATGAGTGGACGAGCCGCATCGACAATTATCTCGCCGGCTCCCCCATGGCAGGCCAGGGCTATAACTTTGCCGTCGCCGCTTGGAATACCGGTGTCGACCCCCGTTGGTCCCCCGCCATCGCCTGCATCGAGAGCACCAAGGGTGCTTATTGCGCCAATTCTTACAACGCCTGGGGCTGGAGTGCCCGTGGCGGCGGTTGGCGCAGCTTTGGCAGCTGGAGCGAGGGCATCTCCGCTCACGTTGCCTATCTGGGCGCCAACTACGGCTCCACCCTTACCCCGGCAGCGGCCAAAAAGTACTGCCCGCCCACGTGGCAGGACTGGTACAACAAAGTCGCCGCTCAGATGAACCGCATCTAGGTGCAACTGCAAAGGGCCCCAATGGGGCCCTTTTCTTTTAGGTAGCGGAGGTATCGACGACGCCGGTCGCATTGGCAACCGCGACTATGACGATCATGCATAGGAGCAGCACACCCAATGCCTTGAGCCAAAGTTTCGCGAGTTTCTTGCCGCGATAGCTGTCGAGCAGTGCGAATCGCCGACGAAGACGGCGCTTATCGAGCAGCGCAAAATGCATAAGCACCATAAGGCCATCGACAAAGAAAAAATACTCGATTATGAGAAGCCACGTCGGGTAGCTTTGGTTTGCTCCCGTGGGGTGAAAGACGGCAAAGTGACTTCCGGCAAAGAACACAAGTAGCGAGAAACAGACGAGCGCATTCCAAATGCGCCCCAGAGACTCCGGAACGCGAGAGAGCGGACCGCATGCAGCGGAGGCGGCAGGCCTAGGAAGCCCTGCGGGGTTCTGGAGCCCTTGGAGCGTCAACACCGTCTCCGAGGCCGGAGTACGGACAGGCGCAGGTGTAGGAGGCCGCACGGGGCGGCTCAGATCGTATGCCGAGCGCGTCGCCCGTCCCAACGCTTCCGCACTCGCAAAACGCTTGGCCGGGTCGAGCGCCATCGACATGCAGACGGCATCGGCAAGTGGAGTGGGAATGCCACGCGCCTCGCATTGCTCGCGCATGTCGAGCCCTGGTTTAGGGTCGACTCCCGTCAAGCAGAAGAACAACAGGGCGCCCAGTGCGTAGACGTCGCTGCGCACACTCGTCTGCCCAAACCCATACTGCTCGGGCGGCGCATAGGGTCGCGTGCCAAACTTGACGGTGTCGGCATCGGCGCCATCGCGCCATACGCGCGCGATCCCCAAGTCGATAATCACCAGCGACGAAAACGTCAGGCCCTCATCGAGCGTACAGTTCGCACCCGTCACGATGATATTCGACGGTTTGAGGTCGCGATGGATCACCGGCGCCGACGTCTCCCCCGCCATTGCAAAACCGGCGTGGAGCTCGCCCACGGCATCGCATAGGGCAGGATACAATTCACGCGCATAATCGGGGGTGGCTCCCAGACGGTCCACCAGCGCCCTGAGCGTCTCCCCTTCGATGTATTCCATAACCACGTTGAGCTCGTCGCCCACACGATGACAATCGACGATTCTGGGCAGGTGCTCAAAACGCCTGCCTGCCCGCTGGGCGGCAAACAGACGCCCGTATGCCCCGCCGATTTGAGCCGAAGCATCGATGCGTTTACGGACAAAGGGGCCGAGCGAACCACCGCCGGTTCCTTCAAAGTACACGAGCTCGGTTGTTTCAACGGACGAGCGCTTAAGTACACGCTCCACGCGATAGCTGTCGTCGCGATCGAGCGACGCCAGATGTTCGGCAAGCGCTGCGGTCAGCTCGTCATCGGAATATGTTGTGGTCTGAGTATCCATAGCCTCCATCATAGCGCAGGGCGCAGACACCCCATGGCATCCGCGCCCCGTTCGTTTGCATCGTTGTTCGGCAGCTCCGCCGGCTCAGATATCAGCCGCTAACTCACCGTCTCCTCGCCAAAGCGATACAGCTCCTCGTTGACCTTTTGGAGGCTGCACCCGCGATCGATGCAAAAGATGATAATCGCATCACGGCGATCCTTGCAGTTGAGGACGCTTACCCCGGCAGCCGTCAGTGCACGGTTGGCCTCTTTGAGCGTCAGCGCCATCGCAAAGGCAATCTGCAGCACCTTATTGCGACTCGGGTGACGCGCACCGGTAAAGATCTGATAGCCGAAGGTCTCATTGAGATCGGCCATACGAACCACGCGCGAGCGCTCCAAGCCCTTTTCCTGCAGCAGCTGCTTCAGGTAGTCCGAAAGCGACGGGGCGGCAAAGTCGTGCTCCCTGATATAGCCATCGATGTTCGGCGCATCGAGAAGCTCATTGAGCAGCTCCTCGGTCAGCTTTTTATCGGGCATACGACTTCACCTCCCCCCAGTGCATGCAACATGCTAAAAACCGCTTACATCCGAACGCTCCCAGCTAGCAACCTGGTCAGGAGACACCGTACCCAGCGCCTCGAACTTCCAGGAGCCGCCCGCCTTCAGATGATTGGTGTTTGCAAGAGCCGTTCCAACCTGGTTGCCATCGGCATCATACAGAACATACTCAATCTGAATGTAGCTCTTTTCCTTGTCCGTGTTATTGGTCAGCGTGCCCGTGATCTTATAGGCAAACTGATTGGAGGTGTCTTCAGCCTCGTCAGCAATGGTATACGGTTCTTGCGGTTCTTTTTGCTCCTCAGCCTGCTGTGTCGCCTCGGCAGGTTTTGCCGAATCGCTCGCAGACGAATCGGTTGAATTGCCACCCATAGAGCCCACGGCACCGACGATAACCAGCACCACGATGACGCCTAGGACAATCTTGCCGATCGGCTTCTTTCCCTCTTTTGCCATTATTCATCCTTCCTACGATCCGGCTACCGCGCCGGCACACAGCACATCGTAGAAAGGATTGAACTTGAATTCATTAGCTGAGAGCTAAGGTTGCGGTAAACGGCCAATGCAGCTATCCAGACGCCGAGCAAACGCACTTTGCGTGACCGTCTGCTAGCAGCGCATCAACCCACCGTGACGGATTCCCCGGTAAAGGTGCTCACAAGCAACAGGATAAAGAAAACTAAATAGCTGATGCTCAATAGGTAGGCGACGACTAAAAAGATAGTCCATCCAACATTGGTCTTACCATCGGCACGGCGCTGTTCGCGAGAACGACACAGCCAGATCGTCACGCCAATAGCGGCAATCAGCAGCACGAGCGCCGCTGCGGCTAGCCCGGCAAGCGCAAACATCACGCCAATGCCCACAGCAATAACCGGGAGCAGCAGCAAGCCGCACCCGCACCCACCAGGACTGTACACGACAGATTGTCCGCGTCGTTCCATCGTCACTCCAACCTCAACATCTTTGAGCACTACAATGCGATGGCTTGCTGGACAGGAACGATCTTGTCGAGTTCCGGCGCGATCCGCCTCTTCTCCGCCTCGAGATCAAATGCCATCTGGGCGCGCAGCCAATAACCATCCGTCAGGCCAAAGTAACGACAAAGACGCAGGTCGGTGTCAGCCGTCACACGACGCCTTCCCAAGATAATCTGCCCGATACGCTGAGCCGGAATCCCGGTCTCCTTAGCAAGGCGATATTGAGAAATGCCCATAGGTACAAGGAATTCCTCTTTGAGAAGCTCGCCAGGAGTCACCGGCGGCAGCAAATCAGCCGCAGTCTCATCACTTGTGATAATCAACGATTTCGACATTCCAAGCCATCCCCTGCCTCCACTCAAAACAGACCCGATAGCGCTCGTTAACACGGATGCTATATTGGCCGGCGCGATCGCCCTTCAACGCTTCAAGACGGTTGCCTGGCGGAACGCGAAGATCATCAAGCGAAGCACAGACCTGCAGCTGGCGAATCTTCCTCAATGCGACCCGCTCAAAGGGTATGAACCTCCTGACCCGCACGCCCATGGCAAAACGCTCGGTATCCTCATCTTTATACGATGCAATCATAGTATCGCCTTACGTTAATAACGTCAAACGTTTCTATAGACTTACATCCCTATTATACCGTACACTTGTTCGTATTTTCCAGAGCAAACAGCCTCGGCAATTAACCAAGCGAAAGCAGTCGTTTGTAGACATCGAGGCCTTTGAGCAGGATTTCCTCATCAAAGAGCATGGTGTCGGTGTGCAGGGCGCTTGTGGCATAGGCGGGACAACCATCCGAATCGATCGGATTGTCTTGGCCCCCTGGCACACCCGTGCCCAACAGGAAGAACACGCCTGGCAGATGGCGCTGATAGAAGGCGAAGTCCTCGGCAATTAACAGCGGCTCGTCAACGAGTTGCAGCCCGGGCAAAGCAGGCGCGACGTTGGCAAACAGCTCGGGGTCGTTGTCGACCGGCGGATACCCTTCAGCAAAGTCGAGATCGTACGTGCAGCCCGTTGCGGCGCACGTCTCATCAAGCACGCGGCGCACGCCCTCTCGTGCACGGTCGAACATGACGTCCGTAAACACGCGCAGGCTGCCGGCCACGTGGGCCTCCCCCGCCACGGCGTTACAGACGGTGCCGGCCTGCAGCAGGCCAAACTTACCGATACAGGGCTCATCGGCGCCCAGCTCGTCCATCAGCTCGCGCTCGGCAACCAAGAACTTGGCAGCAGCCAGCGCCGCATCGTGCGATTCCTCGACCGGTACGCCATAGGTCTTGGCGATATGGATGCTCATCCCGTGAATGTGCACATGCGTCTCGCTCGAACGCGCCAGCAGCGGACCGGGACAGCTCGCCAGCGTGCCGGCGGGAAGGTCGGGCCACACGTGAAAGCCAAAGATACGGTCGGCACCATAGCGCTCGAACACACCGCTCTCGCATACTGTCTTGGCACCACCTGTCGTCTCCTCGGCAGGCTGGAACACAAAGAGCACGTTACGCTTAATGGCACCCGGCCGCTCGCGAATCGCACGGTCGACATACGTCGCTGCGACAAGCGCCATGGCCATGTGCCCATCGTGCCCGCAAGCGTGCATCTTGCCGGGATGAGACGAGGCGAAAGCCGCGCCCGTCGCCTCCACAATGGGCAGCGCATCCATGTCGGCGCGAATCGCCGTGGCATGCGCGGCACCAACGCCAGCGTCGAAGAAAGCGCAGACGCAGCTGGGACACGGATGGGCCACCTCGCAGGCGAGCGGCGCCAACACACCCTCGATATAGGCGATCGTCTGCGGAAGATCGAAGTCGAGCTCCGGGATCCTGTGCAAGTCGCGCCGATAGCGGCGGAGTTCTTGGAGCTCGGTCATAGAGGTTCCTTTCATGGGTGCGCGTCGGTTGCCATCTATTGTGCCGCAAGATTGCCACACCCTTATTTCCAGCATATCCTTGCATTTTTTAAACGTTATATACGAATACTCTTGTTTGGTAAAGTGCAACGTGGTAGGGTCTTTACCACTTGATAGAGGCGCGGGCACGAAGAACCGCGGGCGAGCCGGCAGGCTTTGACCCCGTGGGGAGGCGAAACCCGCCGAACTGGGTTTTTCGGGCACGAACAACCTGGTGGGCCTGTAGGAAACACCCACAGGACTGTCTGCAGCAATGCGGGAGCGCTATCCGGACATTGGGTCCACGCTATGCGGATTCGATGCGCAGATGGCGCCGTCTGGATAGCGAGGTTTACGGGACATGGCATTGACCCCCAACGAGGCATATGCGGCCAAGCAGCCGTTTGTGGACAAGGAGACGCTCGAGCATATCGTCGAGCAATTCCCCACGCCGTTTCATCTATACGACGAGGCAGGCATCCGCCGCAACATGCAAGAAGTGCGCGACGCCTTTGCATGGAACCCGGGCTTTAAGGAATACTTTGCCGTCAAGGCCAACCCCAACCCGGCGCTCATCTCCATTCTCAACGAATACGGCTGCGGCTGCGATTGCTCGAGCTATACCGAGCTCATGATCGCCCGCTCGCTGGGCATCACGGGGCATGACATCATGTTCTCGTCCAACGACACGCCGGCGGCCGACTTTGAGTTCGCTGACAAGCTGGGCGCCATCGTCAACTTCGACGACATCAGCCACATCGAGTTCTTTGAGCGCGTTGCGGGGCCCATTCCCAAGACGGTCAGCTGCCGCTTTAATCCGGGCGGCCTGTTCCAGCTCTCCAACGGCATCATGGACAACCCGGGCGACTCCAAATATGGCATGACCACCGAGCAGCTCTTCGAAGCCTTCCGCACGCTCAAGGCCAAGGGCGCCGAGCGCTTTGGCATCCACGCATTCCTTGCCAGCAACACCGTCACCAACGACTACTACCCCAAGCTCGCGCGCATCCTCTTTGAGCTTGCCGTACGCCTGGAGCGCGAGACCGGTGCACACGTCGCCTTCATCAATCTGTCCGGCGGCGTCGGTATCCCCTACCTGCCGGAGCAGCAGGCAAACGACATCCACGCCATCGGCGAGGGGGTACACGCTGCCTACGACGAGATCCTGGTTCCCGCCGGCATGAGCGACGTGGCCATCTGCACCGAGATGGGCCGCTTCATGATGGGCCCCTACGGCTGCCTGGTCACCAAGGCCATCCACGAGAAGCAGATCTACAAGGACTATATCGGCGTCGACGCAAGCGCCGTCGACCTGATCCGCCCTGCCATGTATGGCGCCTACCACCACATTACGGTGATGGGCCAGCCGGGCGGCGCCGACAAGACCGCAGCGCCCGTCACGGACACGTACGACATCACGGGCAATCTGTGCGAGAACAACGACAAGTTCGCCATCAATCGCGAGCTGCCGCATATCGACATGGGCGACCTGCTCGTGATTCACGACACCGGCGCGCATGGCTACTCCATGGGCTACAACTACAACGGACGCCTGCGCTCCGCCGAGGTCCTGCTGCGCCCCGATGGCTCGGCCGACCTCATCCGCCGCGCCGAGCGCCCGGGCGATTACTTTGCCACGCTCGACGTGCTGTCGTACGGCCGAGAGCTACTGGCTAAGTCGCGCGCCGATGCCGCCCGCCGTCGCGCCCAGGACGAGCGCCTGGCAGTCGCTGCCCAATGGAACAAACGCATCCAGATCGCGGAAGCGAAGGAGAAGAACATGGACATCCGCAATCTCGAGGGCTCAATCGTCGCCCTTGTCACGCCGTTTAAAAAGGACGGCAGCGTCGACTTTGAAGCACTCGAGCGCCTTATCGATTTCCACCTGCAAAATGGCACCGACGCCATCCTCACCCTGGGCACCACCGGAGAGAGTGCCACGATGACCGACGACGAGGACAACTCCGTTGTCGCCGCGGTGGTCAAGCAGGTTGCAGGCCGCGTCCCCGTTATTGCCGGCTCGGGCTCTAACTCCACGCAGACCATGCTCACCAAGTCGCTCACCTATCAGGGCCTGGGCGCCGACGGCCTGCTGCTCATTACCCCCTACTACAACAAGTCTAACGAAGAGGGCATCTACCAGCACTTTAAGACCGTCGCCGATGCCGTGGACATCCCCTGCATCTTGTACAACATCCCCGGCCGCTGTGGCTGCGGCATCAGCGAGCGCAACGTGGAGCGCTTGGCCGTGCACCCCAATATCATGGGTATCAAGGAGGCCTCGGGCAACGTCGCCTACGCGGCCAAAATCGCCCACCTGCTGTCTGATGACTTCCGCATGTACTCGGGCGAAGACGCACTCACCGTGCCGCTCATGAGCCTGGGTGCCTCGGGCACCATCAGTGTGTGGGCCGACGTTCAGCCGCAGCTCGTGCACGACATGTGCCGCGCCTATCTGGACGGCGACGTGGAGCGCGCCCGCGATATCCAGATTGCCGGTCAGTCGCTCATCAACGCCCTCTTTAGTGAGGTCAACCCCATCCCCGTCAAAGAGGCGCTCGCTCAGATGGGTATGATCGAGGCAAACTACCGTATGCCGCTGTGCCCCATGGCCAACGACACGCGCGCTGCACTTACCGATGCTTTGAAGGGAGCTGGTCTGCTTGATTAAGACCGTCATTATGGGAACGGGCCGCATGGGCTCGCTCATCCGCACTACCGCCGAGGGCGTTGTCGACGCCGCCGGTCAGCCCGTTTTCGACATCGTCGCCCAGATCGGTTTCGATCTGTCCGAACTCGAGAGTGCCCCGGCAGCCGACGTCATCATCGACTTCTCGAACGTCGTGACCTTTGACGCCGTCGTCGCTTATGTCAAGCGTACAGGCGCCGCGTTAGTCTCGGGCACCACGGGCTACACACCCGAGCAGATGGGCTGCCTGCGCGAGCTGGGTCAGAACGCCCGCGTCATGCACTCCGGCAATTACTCCATCGGCATCGCCGCCCTGCGTCATCTGGTAGCACAGGCCACACGCGAGCTGCCCGGCTTTGACTGCGAAATCGTCGAGACGCACCATAACCAAAAGGTTGATGCCCCCAGCGGCACCGCCAAGCTGCTGCTCGACGCCATAGTCGAGGCCGAGCCCGAGGCAGGCTACCACCCCGTCTACGGACGCGAGGGCATGTGCGGCGCGCGCGACCCCCAGGAAATCGGCATGCACTCGCTGCGCGGCGGCACCGTCGCCGGCGTGCACGAGGTGAGTTTCTTTGGCCAGGACGAGGAGATCACGCTCACTCACCGCGCCACGAGTCGTCAGATCTTTGTCAACGGCGCCTTGGCAGCCGCGCAAAAGCTCGTCACCCGCGAACCCGGCTTCTATACATTCGACCAGGTCATGTTTGCCTAACCAGGTATCAACCGGATCCACCCAAAGGAGAGACAGCATATGAGTAACGCAGCCGAGATGGATGCCCAAGAGATTATCAACTACATCGCCACCGCGCCCAAAAAGACGCCCGTCAAACTGTACGTGCGCGAAAAGCCGGGCATGAAGGTCCAGTGGGGCAATGCACACGTCTACGGCGGTCGTCGTGGCAAGACCGTCTTTGGTGACTGGGATGAGCTTAAGGCCATCCTGGACGCCAACGCCGATTCCATCGATTACTACGATGTGGAGAACGACTGCCGCAACTCCGCCGTGCCCATGCTCGACCTTAAGGGCATCAACGCCCGCATCGAGCCAGGCGCGATCATCCGCGACCGCGTCGAGATCGGCGACCGTGCCGTCATCATGATGGGCGCCATCATCAACATCGGCTCCGTTATCGGCGAGGGTTCCATGATCGATATGGGCGCCGTGCTGGGCGGCCGCGCCACCGTGGGCAAGAACTGCCATATCGGCGCCGGCACCGTGCTGGCAGGCGTTGTGGAGCCCGCCAGCGCCACGCCCGTCATCATCGAGGACGATGTCATGATCGGCGCAAACGCCGTGGTCCTGGAAGGCGTGCGCGTGGGCAAGGGCGCTGTTGTCGCCGCCGGCGCCGCGTGCGTCGAGGACGTCCCCGCCGGCGCCGTCGTGGCCGGTGTCCCCGCCCGCGTCATCAAGATGCGCGACGCCCAGACCGACAGCAAGACCGGTCTCGAGGAAGGCCTGCGCCAGCTGTAGGGTTACGCGGTTTTACCAAACCGCGTAACGGCTCGACGCTGCAAACGCCCCTAAGCGGCAATCTGACGTTCAATCGTCGGTCGCGTACCGAAGTACGCTTCCCTCCTCTTTCACATCACCTTGCTCGCCTAGGGGCGTTTTCGCTGACGTGAGCTCAACCTGCGGCGCAATGTCAGCAACCAAGCCGAAAACAAAAAAGGCCGAAGTCCCAAAAGGCTTCGGCCTTTGTTTTTTGCGGCGTCCAAGCGCAGTTTATCGATTCTCAATTGACCCGATGTTTTTGAGCTCGATGGAGATGAGGCCGTTGGGCTCGTTGACGAACTCGATGTATTCGGAGTTCGAACCCATCTCGGCCGGAAAGCTGATCTCGATACCCGTGTCGGTACGAATCTTGTGATTGCGTACGGCCGCGCGCTCGACTTGTTTGCGCTCCACGGGTACGCGCTCGGGTACCTTCTCCTCAGTCAGCGCCGCACGCACGCTTTCTTTGATGACCGGTTCGTCCTCAAAGACTTCATCGACGATATCCCAAGGCGGCAGTTCCTCGTCATCCTCAACTTTCTCGGCAACAGCAGCCTTAACCTTGGCGAGTGCTACAGCCGTGTTGGCACCGTGCTCCTCGGCGACTTCCTCGACCACACGCGTCACGGTGTCGATGACCTCCTTGCCCGATACCCCCGTGTCGCACTGCAGCAGGCCATCGGGAATGAGCATGCGATCCTCGCCGGCAATCTTGCGCTTCTTATCCACATAGCCGATCTCCATGGTGCTTGCACGCACGATTGCATAGCTCGGCACCTTTTGCGAGGGATTCGGCAGAATGGCGTAGTGGCGCGCAATGTCGTTGCGCACCTCGCCCTCTTCGCGACCCACCTCGTGCATAAAGGCCTGCTTGGAGCCCAGCAGCATCACGGCAAACCAGCGGGCATCCTCATCGTCATCAAAGTCCGCCACAAGCACGTCAGTGGACTCGGCTTTCTCGGCCTTGGTAAGTTCGGAAGAGATGAACTCCGCAATCTGCTGAGACAGATCCACGAACTCACGCTCACCAAAGAAATAGCCCTTGAGCTCGCCGCCGAATGCGGAGTTCTCGGCAAACGTGGCACGCTTGTTATCAGCCGAGGTACGAGCGCGCCGCAGGTGCGTGGTTACGAAATTACGCACGGTGCGGCTCTCGATATCGAGCTCGCGCTGGCTCATAACGTTGACGACAGAGTCAAAGTCCAGGATATGCAGAATCGCGTGATTGATTTTCATATACGGCATTCCGTTCTAGATCGATTTCGGCACGAACCAGTATAGCGGTCGACCCCGCTCCAGGCGCATCGAAGATTGGTGCATCGGGGACAGGCTGCTTTGCACCAATGGTTAGCGCAGGAGCTCGGACTGCCAAGCCTCGAGCTGTTCTGCCAAGCTCTTGCCGGCAGCGGGCATGTCGATCTGGGGACGTTTGGGCAGAAGCGCACACTTAAGAATCGCAACGATAGTCTGCGAGACAAAGCGTCGTGTATCCTTGTCAAAGCCTTGCGCAGCCTGGAGCATCACGGGCAGGCTCTCGCGCAGATTCCCAGCGATATCCGCAAACCGCTCAGCACCCGTAGCCTCAAGCACGGAGAACAACGCATCTACAAAACGCTCGCGCTCGCTAGGCGACACCGCAAGCAGCATCTCGCGAATGGAGCCATCAACGTATCGAGCACCGGCGGACAGGCGCTCACAGTACACGAAGTCGCGATCATCAACCACCCAGCTAAAGGGATTATGCTGAAGCAGGCTGAACTCGGTGCTCTCAACGATGGCATAGTCCTCCTGTGTCTCGAAAATCATGCCAAAGATCGACGACCGAGGTAGCGTCTTGTCGATTCGACCGGATAGGTCGGCGAAGGCGTTGCCGCTCAGAAACTCCTCGACGAAGCCCGGACCATCATGGGAATACGCCCGTTCGATTCGCTCACGGGCGACATCGGGGCACATCGCCGCACCGTACACCGCAAGGTTTCCACCCTTGGAATGACCTCCGCACAAAAGCGGCCCGTCAATCGCATCCGCCGCCTCGTCTACATAACGCGCCGCGGATTCCTGGGCCGGCACAGGACACCGGAACGCCATGTTAAAGTCCTCTTTCCAGCCCACAATCGTGCTGTCGGTCCCCCGGAAGGAAAGATAGCTAAACCCCGCCGGAAACCGGAACGTCATGGCTGCAAACTGCTCTGTCGCCACCACATCGCTCACGGCACGATAGCCACAAACGTGCACGCCACGGTAGCGAGGGCTTGCCGCCACGGCCTCCAACAAGGCCCTGCTCCCCTCTGGGTCCCACAAGTCGCCAATCATGTCTTGGTGGCACTCGGCGCGCAGCAGCTCGCGTACGTCTAGGCCCTGCCAGTTCGTCAGCTCCGCCATATCACCCGGCAAACGCAAATAGGACAACCACGCAAAGACCAGGCTATCCACCGCGCAGAACGGCCGTTCCTCAAACGGATCAAACGCCGTCTGGGCATAGGTCAAATAATTAGGCGAATCCGACATGGCCCTCCCATCAACTATGGTGCATTGGGGTGGTGCAAAGTAACCTGACCCCCTCGCACCAAAAAGGCGCCCGGACCGTGTGGCCCGGACGCCTTTCATTGTAGCCTGTTGTCCAAAAGAGCTTGATTTAGCAGGAGAAGTCGACGCTGTCGATGATGTCCTTGAGGGCCTTGGCGGAGGCGGTGAGCTCATGCTGCTCGTCATCATTCAGCGGCACGGGGACGCGGCAGACAACGCCGTCGCGGCCAACGACGGTCGGCATGGAGATGGCAAGATCGGACAGGCCATACTCGCCCACCATGAGCGAGGAAACGGGCAGAACGGTCTGCTCGTCACGCATGACAGCAGTGCAGATGCGCTTGACGGCCATGGCGACGCCGTAGTAGGTGGCGTGCTTCTTCTCGATGATGGTGTAGGCGGAGTTCTTGACGTCCTCGGCGATGCGCTTCTCGGCGGCTTCGTGCTCCAGGTGGCCGTGAAGCTCGCAGAAGGTGTTCAGCGGAACGCCGGCAACCTGAGCGCTGGACCAAGCGACAAACTCGGAGTCGCCGTGCTCACCCATGACATAGGCCTGGACATCGCGCGGGTCGACCTCAACGTGGGCACCAAGCATCTGCTGCAGACGGCCGGTGTCGAGCACGGTGCCGGAACCGATGACGTGGCCCTCGGGCAGGCCGGACATCTTGATGGCGGCGTAGGTCAGAACATCGACCGGGTTGGAGACGATGAGCAGGATGCCGTCGAAGCCGGACTTCTTAATCTCGGGGATAATGGACTTAAAGATGTTGACGTTCTTGTTGACCAGGTCCAGGCGGGTCTCACCGGGCTTCTGGGCAGCGCCAGCGGTGACGACGATCATGGCGGCGTCGGCGACATCGGAATAATCGCCGGCGTAGATCTTCATCGGCTCGGCAAACGTCATGCCGTGCGCGATATCCAGAGCCTCACCCTCGGCGCGGTTCTTGTCCACGTCGATGAGGACCATCTCGGAGAACAGACCGCTCTGCATCAGAGCGAACGCCGAAGACGAACCGACGAAGCCGCAGCCGACAATAGCGACCTTCTTCTCGTTAACCATTAGAAACTCCCATCTCTCTCCACAAACAAGCCGCCCGGGAACGACCCGAGCGGCTTGCCGTAATCCCAATACATCCAATCGGGACTTTGATTATGCTCCTATTCGCAGCCAAAAATCGACCGTTTACCGAAATTGTTTGCAGAATTCGTAAAATAACTGCACGAAATCGGTTTCGAGCTATTGACGAGTCGAAATAGGTTTCTAATACAGGCCCGCCTCGCGAATGGCCTCGACAGCCAAAGCGATCTGATCGGGCGGCAGGACCAGCGCCATGCGCACGTGCCCCTCGCCCGAAGGGCCAAAGCTCGCGCCCGGCGTCACCACAACGCCGGCCTTCTCCATGAGCTCCTCGCAAAACGCCATGGAATCGGTGCGACCACCGGGAAGCTTGGCCCACACAAACATAGAGCCATGCGCGTTGGGACGCTCCCAGCCCAGGCCCTCAAGACCGTCGCACAGGGCATCGCGGCGTTCCTGGTACTTCAGACGCTGCGCCTCGACCTCATCGCGCGGACCGTTCAGGCACGCGATGGCGGCCTTCTGAATCGGGAAGAACATACCAAAGTCGATCTGGCCGTGCAGCTTGGCAAAGGCAGAGACCACATCCTCGCGACCGACCAAAAAGCCAATGCGGGCACCGGTGACGTTAAACGACTTGGAGAGCGAGAAGAACTCAACGCCCACCTCGAGCGCGCCGGGATACTGCAAGAAGCTGCCGCCGGGCTCGCCGTCAAACACGATGTCGGAGTACGCGTTATCATGGACGATCAACAGATCATGCTCGCGGGCAAAGGCGATAATCTCCTCGTAGACCTCGGGCGTGCCCACCGAGCCGACCGGGTTCGCGGGCAGCGACACGATCATGTACTTGGCACGATCGGCAACCTCGGGATCGATACCCGCCACATAGGGCAGGTAATTGTGCTCGGCAACCAGCGGATAGTATTCGAGCTTGGCATCGGCGATCTTGGCACCTGCCTCAAAGACCGGGTAGCACGGATCGGGAACCAAAATGGTGTCACCCGGATCGAGCAGGGCAAGGCCCAAATGGCCCACCCCCTCCTGCGTGCCGTTGCACGACTGCACCATAGACGGCGTAATGCCCGAAACGCCAAAGCGACGCTCATAGTAATCGCACACGGCCTGCTTGAGTTCGGGCAGGTCGCGCAGGGCATACTTCCACATCTCGGGATCTTGGGCTGCCTGCGTGAGCGCCTCGACCACATGGTCGTACGGCTTAAAGTCGGGCGTGCCCACGCTCATGTTGTAAATGGTCTTGCCCTGAGCCTTCAGCGCGAGAAGCTTGTTGTTGAGCGAGGCGAAGACCTCCGCGCCAAAGCGGTCGAGACGCTGCGATGCCTGCATGGTGCCACCTTTCGATATAAAAAACGCGGCGCTCCGACAAGAGCGCCGCGCGATACGGGCCATCAGATTGCAAAAGTGTAACGCTTGCAACCCCCGTATTGGTTCAATTTAGCCAACCTTAGTCAACTGGATTGAGCGCGTCGATCTGCGCAAGCCACAGACGCGAGCTAGCGTCACTCGGCATACGCCAATCGCCGCGCGGGCTGAGCGTCACCGAACCCACCTTGGGACCATCGGGCAGGCAGCTGCGCTTAAACTGCTGGGCAAAGAAGCGACGGTAGAACGTACGTAGCCACGTGTGGACGGTCTTGGCGTCGTAGACGCCCTCGAAGCTCTTGAGCGCCATGCGGTAGATCTTGCCCGGCTCAAAGCCAAAACGCAGCAGGTAGTAGAGGAAGTAGTCGTGAAGCTCATACGGGCCCACCAAATCCTCGGTCTTCTGCGCAATCTCGCCGTCGCCCGTGGGCGGCAGAAGCTCGGGGGACACCGGCGTATCGAGGATATCGAGCAAGACCTCGGCAATGCGCCCGCCAAAGACATCGGCGGCATAGCGCACCAGATGGCGCACAAGCGTCTTGGGCACGCTCGCGTTGACGGCGTACATGCTCATGTGGTCACCGTTGTACGTAGCCCAGCCGAGCGCCAGCTCCGACAGGTCGCCCGTGCCGATGACAAAACCGCCAGCCTGGTTGGCCAGATCCATCAGAATCTGCGTACGCTCGCGCGCCTGGCTGTTCTCGTAGGTCACGTCCTGCACGGTCGGATCGTGCTCAATGTCCTTGAAGTGCTGCTCCACGGCCGCGTGGATCGAAACCTCACGGAAACTCACGCCCAGGTCGCGAGCGAGCGACTCGGCATTCGACTTGGTGCGATGCGTCGTGCCAAAACCTGGCATGGAGACCGCCGTGATACCCGTATGCGGCAGCCCCAGCGCATCGAAGGCACGCACGGTCACAAGCAGTGCCAGCGTGGAGTCCAGGCCGCCCGAAAGGCCGATGACCGCAGCCTTGGTGCCCGTGTGGGCAAGGCGGGTCTTGAGGCCAGCAGTCTGCAGATTGAGAATAGTCTCGCAGCGCTCGGCCAGATCACCGTGGTCGGCCGGCACAAAAGGCGCGCGAGGGAAAACGCGGTCGATATCGCAGGCATCGCGCAGGACAGGCTCTTTGGCCAGCACGCCCTCAAACGAAAACTCAACGGTCGTGGCCTCCGGCGCATCGTCGGTGCGCGTCCACGTCGTCGAGCGACGGCGCTCGGCAACCAGGCGGTCAAGGTCAACGTCGGCGATGGCCATATCGCAGGTAAGCAGTTTGGTCGCGGCGAGCTTGGAGCCGTTTTCGTAGACGAGGTTCTCGCCCGCAAAGACCATATCGGTCGTGGACTCGCCCTCACTCGCATCTGCATAGGCATAGGCGCAGTACAGGCGCGCGCTCTGGTTGGATATGAGGCTGCGTCGGTAATCTGCCTTACCGATGATCTCGTCGGAAGCGGAGGGGTTGAGAATCACCGTGGCACCGGCAAGCGCCATCTCGGTCGAAGGAGGTGCCGGCACCCACAGGTCCTCGCAGACCTCAATACCGAGCACCAAATCCTCGGCGTCCTCATCGCAGCAGCGGTAGACAAGCCCCGAACCCAGCGGGACCGGACCCTGACCGGCAAATTCAACCCACACGGTATCCGCAGGCGCCGGAGCAAACCAACGGCGCTCATAGAACTCGCCATAGTTGGGCAAATACTTCTTGGCCGTGAGACCCAAAAGCTCGCCCGCGCAGCACACGGCGGCGCAGTTGTAGATATTCTCGGCAACCGCAACGGGAAGACCGACGGTAAAGACAATCGGCAGCTCGCGAGTTTCATCGAGAATATGTGCCAGTGCGGTCTCGCAGGCATGCAGCAGTGTGCGGTTATGGAACAAATCGGCCGCGGTATAACCGGTCAGGTTAAGCTCGGGCAGCACCAGCGCGCGAACGCCGCGCTCGGCAGCATCGCGAACAGCCACCAGCGCAACCTCGGCATTACCCTCGACATCGGCGACGCGAATCTGCGGCGACGCCGCCGCCACACGCAAAAAGCCATCGTTCTTATTAGCCGAAACGCAGCATTGCTTTGTTGATCTGGACACTGGAGGCCCCTTCTACCCTGAGATTCAGTCTAACGGACGTTCACATATCTCTAACTAGCCAAAGCAACCTCCCAGTTTACTGAGAGGCCAACCTGTGCTAAGAGCATGTATTTCAAAAATTAAGGCATATCAACGTCACATCTTTCGCAAATAATTCAATTGAAACACAACTACCATCATAATTGAAAATACACCAAGTCCTGTAACGAGAATTGAGAACATCGCGATGCTCGTGAACAGCGAAACAAGAAGTGTTGAAATAACAACAGCAACCGATTGCAAAGACTCCCTAATTGAAAACAGGCTTATCGATTCAGATCCGTCTCTCGCCAAATCCTGCAGCGATGTTATGAGAAGCACATCTTGAATGGCGTTTCCGGCACCGACGATAAAAAGGAAAATAAACGATATCCCAGACGCATAGCGATAGCCAAACGCCAGATACGCACCGAGCGCAAGATACGTCACAAAACAATATGATTTAACGCAATCGGAACCACTGATTAAACGAGCATATATTGTATTTCCGAACAACAGTCCGATTGTAAGACTACTCTGAAGGAATCCGTATTGTATCGATGACGAGTCAAATTGCAATTGCGCTATAGCTGGCAAAAGAGAATTCAGAGAGCCGAATGCCACGCCACTAGAAATATCGATTAATAGGAAACCAATTGCCAAGTGCTTCGCGCTAAGATCGCTAAATGCAGTCCTGTTTTTTTCATTTTTGCTTATTCCCTCTTTATCATTAACCTCGATAACCGACGGAACATCTCGCAGCAACCAGAACGACGCGGCAAAAGAAAGCGCGTCTAATGCAAGAACAGCCTCCGCCCCAAATTGAGCGACAACAAAACCGCCGGCAACTGGCCCCAGAACCATCATCAAATTCTGCAGGAACCCAAACGAATTATTAATTACGTCGCGATTGATACTATTCGTATTGGCTCTTAACAACGAGTAAAAGCAGGGCATTTCTACCGTTCGGCAAAGCGATACCGCGCACGTAATAGCAAACATACTCCATTTACTATCAACAAAAATATAGCAAACGAATAATCCCGCGCGAATTAAGTCTGCCAATCTCATGGCCTGCAGTGTCCCGATACCCATCTTCTGAGGCAGCTGCGCGAGCGCAACTGAAAACAGAGAGGGGGCAAATCTGCAGCAAACCATCAAAGCAGTTGCAGAAACATCGTGAGTTACCTCGTAAATCAGCATTGGCAAAGCAATATTCGCACACCAATTGCCTATTTCGCTTATCCCTCTAGCAATATATAGGACCCGAACCGGACGGCTAGCTCTCAATACCGTGAACATCACGATTAACCTCGTATTTCAGGCCTCGTTCATCCCTTAATAGGAATCCATAATCAACCAAGTACCGCCTCAACACGGCATAATCAGGATAGAGCTGTGACAGCACACGATTAACCTGAAGCTCCGTATAACTTGTATTTAATTCAAAGAAAGAGACGGCCCATAGCAGCATGATTCTTTTATAGCTTTCCTTTTTTGGAATTGAAACCAGCTCGCCATTCTTGAGAAATCGTTTTTTAAAGTCTATTAGCTCATCCATTCACATCCTCCATTTCATACGCATCTAATACTAAAAATGCATACGCTTTAGTTCATCGCATTCAGCTTCTTTATTCGAACTAAACTCGAACTAATCAGAATTATTTGCTCAGACACTCTTCGAAAGCTCGTTTTTCACTCTGAGTAAAATGCCCTTCCCAGTCAGTCCACGAACAGGAAGGCAACTCACAACGAGCGGAGTCGAAGCCCTCTGCCGTCGGTCGCTCAAAATGCACGATAACCTTTTCGATATCGCCATCTGTAATCAGGTCAGAATGAATGACCTCGGTTCCATCTTCGAATGTCATATACGGGTACATCACGTAAACCACCTCGCAAACATAAATCCAGTTTAGCATCAAGCTATTGCACCAAAGACAGCAGGCCCCCTTGATGAGTTGATGGTATCTGTTAAATGTCACGTACGATTCACATCTGGTGGGTACCCTGATGGCTAAACGAAACGAAGCAGATTTACACCGGGAGGACCCCGTATGACAACCAAGTACACCGACGCGCCGCGCACGCGCGTCATGACACCGGCAGCGCTCAACAACGGCGTGCACGAGAACCATTCCATCGGACAAACCATGGCCATCGCGCCCAAAAAGGGCCTGTTCGACGACATTTCCATTCCCCAAATCATCGCCGGCGCCGCAGCTGCCGCCACGAGCGTCGCGCTTGCTTCCAAGATCGGCATCGCTGGTTCAGTAATTGGTGCCGCCGTGAGCTCGGTCATCACCGTTGTGTCCTCGCAGGTCTACCGCCACTTTATCTCTGCCAGCGCCGAAGCCCTCAAAGGTACGCACGCCGCCGTCGACTACCCCGCCGGCGCCTATGAGCCCGTTGAGCTTAATGCCGAGGAGCACCTGGGCGGCGCCGCGACTACGCAGGAGATGCGCCAGGTCGCGGGACGCGCGACCACGGCGCGCGTCGCCCCCGACAGCCTGCGCGCCAAGGCGGCAGCAGAGCGCAGCCAGACGCAAAAGAAGGTCATCGTCTTCTCGATCGCCATCGCCATCGTCGCGGTCATCGCCTGCGCCGGCGCCATCCTTATCACCACTGCCGGTGAGGGTCTGGGCGAGCGTCCCGAGCCAATCCTGTCGTCGCGCACGACCGAGAGCGATGCAAATGGCAACACCCAGTCGCAGGATCAGCAGGCACAGACGGACGACACGCAAGACAGTTCTGCCTCTGCCAATTCGTCCTCGAACACCCAAAACCAATCGCAGGGCACCGATTCCTCTACGGCCAACAGCGGTACGCAATCCGGCACGACCGACTCAAGCCAAACGACTGACGGCTCTCAACCGAGCACGGGTGACCAGACGAGCGACACCACGTCGGGAACGGGCACAGCAAACAGCAGCAACAGCAATTCGAGTGGCACCACATCGGGCACGACATCTGACAGTTCAAGCCAAGGCACGACATCGGGCAACTAAGCACGTTTGCTTCTCATAGAGAACCGATCTGTATAACGGGCGCGAACCGGCAACGGTCGCGCCCGTTTGCCTTGGGCGCCGAGGTAGCACGCCCCGTGCGATGGTAAGATGCTTTGGTGTGTAAAGAGGAGATTTGCCATGAGCAAGACAATAGTTAAGCCCACGCTATCGCTGGGCAACCACATCTATCTGTATCGCCTGCTGCGCGATGCGATTGGATGCGGCAAGCAAACGTTTATGACGCAGGTCGAGGAGGCGCTCGCCACCGGCGACATGGCCGCTTATGACCTGGGCTTCGAGTCCACGCGCGAGTTGCTCGAGGAACTCGACGACTGCATTAAGCTAACCGTCTTTAAGGGCGGCCGCCTTTATGCCACCGTCATCGCCAACGAGGCCTGGGATACCGCCCTTGCCAAAGGCGAGGACAAGCCCAAGGCAGCCAAGGGCGCCAAGCAGTCCTACAAAAAGAAAAAGCGCGGCGAGAAGGACCTCAAGGCCGTACGTCCCAAGCACGTTAAGCATCCCGAGCCCGTGGCCGAAGTCGCTCCGGAACCCGAGCCCGAGACAGAGATCGAAGTCGCTATTGAGGTAACAGCAGAAGCCGAAACCGAAATCGCCGCCACGACCGATCCCGAAGTCATATCCGAGCAGGAAGCAACTGTGGAGCTCAACGAAGCGCCCAAGTCGACAACCGAAGAAGCCGCTGACCAACCCGAGACGCCTGCGTTCCAAAACAGCGATGTCTTTGGCAACGAGGCCGAGGACGATCAGTCCGACGAGCCCGCCGATCAAGGCGCCACCGAATCGGCACCGGAGCCCGAGACGCCGCTGCCCGCCATCTCGCTCACGGTCGTCTATGACCCCGAGAACGCCAACGCCGGCATCACCACCATGGCCTCCACACCGATCGAGGCAAAGCCGTCTGTCGAGGCAGAGGACGCCCCGCAAGCCGACGCCGAAACCGAGACTGAAGACACATCCGTCTCCGTGGAACCGACAGATTCCGCAGTTAAGCCAGAACCGGCGCCCGAGTCTGCACCCGTCATCGAGTCCGCATCCGCACCTGTCTATGACCAAATTCCCGCACCGGTACCGGCTTCGGTACCCGCAGCAGCAACGGCCCCCGCACCCACAGCACCGACCATCCCCGAGGACTTCCCCGTCGATTTCGCAACCGAGGTCTTCTGCCCCGGCCCGTTGCTACACCAGCTGTCGACCTATCTCCCCTACGGTGCCGACACGCTCGGCATCGTCGGCGAGTACTACTGGATCGCCCGCGAACGCGGCACCATCGAGGCCGCGCGAAACCGCGCAATCTTCCCCCTGCGCTACACGCAGGCCGGCGAGCGCCACGAAGTCACCGTGCGCATCCGCCGCAACACCACCGGAGGCCTCGGAGCCACCTGGACCGTCGACAAGGTCGAAGCCCCGGTCGAGTAAAAAACGGCCTCGGATAGCCAATTGACCATCCGAGGCCGTTTGAATTCAGGCCTTTTAGTTGTCATCGGCGCATATAGACACCAGAGAAGCAAGCTCATCCTCAAGTTGCGGAGCAAAGTATCTAAAAGAAACCTGCGCTCCAGTCGGTATCGACTCAATCATATTCGCAGCATTATCTGAAACTCGGTACGATGCAGTTTCACCTGTCTTCAAATCCTCTATTGAGCAGACAGCGTCTTCAGCATCAATCGACCTAAGCACGCCTTCTCCTTGTAACATCACATCGGCATGCCCGCCAGCTATTTCTAATGAACCTAAGTCTGTCGCAGTCACTTCTCCGGAACCTCCGCGCGATATCTCTTCCTTTGTTGAACAGCCCACCAATGAAGCCATCAGCACCAAAGACAGAGCTAGACGAATCGCCCTACTTCGAAAAAGTCGTTCCATAAGTCCACGCATAATAGCTCTGATCATACTTCAGGAAGGATAAAGATGAATTCCAGCCGTCCGCTATGCCAATCATCTGCCTTGTCTCTCCAGTTTTCTTACCAGTAAGTGTGGCGTAAGCCTCCGCTGTTACAGAATGGGCTGATCCGTTGTACAAACTCGCATGTAAAACATTCGGTCTATTAGAGTTAATCTCATTTTGAATGCTCGCGATAGCCGGAGAGGAGACAGTGCGGGCGATAAGAGTACTTCCTCTGCTTGCGCAGTAATTTGTAAACCCCGTTGCACAGGTTGATATCGGCGTTCCGCCCAAAACAACGCCGGGAACAGTCTGTTCTTCATCGGAAAGAGCATGGGTATTGGTGTAATTCCATATCTGCATATATTGCGAAGGGTCGCTATATAAATTGGCAATGCCATGCAGTTCCGCAACGTTCGAAAAAGCTGTCACCATACAAGCATAGTGGGCAGTAAGCCTCTTAATCTCGCTTTCATCATATGACATAAACTGAGAAATGGAACGAAATCCAGATACTGTGTAATCCTGCATTTGAGTTGCGTAAATTACGACATCGTTCCAGCTTGAAGGTTTATTCGATAAAACGACAGGCCGTCCTTCTATGGAAACAGCCGGGATTGTTCTTCCGCAATTTGTTGTTATTGAACCGTCCAAAGATTGCACACCGAATTCGAATGGATTGATCATTACGACTGGGTTATTGAAAGAATAAGACTCAACACCAAGATCTCCTCCCCGATCCATAGGACTGACTAAGCCGTCTCCAAAACGATATCCCGTAAGTATTTCATCATCTGAAGCATCTAAGATCAAATAGCCCGCGGCTCTATTGAATGTCACAACCGGAACAATGTAGCCAAGCGGGGACCCATCAACGTCTACAAAAGGAATAGGGTCAGAGGGCGTATACGAAGAGCCGAGGAGTCCCTTTATATATTTATCGGCAAGCTCTTGCGCAATTTCTGAAGTAAATTGTATCTGTTCACCATCAATATTGCCCGTCGAAGCAAAAACCTCTTTCGGACGTGCGGCTAAGGCGACAATTGAAGACGCGACAAGTTGCAGAAAACGACGACGCGAAAGCATATGTTCTTCTTTCTAGAGGAGCGACTTATAAGATACTCCTATTCTATAACCTTTTTTGTAACGTTACAGCACTGGTTATATTTCAATTCGATTTGCTTATGTCCTTGTAGCCCAATACGTCTTTACGTTTTAAACGGAATTAGAAAATCACTCATAGCAAAAACGGGCTTTAATCCCAAAGAGATGACTTTGATTATGAATCAAACCAGCAGCCAGGGCATAGCTGCAGTGCAATTGCTACAAGAAAGGCCGCCCTTGCTGGCGGCCTTTCTACTTGCTACTAGTCGCGCGTTAGCTTGCGGTGAATACGATGCGGCTGGGCTGCGTCCTCGCCCAGGCGCTCGATGCGGTTGGCCTGATAGGCCTCGAAGTTGCCCTCGAACCAATACCAGTTGCCCGGGTTCTCGTCGGTGCCCTCCCACGCCAGAATGTGCGTGGCGACGCGGTCCAGGAACATACGATCGTGGCTAATGACCACCGAGCAGCCCGGGAACTCGAGCAGCGCCGCTTCGAGCGAGGACAGCGTCTCGACGTCGAGGTCGTTCGTGGGCTCGTCGAGGAGCAGCAGGTTGCCGCCCTGCTTGAGCGTGAGCGCCAGGTTCAGACGGTTGCGCTCGCCACCGGAGAGCACGCCGGCGCGCTTCTGCTGGTCCTGGCCCTTAAAGCCAAAGCTCGCCACATAAGCGCGGCTCGGAACCTCGGTCTCGCCGACCATCATGTGGTCCAGGCCGTCCGAGACGACCTCCCACAGGTTCTTGTCGGGGTCGATGCCGGAACGGTTCTGATCGACATAGGAGATCTTGACGGTCTCGCCCACCTCGAGCTCGCCCGAAGTCAGCGGCTCCAGACCCACGATGGTCTTGAAGAGCGTAGTCTTACCCACGCCGTTGGGGCCGATCACGCCCACGATGCCGTTACGCGGCAGGGTAAACGAAAGGTCATCGATGAGCACACGGCCATCGAACTCCTTGTGCAGGTGATGAGCTTCGAGCACCTTGTTGCCCAAACGCGGGCCCACAGGGATGCGGATGTCGGTCCAGTCGAGCTTCTGGCTGGCGCGGGCCTCGGCCTCCATCTCCTCGTAGCGAGCCAGACGGGCCTTGTTCTTGGCCTGGCGGGCCTTGGGCGAGCTGCGCACCCACTCGAGCTCGGCCTCCATGCGCTTGGCGAGCTTGGCATCGCGGTTGCCCTGCGCCTCGATACGCGCTGCCTTGGTCTCCAGGTACGTGGAGTAGTTGCCCTTGTAGGGGTAGAGGTGGCCGCGGTCGACCTCGCAGATCCACTCGGCGACGTTATCCAGGAAGTAGCGATCGTGCGTGACGGCAAGGACCGCACCCTGGTAGTTGTGCAGGAAGTGCTCGAGCCACAGGATCGACTCAGCGTCCAGGTGGTTCGTGGGCTCGTCGAGCAGCAGCAGGTCGGGAGCCTCGAGCAGCAGCTTGCACAGGGCCACACGGCGGCGCTCGCCGCCGGAAAGCACGTTGACCGGCATGTCGGAATCGGGCAGCTGCAGGGCGTCCATGGCCTGGCCGAGTTTGGAATCGATATCCCAGCCGTCGGCGGCGTCAATCTCGTCCTGGAGCTTTCCCATCTCGGCCATGAGGGCGTCCATGTCGCAATCCGGGTCGCACATCTCCTCGCCGATCTTATTGAAGCGATCGACCTTGGCAAGCATATCGCCAAATGCCATGCGCACGTTCTCGATGACGGTCTTGTCGTCATCGAGCGGCGGCTCCTGCTGCAGGATTCCTACGGTGTAGCCGGGGGTAAGCTTGGCGTCGCCGTTGGAGACTTCCTCGATACCGGCCATAATCTTGAGCAGTGTCGACTTACCCATGCCGTTGGGGCCCACGACGCCGATCTTGGCACCGGGATAGAAGCTCAGGGTCACGTCGTCAAGGATCACCTTGTCGCCATGAGCCTTGCGAGCCTGATACATCTGGTAGATAAACTCCGCCATTTGCCTGTTTTATCCTTTCTACCTGCTGTTTCCCTATTCTTGACTCGCTTTAGTGGAAACGAAATGAGGAAACCAGCTCTGAAACTTAACGAAAAAGGGGCATGGTTGCCCACACCCCCTAATACTACCTGGGAAAAGTCCCCCTTAACACACTATGAACTGCGTACGCTAGTTTTCCGCAACCTTAGCGAACGGCTCGCTGCGATTTGCGCCACAGCAGATACGAATAGACGTAGGCAGCTCCGGCCGATCCAAACGCCAGAACCGCAATCACCGCGGCCGTGATCTCACTCGAAAGTACCGCTCCTGCCACGCCCATCACAATCAGGCCAGCACCCAGCACCATAAAGCAGGCGCCGCCAAAGCGCTGCGTACGACGCCAGTTCTCGGGGTCGGCAAGCGCCCAGGGTGTTTTGATGCCCAGGGTGTAGTTCTGCTTTACGCGCGGTAAGTAGTTGCCCATACCAATAAAGAGTAAGCCGATGGTGCCTGATACCAGCAAGTTGACCGTTCCGACCGCGGGTACAACGCCCCACACCGTAAGCTCTCCCAGCCAGCTCATGGCGCACATGAACAGGGTAAAGGCGATTACGAAGCCCTGATAGAACTTGCCCGAGGTCCGATACGCCTCGCCCTTGGGGTCAATTCGTGGCACGACGT
The DNA here is from genome assembly GCA_019425005.1 of Collinsella sp. Lineage (GTDB taxonomy): Bacteria > Actinomycetota > Coriobacteriia > Coriobacteriales > Coriobacteriaceae > Collinsella. The sequence goes on from JAHYYK010000005.1 coordinate 54,598, forward strand.
AGAACATCGCGAGAAGTGTTAGAGGCAGTACGCCGAGCGCGGAGGCCATCCAGCTGGGGCCCCAACCGTCGACGGCGCCGTTCGCGCCCCAGTGCGTGGGAATCTGAGCGGGCAGGCTCGGCATCGCTATAAGGTGCGCCGCGACATTGGCGACGCACAGCACAACAAGCGCGGCCCACACGCGTGGCGATACCCCCGTGGCGTGAATGCCCTTGTTTTCGTTATTCATCCTTATCACCTTCAGTGTTTGTAAAGCTCATAAACCAGCCGATCAAGTCCTGCATGACGGTGGTGTTTAAGCTGTAAACGATATTTTGGCCGTGACGTTCATCGGTCACCAACCCGGCGTTTTTGAGCGTCGCCAAATGATGGCTGAGCGACGGTTTGCTCATGTCGAAATGTGCAGCAAGCTCCCCCGCCGTGCAGTTGCCCTCGCGCAGTAGCTCCAAAATGCGCCGCCGCGTAGGGTCGGCCAGCGCTTTAAAACCCTCTCCCGGCATAGAACCTCCTCCCACTATCTCTCACGACGCGCACACTATACTCGTTATTTAGATGTTTGTCTAATTATCTAATTTGATACCAAGTATAGAACATGCGTTCGTTTTTAGATACAATGGGGCAAGAAGCAGATGGGTCAGCTCCCTCTTACCAAGAAGGAGATGGACTATGAGTATTGACGATGTCCTGACGTTGTTGTTGCTTGTAATCGCGGCCGTGGAGCTCGGCATCCACATTG
>JAHYYK010000050.1 GCA_019425005.1 Collinsella sp.
CATTACTCCGGTCTGAACTATTCGTTGACTGGACAAAATTGGGAGTAATCGACGGGAAGATGCCCGTTAGACACAAAACGGCTCAATCGTGGACGGCTGCGGTTCTAAGTGAGTAGACTTTTGGCACTTTGGCGACCAGGCCGTTTTGCAACAAGTCATTTACCTGCGGCTTTATAAAGCAATATGGGTGGTGTGCTCGGCAAGTTCCAAAAAGTCTACTCACTTAGTTTTTGACGAGAAGCCGATGCCGAAGGCGGTCCTATTTCAGGGCGTTAACGAGTCCTCGAGACACAAAAAGGCCCGAACCAATACGGTCCGGGCCTCATCGAACTAGAGGTTATGTCTCAAGCGGTTGGCTTAGCCAAAGTAGCGCTTCAGCAGGCCGGCGAAAGCCTTGCCGTGGCGGGCCTCGTCGCGAGCCATTTCGTGCACGGTGTCGTGGATGGCATCGAGGCCAGCGGCCTTGGCGCGCTTGGCAAGATCGGTCTTGCCGGCGGTGGCGCCGTTCTCGGCCTCAACGCGCATCTCGAGGTTCTTCTTGGTGGAGTCGGTCACGACCTCGCCCAGAAGCTCGGCGAACTTGGCGGCGTGCTCGGCCTCCTCGTGGGCAGCCTTCTCCCAGTACAGGCCGATCTCGGGATAGCCCTCGCGATGGGCGACGCGAGCCATGGCCAGGTACATGCCGACCTCAGAGCACTCGCCCTCAAAGTTGGCGCGCAGGTCGGCAACGATGTCCTCGGAGACGCCCTCCATCTTGGCGACGCCCACGACGTGCTCGGCAGCCCACTCGAGCTGGCCCTCCTCCTGCTTCAGGAAGCGAGAGCCGGGAACGCCGCACTGGGGGCACTTGAAATCCTCGGGCAGCTGGTCGCCGTCGAACTCTTCCACATAACCGCAAACGGGGCAAACAAACTTCATGATTCGATCCTTTCGATCGATGGCGATGGTGCGCTCGTCCGGTCCCGTAAGGGCCCTCTCCGGACGTGCGTCTTGACGAGTTCTATTATCCATAAATGAGACCGAATGTGAAGCCTATTAGGAATGATTTTTAATAAAACAATTTAAGCATGTGTAGATGTTGATTGATTAACGATTGCTAGACCTCGTGCGACCTCCGATGAGTACAATCGGTCGAGCAAATGTTGACCAATCAACAAATGAAGGAGCTTCCTTTATGCATCTAGCCCGCCGCGCCTGGTGCCGAACGTATCAAACGGTTTTTCGCATCGCATTGCCGGTGCTGCCCTATACCGAGCCACGCATTTTAGAGCACGCTGAGGAAGTGCCCGCAGTGCTTCAAAAGCGTTCAATACACCATGTTCTTATCGTGACAGATCCCGGCATTGCCCGTCTGGGGCTCACGGCACCGCTCGAGACAGCGCTCGCGTCCAAGGGAATTAGCGCTGCGGTCTATGCCGAAACACGTGCGAACCCCACGGTCTCAAACGTGGAGGAAGCGGCATCTCTGTATCGAGAGAGCACCTGCCAGGCCATTATCGGCTTTGGCGGCGGTTCGGCCATGGACTGCGCCAAGGGCGTGGGCGCGCGCATCGCGCAGCCAAAGAAGCCCATCAACAAGATGCGCGGCCTGTTGCGTATCCATCGTCGCCTGCCGCTGCTCATCGCCGTTCCCACCACGGCGGGCACGGGAAGCGAGGTCACGCTTGCAGCGGTAATTACCGACGACGAGACGCACTACAAGTATCCCATTAACGACTTTGTGCTGATCCCGCGCTTTGCGGTGCACGACCCCGAGTTTACGCGCGGCCTGCCCGCCTCCATTACGGGGCAAACGGGCATGGACGCCCTGACGCATGCCGTCGAGGCCTTTATCGGGCGCAGCACCACGCCCTATACGCGCAAGATGGCGCGCCAGGCGGTGCAGCTCATCCACGACAATTTGCTCGAGGCCTATGAGTGCGGTGGCAACATGCGTGCGCGCCGCAATATGCTTTCGGCGGCGTATAAAGCGGGCGTTGCCTTTACGCGCTCTTATGTTGGATACGTCCATGCCATCGCGCACAGCCTGGGCGGGCGTTACGGGATTCCCCACGGCTTGGCCAACGCCATCATCCTGCCGCACATGCTTCGCGCCTATGGCGAAGCTGCTGCTCCCAAGCTCGCCGATCTCGCCCGCATGGCCGGCATTGCGCCGGCTAATGCGCTGGACAACGTGGCTGCTGAGGCCTTTATCGATTGGGTCGACCGCATGAACGCCGCCTTGGGCATACCCAAATATGTGACGGGCATTCGCCGCTCCGATATTCCACAAATGGCGGCCCATGCCGATGCCGAGGCCAATCCGCTATACCCCGTTCCGCTTCTAATGGACCGTTTGGAGCTCGAGCGTATGTACGAGGTCGTCGCGGGTGGTATGTTTGAGGGCGAGAATTAGGAGGGTCCATGAACACCGAGGAAATTGCGCGCATCGTCGGCGATCAGCGCGCCTACTTTAAGACACACGCCACGTTTGATGTCGATGCTCGACGTCGTGCGCTCGTGAGTTTACGCGATGCGGTGCGGGCCCACGAGGCCGATATTGCCCATGCGCTCAAGACCGATTTGGGAAAGTCGCATGACGAGGCGTATATGTGCGAGATCGGCACCTCGCTTTCCGAGATTCGTTATCAGATTGCGCATGTGGCTCGATGGAGTCGCTCGCGCCTGCGTCCGTGTGACCTCGCCAACGCCGTGAGTGTGTGCAAGACGCAGTCCGTGCCCTATGGCGTCACACTCATCATGGCTCCGTGGAACTACCCGTTTTTGCTAACGCTCGAGCCGCTTGCCGGCGCCCTTGCCGCGGGCAATACCGTGGTCATCAAGCCGAGTGCCTATGCTCCGGCATCGAGCGCGGTGCTCAGGCAGATTTGCGAGGAAGCATTTGATCCGCGCCTGGTGACGGTTGTAGAAGGCGGCCGTGCCGAGAACGAAGCACTGCTCGATGAGTGCTGGGACAAGATTTTCTTTACCGGTAGCGTTCCGGTCGGCAAGCTCGTCATGGAGCGCGCAAGTAAAAACCTGACGCCCGTGACGCTTGAGCTGGGCGGAAAGAGCCCCTGCATTGTGGATGCCACGGCAAACTTAAAAGTCGCGGCACGGCGCATCGCCTTTGGTAAATGGCTCAACGTGGGGCAGACCTGCGTGGCGCCCGACTACCTGCTGGTCGATACGCGCGTACACGATGAGCTGTTGGGCCTCATCAGGGAGGAGACCCGTCGCATGTTTGGCGAGCATCCGCTCGACAACGAGGATTACGGTCATATCGTCAACGCCAAGCATTTTGCGCGCGTGCGCGGGCTGATCGATCCCTATAAGGTTGTGCTTGGAGGTACCGCGCGCGAGTCGTCGCTCAAGATTGAGCCGACGATTCTAGACGGCGTGACCCCCGATGACGCCGTAATGCAGGAGGAGATTTTCGGCCCCATCTTGCCGGTGCTGACGTTTGAGAGCCTAGACGAGGCAGAGACGTTTATTGCGGATCGTCCGACGCCGCTAGCTCTGTATATCTTTAGCCAGGACCATGCGGCTCAGCAACGCTTTGTGCGTTACGTGCCCTTTGGCGGCGGCTGCGTCAACGACACGATCATGCATCTGGCTACGAGCCATATGGGCTTTGGCGGCATGGGCGCGAGCGGTATGGGGCAGTACCATGGCCGCGAGAGCTTCGATACGTTTAGTCACAAGAAGAGCATCGTGAACAAGGCAACCTGGCTCGACGTGCCATTCCGCTATGCTCCTTACGCAAGCTGGAAGCACAAGTTCGTGCGCATGTTTGTGCATTAGAATCAGATGACATAGGGATAAACAAAGTGGCCGTCCCCGCGTAAGCGAAGACGGCCATTTCTCACGATGAAAACGTGTATCGGAGTTGGCAAGACCCGCTGTCACGGGTGCCATCCGTGTTCCTATCTTATCTGCAAGCGTTCCGTTGCGCAAGCGTTGCGGCAAACGATTGAAAGACACGGACGGGGTGAATTTGTGTCCGCACGAACCCGTAGACTTCTCAACTATGTGGTGGATACTCGCTAATCGGTGATGGAGGCGGTCATGTTTGATGACGATGACCTGTTCAATCTGGTAGACGATCCGTTTGAGTGGGATTCGCTGCTCGATGACGATGAGTTGGAGCAGGACCGCAAAAAGCAAAAGGATAAGAACGCCCGGGGTAAAGGTTCGAATAAAAAGGACAAGCGCCGCCGAGGTCTGTTCGGTGGGCTCTTTGGGTAATTGTCGCATCGCTGCGTCTGTATACTAGACAGGTCTTATACGCGTTGCGAAATGAGGACAGAGACGATGATGTGGTTTACCGCCGACCTGCACCTGGGCGATACGAATATCCTGCACGACATGGATCGACCGTTTGACTCGGTCGAGGAGATGAACCGCCGTGTCATCGATGCCATCAACGAGTGCGTGGCTGTGGACGACCGCCTTTATGTCCTGGGAGACTTTACGTATCGATTGCCCATGGTGGAGGCGGTGCGCCTGCGCGAGCGCATCGAATGTCAGAACGTAACGCTCATCTGCGGTAACCATGACGGCGACTGGGAAGATCCAGACGCGCCGCACATTTGGGATGAGGTGCGCGATTATCTGGAGGTCGCCCCCGGTTACGCTAAGGGCCATCGCCTGGTAATGAGCCATTACCCCATGCTCAGCTGGAACGGCAAGGCGCGTGGCGCCATCATGTTGCACGGGCATATCCACAGCAGGGGAGACCGCACCAACGCGCGCAACCGCGATCGCGAGCGCCCCATCTTTCGCTATGATGTCGGCCTCGATGCCAACGAGTACAAGCCCGTAAGCCGTGACCAAATCCTAGGCTTCTTTGGACTGTAGCTGTAAGTGCAGGTAGAATGAACGCGCCGCGCGGATGGTCTGTGCGGCGCGTTTCAGTAGGAGCGATGAATCCATGAGGGCTATCCAGCGCATTAACCATAACGCTGCCATCTGCGAAGACGGCGCGGGGCGTCAGCTTATCGCGCTGGGTCGTGGTATCGGCTTTGGCGATATGTCGCATGAGGTCGACCTGGATGTCATCACGCGTACCTTTTACGGCATTGATTCAAAGTACCTGGCGTTTATCGATGAGGTCGATCCCGAGGTGCTGGAGTTTTCTGCTCAGCTGGCCGATATCGCGACCGGACAGCTTTCGTACGAATTGAGTCCTAACCTTCCCATTACATTGGCAGACCATATTCAGTTTGCCATTAAGCGTGCCCGCGAACACATGGTGGTGTCGTTGCCGCTTGAGCGCGATCTTGAGCAGCTGCATCCCATCGAATACCGCTTGGGCGAGCTGGCTGTTCGCGGTATCCAGAAGAGCTTTCATGTGCGCATGCCCCGAAGCGAGGCCGCGGGCATTGCCATGTCGATTGTCAACGCATCGGTTAAGCCGAGCGAGCGGCGCGTGCTTGCCGAGCAGCACGAGGAGCGACTGCTCGATATGACGGTCGCGATTATTCAAGAAGAGTTGGGTGTGACGGTCGATCGCTCGTCGTTCGCCTTTGCCCGCTTTGCCACTCATGTGCGCTATCTGCTCGACCGCGTGGCAAAGAAAGAGCCGATCGATACCGAGAACTCCGGTCTTTACGACGTGCTCGTGGAGCAGTATCCGGCGGCATCGCGTTGCGCTCACCGTGTCGACGATCTGATTCAAGAGACCTTTGGCGAGCCATTGGCCCAAGAGGAGCTCGTCTATCTGATCATGCATGTGAATCGCGTGACTTCTGTCCACTCGGATAAATAGGCTCTCTGGTATTTCCTTTCCGTCATGGCGACCGTTCGCGGGTCGTTTGCTACCGTTCGTCGGTAATCTGAGCCGCAACGAACGCATCTGCCGCATATACTCGCCGTGTGTTGGGTGTTACTCACGGCGCAGCTCCGAGAGGCACTACCGATTCTGCCGAGGCCATAATTGGGTCTCTGTCGGTTGTGCGCGGGGCTTTTTCATGTCGATCCACCCGGGAATCACATGCAAATCAATCTCTTGCCAACTGATGTCGCGCGCTGCGCAGGCGCGAGCGGAATTGTGCGTCTTGGTGCCGTGAAGTCCCACGGCCTTTAGTTGGAAGAGAAGGGATTCGACATGGCTGTCGATAACAAGAAGATTGCCGAGGACGTGCTTGCTGCCGTCGGCGGCGCCTCCAATGTGACGAACGCGACGCACTGCATGACCCGCCTGCGTCTGAACCTCAAGGATCAGTCCATTCCCAATGACGATGAAGTAAAGAAGATCAAGGGCGTGCTGGGTGCACAGTGGTCTGGCGGCCAGTATCAGGTCATCATTGGCCAGAACGTGCCGAAGGTCTATGACGCCGCCATTGCGCTGGGCGTCAAGGGCGAAGGCTCCATTGACGAGAACCTCGATGACGGCATCAAGGAGCCACTGACGGTCAAGACTGCAGGCAAGAAGGCCCTTAACTACCTGTCCAAGACAATGTGCATGACGATCCCCATTATCATGGGCGCCGCCATGTTCCGCACACTTGCCGTACTTTGCGGCGACGGCATGCTCGGTATCTGGTCTGCTGATTCCGACATCTACAACTTCTTCTACAACTGGATTTACAACGCAGGCTATTATTTCCTCCCTGTTTATCTGGGTTGGGCTGCCGCAAAGCAGCTCGGCTGCAGCCAGCCGCTCGGCATGATGCTCGGCGGCGTGCTCATTGCCCCTGAGTTCATGACGCTGGTCAACGCTGCGGCGGATTCGGGTGCTACGACCACGATGGTTTACGGCGTGCTCCCGGCTCAGCTGAACAACTATTCTGCGACCGTGCTCCCCATGCTGCTGTCTATGCCGGTGCTGATGGTCGTCGAGAAGTTCATGAAGAAGATCATCCCCGACATGCTCTCCACGGTGTTTGTGCCCGTGTGCACCATGGCTGTGATGACCCCCGTTTCCCTGTGCGCCCTAGCTCCGATTGGTTCCATTCTGGGCGACCTGGTCGGCAACTTTATGTTCGGCCTCGGAAACGCTGGCGGCATCGTCACGATCCTCTCCCTCGTCGCCATTGCTGCGCTTTGGGAGTTCCTGGTTATGACCGGTATGCACCAGGTTCTGATTGCCCTCGGCATTGTGCAGGTGCTCACCTCAGGGTCTGACTCCTGCGTTATGGTCGCGGGTGCTATCGCTCAGTTCGCCACGTGGGGCATGGCCTTCGGTGCCTTCCTGCGCCTTAAGGAGGTCGACGAAAAGGGCGCTATGCTTGGTTTCTCGCTCTCCGGCATTGTCGGTGGCGTGACGGAGCCCGCGCTGTATGGCTGCGGCTTTAAGTATACTCGCTGCCTGGGTGCCATGGTCGCGGGCGGCGCTATCGGCGGCCTGATCGCGGCTCTCACTAATGTGACCACGTATGTTTTGGGCGCAACTAATATCCTTGGTATTACAGGTTATGTTGCAGGCGGAACTGCTAATCTCGTATGGGGCTGCGTTGCATCGGGCACTGCATTTGTTGCCGCCGCTGCCATCGCCTACTTCTTTGGCTTTACCAAGGAGCAGCTCGACGAAGACGCTGCTGCCGCCAAAGCCTAAAGCATCCGTTCGGTAGGACAATTATCTGGGGCACTTGGCTGCGCTTCAAGTGTCCCTTTCCGTAGATGGGGGTCAATATGAAGCAATTGCTCATTCGTGCCGATGATATCGGTTATTCGTATGCCGTTAACCTGGGGATTGCCCGCAGTATCAATGAGGGCCTGGTGCGCTCGGCGGGACTTATGCCCAATATGCCCGAGGCCGAGCGTGGCTGGTCGCTCGTGGCGGATGTCGGCATTGCGGTGGGTCAGCACACCAACGTGTGCCTGGGCAAGCCGTGTGCCGACCCGGCGCTCATTCCGAGCATGCTCAACGAGAACGGCGAGTTCCATAGCAGCCGTACCTTCCGCGATCATTTTAAGCGCGGCGAGGAGTTGATAGACTTCGACGAGGCCTGCATCGAGATCCGCGCGCAGCATGACCGCTTTGTCGAGATCGTGGGCCGCGAGCCCGATTACTTTGAGGCCCATGCCGTCATGAGCAAAAACCTTAACCGGGCGATCTCGGCGGTTGCTCAGGAGCTGGGCCTTAAGGAGCAAAAGGCGAGCTTCGACCCCGCGGCTGTGGTGCATTGCGGAGATACTGATCTGCGCATGGTGATGCGCTCGATGGAGCCGGGCTACGAGCCCAAAGAGGCAATCATGCAGACGGTTCGCGAGATGGTGGACGGCGAGACGGTCGTCTTTGTGTGCCATCCGGGCTATCTCGATCGTTTTATCCTGGAGAACAGCTCGCTCACTACCGACCGCACCAAGGAAGTCGATGCGCTGATCGACCCCGAGCTTCGCACTTGGCTTGAGTCTCAACCTGATCTTCGCCTGATCGACTACCGCGACCTGTAAGGACCCAAGTCACCACAAAGGGGACAGTCGCCTTTGTGGTGGTTCTGGCGCCGTTGCCATTATGGCGGCGGCGTCTTTTTTGTCCGTGCGGCGCGGTAGAGTGTAGGCGGTTGAAATTTGCGTCCATCGAGGAGCTGCCATGAACGAGATCAAGTGCCCGCATTGCGGCGAAGTTTTTAAGGTCGATGCGTCCGGTTATGCGGATATCGTCAAGCAGGTGCGCGATGCCGAGTTCTCGCGCGACCTGGATGAGCGCGTGAAGGCGGTCCAGCGCGAGGGCGAGCAGGCACTGGAGCTTGAGCGCTCGCGCTCGACGGCTGCTTTGCAAAAGGCAGAGTCTCAGCGCGACGCTCAGCTTGTCGAGCAGAAGAACGCTGCAGCTCAGCAGCTGGCACAAGAGGTTGCCAAGCGCGACGCTGAGCTTGCCGAGCTGCGCGCCAAGCTCGAAGGCGCTGCCGCAGAGCGCGAGAGTGCAAGTCAGCGCGCGGCGGTTGAGGCCCGTTCCGATGCTCAAAAGGAGAATGCCGAGCTTCAGCGCGAGATCGACAATTTACGTGCGCAGTTGGAGCGCAAAGATGATGAAGCCAGGCTTGCCGAGGCGGCGGCACGCAATGCTGCTCAAAACGACCTGTCCGCGCGCGACGCTCAGATTGCCGAGCTGCAGGCCAGGATCGCCGCGGCGGACAAGGCCCAGGAGATGGCGCTTGCCGCCGCCGCGGCAGAGTCGCAGCGTGAGCTCGATGCCGCTCGCAGCGAGGCCGAGCGCGCGCTTACTGACTATCGCGCGAAGGTGCAAGAGAAGTTTTCCGCCGCAAAGGCTCAGTCCGAGCAAGAGGCCGAGGGCCTGCGTGCCCAGCTGCGCGAGCAGGAACTGATGGCAAAAATGAACCTGTCAGAGGCGGTCGCCGCGGCGGAGCGAGAGCGCGATGAGGCACGTGCCAAACTGACGAGCGAGCTGGCGGTGCGCGATTCTCGCGAGGAGCAAGCCAAGGCGGCACACGAGCTCGAGCTTGCGCAGGCCAAGCGCGCGAGCGATGACCTGATTCGCTACAAGGATGAAGAGATTGAGCGCCTTAAGGACATGAAGGTTCGCCTGTCCACCAAGATGGTGGGCGAGTCGCTCGAGCAGCACTGCGAGACCGAGTTTAACCGTCTGCGCATGACGGCGTTTCCCAATGCGTACTTCGAGAAAGATAACGATGCATCCGAGGGCACCAAGGGAGACTTCATTTTCCGTGAGTGCGACGCGAGCGGCAACGAGGTCATCTCAATTATGTTCGAGATGAAAAACGAGAATGACGAGACCGCGACCAAGCATAAAAACGAGGACTTCTTTAAGAAACTCGATCACGATCGTCGCCAGAAAAGCTGTGAGTACGCGGTGCTCTGCACGCTGCTCGAGCCCGAGAGCGAGCTTTACAACGCGGGAATCGTGGACGTGAGCTATCGCTACGAGAAGATGTATGTGATCCGCCCGCAGTTCTTCATTCCCATCATTACGCTGCTGCGCAATGCCGCCATGGGTTCGCTTCGCTATAAGCAGGAGCTGGCGGAGTACAAGCAGCAGAATATCGATGTCACGAACTTCGAAGCCAAGATGGAGAAGTTCAAGAACGATTTCGGCCGCAACTACGAGATCGCGAGCCGCAAGTTCCAAACGGCAATCGATGAGATCGACAAGACGATTAGCCATCTGCAGAAAACCAAGGAGGCGTTGCTGTCCTCCGAGAACAATCTGCGCCTTGCCAACAAGAAAGCCGACGATCTTACCATTCGCAAGCTCACGTGGGGCAACAAGACCATGAAGGCGGCGTTTGACGAGGCACGCGGGGCTGCGGCAGAGACAAACGATGAGCCAGCCGAGGCGGATTCGTATGAGGTCGAGGATGCCGAGTAAGGCATAGCGGATAGTGCAAAAACGGGGCCGCTGGCGATAGTGCCAACGGCCCCGTTTTATTCCGTTCCAGTATGTTTGGCTAGTTCTCGAGCAGGTCCTCGATAAAGCCGACGCGGTAGTTTTTGAAGATGACCTCGCCGCCGTCTTGCGTGGCGTCCAGATCGACATCGCCCATGATGCCAAAATCGTGGTCGCCATCCTCGTCGGCAAAGATCTGGTGCACGTGCCATACGTGTGCGGTCTTCTCGTCGGACTCGTCAATGGAAAACATCGCGGCGCTGCGGGCATCTCCGTCGGTGAGGATTTCCTCGTGCTGCTCGTGGTAAGCGTCGAGTGCTTTTTGCCAGCGGATCTCGCTCATGCCCCAGTCGTCGTCGAGTTCGCCCAGGTCGCGAACGTGCTCGCGGGCGGCAAGGGTCACGCGGCGGAAGAGCGCGTTGCGCACCAATAGCGTGCAGCCGCGACGGTCCGCCACGACCTCGTCGATGCCCTGCGGCGGCGCGGCGTCGAGTGCAGCGGGGTTGCCGGCGTTCTCCCACTCGTCCACCAGGCTCGAGTCCACCGAACGCACCACAAAGCCCAGCCACGAGATGATGTCGCGCAGGCGCTCGTCGCGCTTCTCGATCGGTACGGTGCGATCGAGGGAACGGTAGGCCTCTGCCAGGTAGCGCAGCAAAATGCCCTCGGAGCGGGCGATGCCGAGCTTTTGAATGTAGCCCTTAAAATCGCTCGTGCTTTCCAGCATATCGCGCAGAACGCTCTTGGGAGAGAGCTGATAGTCGTTGGCCCAGGGCACTTCCTGGCAGTACTTGTCAAAAGCGGCGTCGAGCAAATCCTCGAGCGGCTTTTCGTACGTGACGTCTTGAATGCGCTCCAAGCGCTCCTCATATTCGACGCCGTCAGCCTTCATTTCTGCCATCGCGCGGTCGCGCGCGGCGCGCTCCTGTGCACGCAGCACCTGTTTGGGATCCTCGAGCGTTGCCTCGACCATCGAGATCAGGTCCATGGTATAGGTCTCACTCTCGGGGTCGAGCAGCTCCAACGCAGCAAGCAAGAACGGCGAGAGCGGCTGATCGAGCGCGAAGTCCTCGGGCAGATCGACCGTCAGCGCATAGTCGATGTCCGGCGCGGCGTCAGTCGGGGCGTCGGGCGCGGGCGGCACCTCGGTGCGAACGACGACGCCGGAATCGATGAGCGTGGCGAAGATTTCGTCGGCGCGAACCTCGAGCTTAGCCTTTTCCTCGGGAGTCTGCAGGCTCGTCTCGATGAGGTCGTGTACGCGGGTTCGGGCATCGCCGCCCTGCTCGACCACGCTAATCACCATGGAGTGCGTGATGCGCAGGCGCGGCTTGAGCGTCTCGGGCTGCGTCTCGATCAGGCGCTCAAAGGTCTGCTTGTTCCAGGTGACAAAGCCCTCGGGGGCCTTTTTCTTTTTAATCTTACGGAGTTTTTTGGGGTCGTCGCCCGCTTTGGCCATAAGCTTGGCGTTTTCGATCTCGTGCTCCGGCGCCTCGGCAATTACCATACCCTCGGTGTCAAAGCCCGAGCGGCCGGCGCGACCGGCAATCTGGTGGAACTCGCGGGCGCGCAGACGACGCATCTTGTAACCGTCGAACTTGGTGAGCGCGGTGAGCACCACGGTGTGGATGGGCACGTTGATGCCGACGCCGAGCGTGTCGGTGCCGCAGATGACGGGCAGCAGGCCCTGCTGCGCCAGGCGCTCAACCAGTAGGCGATAGCGCGGCAGCATACCGGCGTGGTGCACGCCGACGCCGCAGCCGAGCAGGCGCTTGAGAATCTTGCCGAAGGCGGTGGAGAAACTCGTGCCTTTGGCAGCTTCCTTAATGGCCTCGCGCTGCTCCTTGCTAGCGATGCCAAAGTTGGCAAGCGACTGTGCCATGGCAAGCGCGGCGTCCTGACTAAAGTGCACGATGTAGAGTGGGGCCTCTCCGCGGCGCATGGCGAGCTCGACGGTGCCCTCGAGGGAGGTCGTCACATAGTCGTAGCTCAGCGGAACAGGGCGCGGGGCGTCGACAACCAGGTCGCAAGCAGCGCCGGTGTGCTCCTCGAGCGAGGCGGCGATCGCGGTGACATCGCCAAGCGTGGCGCTCATGAGCATAAATTGCGTGTGGGGCAGGGTGAGCAGCGGCACCTGCCAGGCCCAACCACGGTCGGGGTCGGCAAAGTAGTGGAACTCGTCCATGGCCACGCAGCCCACATCGGCATCCTCGCCCTCGCGCAGCGCATCGTTGGCAAGGATTTCGGCCGTGCAGCAGATGACGGGCGCCTTGGTGTTGATGTGCGTATCGCCGGTGATCATGCCAACGTTATCGCGGCCGAGCACCTGTACCAGATCGAAGAACTTTTCGCTGACCAGAGCCTTGATAGGAGCCGTATAGTAGCAGCGCTTGCCCTGTGCCATGCCCATAAAGAGCATGCCTAGCGCGACGAGCGATTTACCCGATCCGGTCGGTGTTCCCAAAATGACATGGTCACCGGCGGCTAGATCCATGAGGGCCTCTTCCTGGTGGTCCCACAGCTCAATACCGCGATCGCTCGTCCATTCAAAGAAGCGCTCGAAGGCCTGATCGGGCGTGAGCCACGGTTCGGGCTCGCTGCCGTCCTCGGGCTCCCACCAGGTGGGGGAGAGCGCGCCGAGCGAGCCGAATTCGGCTTCGGTTCCCGTGCCGCCCGAGAATGAGCTGGCGGCGCCGGCGCCGGAGACGGTGCTGGCGGCGGTATCTGTCGTGGTCTGTGCCATGTGTTTGCTTTCTCTCGCGATTGTCCGCCAACTATTATGGCGTAGCGGCGGCGCGGGGTGCCAGCGCGCGAGAAAATGCAGGAAATGGGCGTTCTGTCCGGCCGTTTGGTGCGGTTGCCAGCTAAGTGAGTAGACTTTTTGCGATGTCGCGAGCACATGGCTTTTGCGCAAGGGCTCTACCTGCGGTTTAGTTTTCGTTATTCGGGCTGTGCTTGGCTATTGCAAAAAAGTCTACTCACTTAGGTTTTGAGGGTTGCTTGCTGACGCCTATTTGCGCTTGTTTGCCGACACCGCGACCATCAGAGGTCCCTAGGACTCTTGCGGCAGGCGCTTCTTGCCTTTGCGGGCGCGGTTTCTAAAGTTCTCGACGGCCTCTTCCATGCCCAGAGGTACATAGGTGAGCTCATCGAGGTTGTCGGGCAGGTAACAGGCAAGGCTTTGCTCCTGCGCGCGGCCTGCTGCGAGCTGTTCATCGCTGGGCTGCGCACCGGGCGTGGCACAAATGCCATAGACGGCGGCACCTATCTCGCGCGTGCGGCATTCATATTCGGTCTCGGGAAGCTCGGGATGGTCGCGACGAACGTCGTCGCTTACCCAAAGCGTGTCGTAGCCTGCCGCGGCAAACTGCCCCAGGGCGTAGTCGCGCAATGGCTTGCTGTCGGTTCGCAGTGTGACGGTGGCGCCGACTGCAAAGAGCGGGCGGTAGAGCATCAGATGGTCGACATGGACGAGTCGTTTTTTAGCGTACTTGGCCTTGGGCTGCGGCGTGGGAAAGTTAATGGTGATGGCATCGAACTCGCCTGCGGCAAATAGCTGTGGCAGCGATGCCGCGCCTCGGGGCAGCACAAGCGCATTGGGCAGCTCCTGCTCGCAGATTTTCTGCGCGGCATAGGCGATGCAGATGGGCTCCTGGTCCATACCGATAAAGAGGGTGTTTGGCTCGTGGGCCGCGCGCTCTACAAGGTACGTTCCCTTGCCGCAGCCAAGATCCAGGTGAAGGTGTTCGAATGGCTTGCTGCCAACTGGCGCACAGGCTTCACGCCAATCTCCGGCATAGGCCTCGGGGTTCGTCTCAATCGCATCGGCGTAGCGCTCCAGGCGCTCCTCGAGCACAAAGTTCTTAGGCGTGCGAACGTGGACGGCTCCCATGAGGCTCCTTGGTCATAAATATGGAACGCATAGCTGCGCGTTCCGTCAATGGGTTGAAAAGGGGTGGGCATTATTTGCCCGAAAGATGCGGTACGGCTCGACGGCGAGTCGTCGGTGCCTACAGGCGCTTGAGGATCACATAACGGTTGAGTTCGCCGCTGCGACCGTCGGCATGGAAGCGCTCAAGCTCGCGCACGGGGACCTCGCCGCTCTTGTAGAACGTACGGACGCCGCGCACCAGGTCGGTGATCTGCTGATCGTCAAAGTGATGGCAGTAGCGGTAGGCGTGGCGGTCGTTTTGCCAGCCAATGAGGTGGTCGCCGGCTTCAAACTGCGCGGAATCGTAACCCTCAAACGGCGGGGTGAGCTCGGCGCGGGCTTCGGCTCGAACGGCCTTGCGCGCCATGCGCTCGTCGTTCATAAACTCCCAAAAGCTGATGGCGATGATGCCGCCCGGGCGCGTTTGCCGCACCAGGGCGTCGAGCACGCGAACGCGGTACTCGCACGACGGCACGTGGTGCATAAAGCCAAAGCAGACCGAGATGTCGGCGAGCGGGGCGTCGAAAAGCACATCGGGTGTCTCGGCGGGGTTGAGCTTCATGAGGGCATCGAGCACATCGAGTTCCTGGAAGTGCAGGTTGGGAATGCGCAGCGCGTGGCCATGTGCATCGATGGCCAGGTCTTGGCACGAGTCGACGCCGTAGAACTCAAACGGGCAGCTGGCATCTGCCGAGGGGTTTGCGCCGTCGACGCCCTTGGCGGCAAGTGCGCCGCCGGCGGCAAAGTTCTCGAATCGCATATTGCCGCAGGCAAGATCGAAGACGCGGACGGGATGCTCAATCGTGGCGACATCGAGCTGTTCGAGCGCGATGTCCATGGTGCGCACCCAGCCGGGCCACGGTGCCTGGCGCGTATCGGAGAAGGAGGCGGAGTGCTCGCGATAGAACGTGTTGTTGAGCTGGATGAGCGATGAGGCGAAATCGCGGTTCACGGCGCGGAACTCCCTTCGTTGGCGGTGCGGAATAAACAGTACGACCATACTACCGTTAACGCCGCAACGGGGACAACCAAGCTACGGGTCATTGCTTTGTTTGGACACATTTCCGCAGCTCATATGCACTCGCAACCGCCGGTTGTCAAAAATCTCACTAGAATAGGTGGCGTGCTTTTGGCGGTGGCGGATAGATTTTTAACTGTGCAAGGCGCCTTAAGAACAAAAACGGTCCGGCGGCACGGCTGGCATCACATAGGAGGAACCATGAATGTAGAAACTGCGCAGCGGCTCGCCGACCTTCGCCGCAGCAAAGGCTTTAGTCAAGAAGGGCTGGCACGAAAGCTGGGACTGTCGCGCCAAGCGGTCAGCAAATGGGAGCGCGCGGAGAGCTCGCCCGATACCGAGAACCTGATCTCGCTCGCCAAGCTCTATGGCGTGAGCCTGGACGAGCTGCTCAATCCGAGCGATGAGATCGAGGACGATATCGAGTTTGAGAACGAGGACCGCGCCCGCCAGCGCGAGGCCGAGGCGGCAGAGCGCGCACGCACCCATGAGGCGGCGGCACGTGCCACCGAGGCGGCAACACAGGCGAGTGATGCCGCCGCCAAGGCGGCGCAAGCGGCAAGCTGGAGTGCGCAGGCCGCCAATGCTGCTACGGCGCAGGCGACGAGTGGCGGCGCAGTTGGCCCGACTCCGGTGAAGGGCCCGTTCCAGTCGTTCCCGTATTGGGCCGTGTGTTGGCTGCTGTTCTTTTTGCTGATGTTCCCGTTTGGTGCCGGCCCCTTGGCCGCGCTGATCTTCTTTACGATTCCCATTTATCACTGGGTGGCGCGTGCGCTCGATGG
>JAHYYK010000051.1 GCA_019425005.1 Collinsella sp.
ATAGTGCGGCACTCAAAATCGCAGGTCAGAACCCTGTCGTCCTACTCCCACTCGATGGTCGCAGGCGGCTTGGACGTAATGTCGTAGCACACGCGGTTGGCACCGGGAACCTCGGCCACGATGCGGCCGGAAATGCGGGCCAGCACATCGTAGGGCAGCTTGGCCCAGTCGGCGGTCATGGCATCACTGGACTCGACGGCGCGCAGGATGATCGGGCGCTGGTAGGTGCGCTCGTCGCCCATAACGCCAACGGACTTAATGTCGGGCAGGACCGCGAAATACTGCCAGCAGCTGTGCTCGGAGTTGCGCTCGCCGGTCTGCTCAAACAGACGCTGGTTGTAGGCGTCGAGCTCCTCACGCACGATGGCGTCGGCGTTCTTGAGGATCTCGAGCTTCTCCTTGTCGACCGCGCCGATGATGCGGATGGCCAGACCCGGGCCCGGGAAAGGCTGACGGAACACGATGTGGCCCGGCAGGCCGAGCGCCAGACCAAGCGCGCGGACCTCGTCCTTAAAGAAGTGGTCGAGCGGCTCAATGAGATCGAAGTGCACGCCCTCGGGGAACGGGATCAGGTTGTGATGGCTCTTGATGGTGGCCGTCTTGCCGCCCGTCTTGCGAGCGCCGGACTCGATGATGTCGGGGTAAATGGTCCCCTGAGCCAGATACTTGACCGGCTTGCCATCGCACTCGAGCTGCTGCGCCACGGCGAAGAACTCTTTCCAGAACTGCGTGCCGATGATGCGGCGCTTCTCCTCGGGCTCGGTCACACCGGCCAGAAGCTCGGCATAGCGGTCCTCGGCGTGGACGTGGATAAAGTCGACGTCGAACTGCTTGGTGAAGACCTCCTCCACCTGCTCGGGCTCGCCCTTGCGCAGCAGGCCGTGGTTGATGAACACACAGGTCATCTGCTTGCCCACGGCGCGAGCGCCCAGCGCAGCCACGACGGAGGAGTCGACGCCACCGGACAGGGCCAGAATCACGCGGTCGTCGCCGACCTTCTCGCGGAACTCGGCCGTCATGGTCTCGACCAGGTTGTCCATGCTCCAGTTGGGCTCCAGGCCGCAGATCTCAAACAGGAAGTTGCTCAGCAGCTGCTGACCGTACTCGGAATGCTTGACCTCGGGGTGGAACTGCGTGGTGAAGATCTTGCGCTCGACGCACTCCATGGCGGCAACCGGGCATACGTCGGTGCTGGCGGTAACGGTAAAGCCCTCGGGCACCTCGGACACGGCGTCGCGGTGGCTCATCCACACGGTCTGCTCCATGGGCGTGGAGTTAAAGAGCTTGGCGCCGGCCGTGCGCGTGATGGTAGCGCGGCCGTACTCGCCCACCTCGGAGTGGCCGACCTTGCCGCCGAGCGTCACGGCCGTGATCTGATGGCCGTAGCAAAAGCCCAGGACGGGAAGGCCCAGGTCAAAGATGGCGGGGTCGATGGACGGAGCGTCCTCGGCATACACAGAAGCCGGGCCGCCGGAAAGGATGAGCGCAGAGGCGTTCATCTCGCGAATCTCGTCGGCCGAGATGTCGCAGGGGACAATCTCGGAATACACGTTGAGGTCGCGGACGCGACGGGCAATGAGCTGACCGTACTGCGCACCAAAGTCGAGTACGAGGACCTTTGCGGAAGCCTTTTGATCCATGGTTTCCCCCTCTTGTTGGCGGGGAGCCGGTGCCCACCCGCGCGAATAAACGAAAACAGCTTACATAGTGTACACGTTATATGGGGTTTCTCGTCCCTCGCAGCCATCAGCGCACGGCAAACGCACGACCTGGGCCCCTGTTTGACGACAATTGAAGTGTTACCAAACGTTACGGATGATGTAATACGTTTGAACATTGGACGCCCTGTGCCACAATACTGCCGAACGACTCCGCCTCTGCGGCGGCAAATACGATAGGAATACCAGCATGAAGCGCATCCTTCTCATCGCCACGGGCGGCACCATCGCATCGACCGAGGACGGCAATGGCCTCTCCCCCGCCCTGACCGGTGAGGAGCTCGCCCAGAGCGTCCCCGAGATCTCGGGGCTCTGCGAGCTCGACGTCGTGCAGCCCATGAACATCGACAGCACCAATATGCGTCCCAGCGACTGGATGCGTATCCGCGACGTCATCGTCGATGGTTATGCCGACCACGACGGCTTCGTGATTCTGCACGGCACCGACACCATGAGCTACACCGCGGCAGCGCTTTCCTACCTGATCCAGGACAGCCCCAAGCCCATCGTGCTCACCGGCTCGCAAAAGCCCATGGGCAACCCCTTTACCGACGCCAAGCTCAACCTGTACCAGAGCCTGCTCTATGCGCTCGACGAGCATTCGCATGACGTCTCGATCGTGTTTGGCGGCGTCGCCATTGCCGGCACACGCGCCCGTAAGCAGCGCACCATGAGTTTTAACGCGTTCATTAGCGTCAACTATCCGCCCATTGCCTACATCCGCAACGACCGCATCGTACGCAACGGGCTTCACGGCACTCATCAGGGCGAAAACCCGGTGCGTTTCTACGACCACATCGACCCACGCGTGTTTGTGCTCAAGCTCACGCCCGGCGTGAACCCTGGCGTTCTGGACGCTCTGGCAGATAGCTACGACGCCGTGATTTTGGAGACCTTTGGCATTGGCGGTATCCCCGAGTTTGGTGAGTCGGGCGAGTCGTTCCAAGAGGCAATTTTCCGCTGGGTCGATTCGGGCCGCACCGTCGTTATGACTACGCAAGTCCCCGAAGAGGGCCTCGATCTGGGTGTTTACGAGGTCGGCCGTGCTTACGCCGACCATCCGGGCATTCTGCGCGGCGATGATATGACCACCGAGACGCTCGTGGCCAAGACTATGTGGGCACTCGGCCAGTCACGCGATGCCGCCGAGATTCAGCGCCTGTTCTACAGCCAGGTCAACCACGACCGCGTCCCGATGGCGTAATTCAGTTGTCGACGGGTATCCCCTATTCGATACCCTCGAGAAGCTCTGACACCGTCATGCCGAGTGCAGGCGCAATCTTAAATAGAACCTTGAGCGTGAAATTTGCCGTTCCATCTTCGATTCGGTCGAGATAGGGGCGGCTGATTCCTGCTGCCACACAAAAATCGACCTTGGAGATACCAAGGTCCCTGCGCGTCTGCTCGACTCGCTTGCCAAGAATCTGTTTCGCACGTTCGTCCATGCAGCCGAGTTTGAAATGGAGCTGAACAAAAACGTAAACTATAGTTTACGTTTAAACGAATACACAGGAGTTTTCTATGTCGGGTTCTTCGATTTACGTACAGCGTGCAGATTGCCGTCGGCACGATACACCGATTGCTCTTGCCGTTATCGAAGCCGACCAGCTTACGCCCGACGAGCGCACGGCACTTGCGCTGCTAACGAGCCGTGTCCCCACGGCACCGCTTTCCAGTCCAAAGCAAGGCGACCTCGCACGTCTATGCCAAGAGCACGGCTGTGCGCTCGACCGGACCGCCGTTATCGCCACCACCCCGCAAGGACTCCCCCTGCTCCTAGAAGCCTCCGTCTCCCTAACCTTGCGCGGCGCCGGATACGAAAACGAGGCCGCCGCCGACATGGTCTTTAAACCACGATCGAGCGGCGGCCTCGCAGCAGCCATTGAATATGCGTGCAGGCTCGTTGCCTAAAAGGACAAGCTAAAAGCCCAAGCCAAAACCCGTTCCGGTAATCGCCGAATACATAAAGTAGACGTTGATCACGTTGAGGAATACACCCGTGATGCAACCGTTGCGCAGGTAGCGCTCGCACACGATGCGCGCCATGGCGGCGGAGTCCTCATTGTTCTTGGCCTGACGTCCCGCCGTAAAGTACGTCGCCACGCTCAGCAGCAGGTTGAGCACCGGTAGCGCCAGCAGCTCGTAGCTCTTGCCCCAACGCGTCACCTCGCCGGCGGCGTTAAACTTCGTTGCCACCTCGGGACCAATGTTGGGGATAACAAACGCCGCGACCACCAGCGGAAGCACCGCAAGCACCAGCAGCGCGATACCCATGTAGCCGGCCTTTTTGCCATATTTGAACATATGCGTCGTCCTTACACGTTAAAGCGGAAGTGCACGACGTCGCCATCGGCCATGACATAGTCCTTGCCCTCAATACGCAGCTTGCCGGCAGCCTTGGCGCCCTGCTCGCCACCGAGCTCGATGTAGTCGTCGTAGCCAATGACCTCGGCCTTAATAAAGCCGCGCTCAAAGTCGGTGTGAATGACACCGGCGGCCTGCGGGGCGGTCGCGCCCTGACGAACCGTCCAGGCCTTGACCTCCATCTCGCCAGCCGTAAAGAACGACTGCAGGCCAAGCAGCTTGTAGGCTGCCTGGGCAAGCACGTCCAGACCGGGCTGCTCCAGGCCCAGGCTCTCCAGGTAATCGGCGGCATCCTCGGGATCGAGCTCGGAAAGCTCGGCCTCGATCTTGGCGCAAATGGGCAGCGGCTTGACGCCATCGATAGGCGCCAGATCGTCGTTGAGCATGTCCTCATCCACGTTGGCCACATACAGGATGGGTTTCATGGTAAGCAGGAACAGGCCCTTGGCTGCGGCGCGCTCCTCGTCAGTCATCTCCATGGATGCGGCGCGCTTGCCCTCGTTGAGCCAAGCAAGCAGGCGACGGGCCACCTCAAACTTGGGCATGAGCTCCTTGTCGCGCTTGGCCTCCTTCTCGAGCTTGGGCAGCTGCTTCTCGAGCGTGCCCATATCGGCCAGGATGAGCTCGGTCATGATGGTGTCGGCGTCACCGGCGGGGTCGACGAACTCGCCGGTGCGGCCCACTTCGCGCATAACGTTGGGATCCTTAAAGTAGCGAACGACCTCGCAGATGGCGTCGGTCTCGCGGATGTTTGCCAAGAACTGGTTGCCCAGACCCTCGCCCTCGTTAGCGCCCTTCACCAGACCTGCGATGTCGACGAACTCGACCGTTGCCGGCACAATGCGGCCGGGGTTGACGATGTCGGCGAGCTTTTGCAGGCGGCTATCGGGCACATCGACGATACCCACGTTGGGGTCGATCGTGGCAAACGGGTAGTTGGCGGCAAGGCCGGTCTTTTTGGTAAGCGCGGTGAACAGCGTCGACTTGCCCACGTTGGGCAGGCCCACGATACCGATGGAAAGGGACACGACAGCTCCTTTTGATACAGGTACTTCAAACTGCATAAGTATAGCGCCGCCGCAGCATCCAGGCGAACCCGGACGCCACGGCGGCGCAAATGAAGCAGAGATAGGGGTCGCTGACTAGTCTGCGAGCTTTTCCACCTGATCGAGCATCTTATCGAGCTTGGCCTTTGCCTCGGCCTTGACCTTCTCGGCCTCCTCGTGAGCCTTCGCCTTCTGGGCGGCCTTTTCCTCGGCCTCGGGATCGGCGACGACCAGATTGGACGCATCGTGTTCGACCAGCTTGAGCGCATGTTCGGGACAAACCTTGACGCAGGCTCCGCAACCCAAACAATACGTGGACTCCAGTGCAAAGCGACCGCTTCCCACCAAATCGCAGGCGGACGTGGGACACGCGTTAACGCACTCGCCGCACGACGTGCACTTGTCAAAATCGCACTCCGGCGTGCTCACCTGCATGTTCTGGGCAAGCTCGGGGTGGTTTTGCAGCGTCGAGAGCACCAGCTGGCGCCCATGGGTGAGCGAACGGCGACGCTTGGTCGTCGTGGTGCCGCACATGGTGTTGAGCGTGCGCTCCAGCTGGGTGATCTGATGGCGATGGGCTTTGAGCTTCTGCGTCACCGAGGCCAGTGCCGCAGTCGCCGGGTTGAGTTTAGTCACGGTTAGGCCCGTGGTGCGGGCGATCTTTTCCATGTACTCCTTGCGCTCGTACTCGCGGCGCTTATGACATTTGAGGCTCTTGGGGTCGACCTCCAGGCCCATGCCCGTACCGGCCCACTCCTCGGCGGTGGCGATGGCCTCGCCCAGAATATCCTCGCCACCGGTGTTGCGACACTTATCGCACACGCCCAACGGCAGGTACACGCTCACGTTGGGATAGTCCGCCAGCACCGAGAACCAGGTCTCGGCCGTAATATCGCCCACGCAGGCGACGACGACCTCGTTTTCGCGCGGCATGCGCTTAAGAGCACGCGTGCAGGTAACGTAGGCGGTCTCATGACTCGTAGCAGCAGAGACGATATCGTCATACAGGTTTTTGGGCGCCAGGCGCGGCGAGATGATCGCCTCGGTCGGACAGGCAGCGGCGCACAGGCCGCACTTGCGACAGGAGTCGAGGATCTCGATGGCGTCTTCCTCGACCTCGATGGCGTTGACCGGGCACACGTCCATGCACGCGGTGCAGCCGCTCTTCTCGTTTTTGCAGGCCAGGCACGGAATGGTGTTGCCGCGCGGACGCTCCTTGTAGTCGGCAGGATTCCACTGCGGCGCCGACGGATCGAGTGCATCGGTCACACCGCCAAGCGGGTTTTTAAGAAAGTCGAAACCCTTGCTGATCTCGATAATGTCATCAAACAGATCGTGTTCCTGCGCCATGCGCGGCCCCTCCCTGAGCAGTGCAAACAAGCAAGAGATAATGATACGCCATCGGTCCACGCCTCGGGCAAATTACACGCGGAGCATCTTTGCGGCAAATAGCCCATGGCCTATCGCCGCCTCGATTGCACAAGGTCAATCAAGCGCCAAACTATGCCTCGCGCATGAGCTCGACAAGCTTTTGTTTGGTCACCTTGGCCTGCTCGTTGGCCATATTGCGTTCGTTTCTAAAGGCCGCATCCGCAACGCTCATCAGGTCGGCATCGGAAATCTCGCCAAGGCCCAGCTCCTCGAGCGTCGTCGGCAGACCAACGCGCTGGCAAAACACGAGCACCTGATCAAGCTCGGGCGCACGCTCCAGACGCAGCTGCACCACCAGGCCAAATGCCACGGCCTCGCCATGCATGGCCTTGCACTCAGGCAGAATCGTCAGGCCGTTGGCGATGGCATGCGCCAGCGCCAAACCGCCACCCTCAAAGCCAACGCCCGAAAGCAGAATATTGCACTCGATCAGGCGCTCAACCGCTAGTGACATGCGGCCCTTCTTGAGATCGCGCTTGGCAGCGACACCGCACTCCATAAGTGTGTCATAGCAGGCACGAGCCGCAACCAGGGCCATGTGCCCCGGCGCGCCACCGTGCTCGTTCGCACCTCGCGCCGCGGCGCACGAACGCGCCTCGAAGTACGTTGCCAGCGCGTCGCCCATACCAGCGACCGTCATACGCAGTGGGGCCGCCGCGACCACGTTGGTATCGACCACGACCAGGTCCGGATTCTTCTCGAGCATCAGGTAGCGGTCGAACGACCCATCCTCGTGGTACAGCACCGAAATCGCGCTGCACGGACCGTCCATCGAAGCCGCCGTGGGGCATACGCACAACGGCAGCTCGGCATAAAACGCAACGGCCTTAGCGATATCGAGCATCTTGCCACCACCGATACCGACTACCATGTCGCAATACTCAGCCCGGGCTTCCTTGGCCATTTCGACAACGGCATCTTCCGTACAGGGACCGTTGTAAATTTTAAAGAACGGCTCGCTTAGATCTTCATCCAGAAATCCATCGACGATCTGCCTGCACAGCCGATCCTCGGTGCCCTGGTCAAACAATACATAGGCAGCGCAGCCCAACCATGACAAATACCTGCCCTGACGCGAAAGTTCGCCCGGCCCCTGAACATACCGGCCGGGACCGCCATAAACCATAGGAAGCGCCATACGCGAATCCGCCCTTCATCAAACAAAGATTGATGCAAAGCAACCTGTCCCCCCCTGCACCAACTTGTGCATTGGAACAGGTTACTTTGCACCATAGCAAAAAGGGGCAAAGCCATCTGTCGGCTTTGCCCCTTCCTTACCTTAGTTTACTCATCCATAAGGTAGTAGTGACCCAGTGCGTCGGCACCCAGGATGGCGTTGGCGACCATCTCAGGCGTCACCTCAAACGGCATGTTGCACATGGTGTCATCGGGCGCGCACGCAGCCTCGGCAACAATCATGGCCTTCTCGCGCGTAAGCTCGGCAACGCCAAGTTCCTTCATCGTGACCGGCAGGCCCAGCTCAATGCAGAAGCCCAAGACTTCCTCGAGTTTCTCAGTCGGGGCATCCTCGAGTACCAGCTGGACGATGGTGCCAAAGGCGACCTTCTCGCCGTGATACATGCCGTGGCACTCGGGCAGCATCGTCAGGCCATTGTGGATGGCATGAGCAGCAGCAAGGCCCGAGCTCTCAAAGCCAATGCCCGAAAGCAGCGTGTTGGCCTCGATGATATGCTCGACGGCAGGCGTCAGCGCACCCTTCTCCAGCGCGACCTTGGCCTTGACGCCATCGGCCATAAGCGTCTCGTAGCAGAGCTTGGCGAGCGCCAGGCCGGCCATTCCGCCCTTGCCGCCGGCGCAAGTGCCACCGTCGGCATCATGCGTCGCCTGGGCCTCAAAGTAGGTTGCGAGCGCATCGCCCATACCGGAAACCGTCAGGCGCACCGGGCTCGCCGCGATAACCGTCGTATCCATAAGAACGATATTGGGGTTCGCCTTAAGGAACAGGTACTTATCGAACTGGCCGTCATCGGTATAGAGCACGGAGAGCGCCGAGCACGGGGCATCGGTCGAAGCGATGGTGGGGCAAATGATGACCGGAGACTCCAGGTAGTAGGCAACGGCCTTGGCGGTGTCGAGAATCTTGCCGCCACCGACGCCGACGATGATGTCGCAACCATTGTCGCGAGCAAGCGCAGCCAGGCGATCGACTTCGCCCTTGGAGCACTCGCCGTTAAAGTCCTCAAACAGCAGCTCGGCCTCAGCCTCGGCAAAGCCTCCCTCGATCTTGGCACCGACGCGCTTCTTGCCCGAAGGCGTCACGATGACGAGGGCCTTAGCGCCGAGCGGCTCGACATAGGAGCCGAGCTTGGCCAGCTCGTCGGGACCTTGGATGTACTTGCTGGGGCTATTGAAAATTGCAGCCATAACTATCCCATTCTCTAAAAGAAAAAAGAAAGGGGCTCCGTACGGATACGTGCGGAGCCCCTCGTTACGATAACAAGAGTCGATTAGAAATCGATGTCGGTGTCGTAGTAGCAGGCCTTGAGAATCTTCTCGAAGTCGGCAGCCTTGGTCTCACGCGGGTTCTCGGGCGTGCAGGCGTCCTGCTCGGCGTTCGCGGCGATCTCGGGGAGCTTGGCGAGGAACTCCTCCTCGGAAACCATCTGCGGGTTCTCGGCGTCGACCTTCACGCCACCATTCGCGTAATCCTTGATGGACTGCGGAATGTTGAGCTGGTCATTGAGGTCGCGAATCTTCTGGACGAGCGCAGCGATGAGCTCCTCGTTGGTCTCGCCGGGAAGGTGCAGGATCTCCTTGGCCACGTAAGCGTAACGCTCAGCAGCACGCGGGTCCTTGGAGTTCCACTGGATAACCTTGCCCAGGTACATGGCGTTAGCGGCACCGTGGATGATGTGGCCGTTCTCGAAGGCAGCACCGGTCTTGTGAGCCATGGAGTGAACGATGCCGAGCAGGCCCGAGGAGAAGGCGATACCGGCGATGCACTGAGCCTCGTGCATGTGCTGACGGGCCTCATGGTCGCCAGCATAGGACTTGGGCAGCCACTCGACGATCTCGCGGATGCCGTGCAGGGCGTTGGCGTCGGTGAACATAGAGGCGCAGGTGGAAACGTAGGCCTCCATGCAGTGGGTCAGAGCATCCATGCCGGTGTGAGCGCACAGCTTGGCGGGCATGGTGTAGGTGAGCTCGGGGTCGACGATGGCGACATCAGGGGTGATGTTGAAGTCGGCCAGCGGGTACTTGATGCCCTTGGCGTAGTCGGTAATGACGGAGAACGCGGTGACCTCGGTAGCGGTGCCGGAGGTAGAGGAGATGGCGCAGAAATGAGCCTTCTGACGCAGCTCCGGGAAGCTGAACGGCTGGATGATGTTATCGAAGGACTCCTCGGGATACTCGTAGAAGACCCACATGGCCTTAGCGGCATCGATGGGCGAGCCGCCACCGATGGCGATAATCCAGTCGGGCTCGAACTCGCGCATGGCCTCGGCGCCCTTCATGACCGTCTCGATGGACGGGTCGGACTCGACGCCCTCGAACAGCTTGACCTCGAAACCGCCTTCCTTAAGGTCGTTCTCGACGTCCTGCAGGAACCCGCCGCGGCGCATAGAGCTGCCGCCAGAAACGATGATGGCCTTCTTGCCCTTGAGGTTCTTCACCTCGTGGCGAGCGCCCTCACCAAAGTACAGATCGCGAGGATTGGTAAAACGTCCCATACTGTGCCTCCTAAACAAGCCCCTCTTAGACTTGCGTATATAACGGAGCACCCAATTGGCTCCGTTAGGACCGGTTTGCGCGTTGCCGGCGATGACAATGCGCGATGTCTAAACGTCTCAACGCTCAGACAAACACTATTTTACCGTTCTGGTTGGTCAGTTATTCACCTAAAGCCGCCAATGATGAAACGTTTTTTCTATCCCTGAAGACCCTTGTGCGGCATTCATACTCCCAAGCTGGGCAAACGTTTTATCAAGGTTGACTACATATCCTGGGCAGGACTGTGCCCCTCCAAAATGTGCACCGTTCGCCGCCAAAAATCGACCGTTTGCGGCACCGTGATACCACTCGGTCGTCCAAGGTGCCGACATTTGTGCGACATCCGTCTTCGTGGTGCAAAGGTGCAAGTCCAAGTGCGACACCCCCGGTGTGCCACATGCGGGTAAACTAGAACCTTATATAGAGACATTTGAACCCTAACCGCAGCAAAGGAGGCCCCATGGCATTCGATCCCATTCAAGAGGATTGCCATCGCCTCGTTCTTGAGGCCTTGCGCCGCGACAATATCCCGCTCACCGATGGCACCGCCGTAGAGCGTCTGATGGAACAATTCACCCGCAACCCCGCGCCGCTCATCGTGCATGATCGCGACCGCGCCGGACATCTCATTGCCAAGGTGGTCGAGGCTGTCGACTACCGCATTCCCTTTATCCCTGACGATACCCAGGCAGAGCAAGAAGAGGGCGCTGCCGAGAACATGCTTCGCGAGGCAGCCGCGCTCGACCCCACCAACTGGGACGCCCAGCGCATGCTGACCGCCCTCACCGCCAACTCCAACGAGGAGTACGTACAGTACTTGGTATCTAAGCGCGATGAAGTCGAACACGACCTGGCGCTCAAGATCGCCTCGGCGCAGGACCCCTACGAGCGCGAGGCCGCAGGCGACCTTATGCGCCGCCCCTACCTGCGCTGGCTTGCCGCCTTGGCATCGCGCGCGCTCATTAGCGGCCGCTACCGCATGTCGCTCGAAGCCGCAAACCGCAGCCTCGACTTTGCCCCCAACGACCCCGCCGGCGTCCGCCATACTGCGATGCTTGCCATGGCAAAGCTCGAATACCCCGCCGAGGAGCTCAAGCTCTTTCGCTCTGCCCACTCCGTCCCCTATCTCGCTAACACGCCGCTGCGCCGTCGTCCCAAGGACGCGGAGCGTGACTTGGACCCGTGGACGCTCATCGCGCTGATGAGCGCAGCCTGGCGCGAGCTGGACTACGAGGGTGCCGAGCACTACCTGCGTATCCTTGCGCGCTCGTGCCCGCACGCAGCCGAGGCGCTCTACTTCCAAACCGAGTTTCCCGATGGCGTCTATGCCCGCGTCAACGTGGGTGCAGGCTCCACCGACGAGCTCGTCCTTGCACTCTCCGAGGCGACGCCGGTACTGCAGGAGGGCCTGGGCGCGCCCGACAACGCCAGCTTTGCCGCCTGGGTCGCCACCAACGACATCGTGCGCTCCCAGATCGACGAGCGCATACTGCGGGCGGCCGAGCAGGGCTTGCCGTTTAAGGGAGGAGACCTCTAATGGATCCGAGCGTCTACATCCCCGCCTACCTGGAGCGCACCTATCTGGCGTCGCACCCCGAGCTCACCGATGCAGCACGCGAGCTTGTCCATAACGACATTAGTGCGAATCCCCAAAAGTATGCGCAGTCCGAGCATGCTCAGGCGCTGCTGTCCTATGCCGGTGTTCATCACCACCTGCTCGACGAGCTCCATCGCATCGAGGACATGGGCAGCGACGAGGAGTTTGAGCAGACGCGCAACCGCCTGTTCGATGACATGCGCGATGAGCTGCTCAAGATCGTCCGCGTCGATGGGTTGGCTGTCGATGCCCAGCTGCTCGCCATCATTTTGGCGGACACACCCGTCGACGCCTGTCTGGGCGACCTGATGAAGCTCGAGGCGACCACGGCCGACTATCTGCAGCAAAGCGTGCCCGGGTTTGACATGGAGACCCCGCACTACTGGGCCAACAGAGTGCTGGCAGACGGTGTGACGGCTGCCGACCTCACCGTAAGCGAGCCGGCTCTCATCGGGTGGCTCCACACGCTCGAGGCCATCTCGCAGCTGTGCATGGCGAGCGCTCGTTACCGTGCTGCCGCCAACTATGCCCACCGCGTTCTTAAGGCGGAAGGCTATCCCACCCGAGCCGCAGGCACCGTACTGTTCGCCCTCGCTCGCCTGGAAGACCAAGATGGCTTTTTTGCCTTGGCCCACCAGCTCGAAGAGCAGATGGGAGCCGATGCCCTCGAGAACTCCCCCTGGTATCTGCTCGCCCGCACAATCCTGTTGTTCAAAACCAACAAGATGCGCCCGGCGACACGCGCGCTGCGCGAGTTTGCAAACCGCTGCGAGGGCGGCGCGTTCTTTTTGCTGAACCCCATGTATCAGACGCCCTACCTTCCCTGCCGGCCCGAACCGCACGACCCCTGGGACCTTTCGCACCAGGCGGTTTGGGAGGCCGACGGCATCATCTCGGATACTCCCGACTTTGCCCCCTGGGCCAACGCTTGCGAAGACGTATCGCAGCTTGCCCAGGAATTTGCGCGCCGTTACGGCTTTTAACGGCACAATCGCCACGACCATGTCATTTACGTTAGGAACGACTTCATGAACTTCCGCTCATCTCTCGCCTGCACCTCGAGCGATATCGCCCGCTGGGGGCTGCGCTCTGTCCTCAAACGCCAGGGCGGCGTACTCCCCGGCCGCATCGCCATGAAGATCAACCCCGAGCTGCTAAGCGACCTCGCGAGCCTGGTCGACCGCAGCGTGGTGATCACCGGTACTAATGGCAAGACCACCACCTCCAACCTCATCGCCGACGCCGTTGCCGCCAGCGGCGCCACCGTGGTATGCAACCGCGCCGGCAACAACATGGAGCCGGGCGTGGTGGGCGCACTGCTCGAGGCGCGCAGCGGCCTCAAGCGAGCCGGCGGCGGCAAGCGCGTGGGCGTTTTTGAATGCGATGAGCTCTACACCGTGCGCGTCCTACCCAAGCTCAAGCCGACGTACTTCGTACTGCTCAACCTGTTCCGCGACCAGCTAGACCGCTACGGCGAGATCGACCATACCCAAGACGTCATTGCCCATGCGTTGGAGCTCTCTCCGTCAACAACGCTCATCTACAACGCAGACGACCCGCTGTGTGCCGCGATCGCCGCACGCGTTCCCAACACGAGCATCGCCTTTGGCATCGACGGCGCCACGGGCACCGAGTCCGATCGCATTAGCGACTCGCGTTTTTGCTCGCAGTGCAACGCGCCGCTGGAGTATGACTACGTGCAATACGGCCAGCTCGGCGCCTATCATTGCCCTTCGTGCGGCTGGGGTCGCCCCGCGCTGCTCCGCCGCGTGACGGGCGTTGAGCTCGGCTGCGACGGCTACGGCTTTGACCTGACCTTTGGACCCGAGGCCAACGCGCCCGCCGTGCACATCGCCACGCGCTACAACGGCCTGTACATGGTCTATAACGTCGCCGCCGCCTTCTTTGCGGCGCACGAGCTGGGCGTGGACGCGGCGCACCTGCAGCCCACGCTTAATGCCTACGTGCCCGCCGGCGGACGCATGGGCCGCTGGGATATTGCCGGCCGCACCGTCGAGGCCAACCTGGCCAAGAATCCCGTGGGCTTCGATCGCCAGATCCAGTCCATTAAAACGGCAGGTGGCAGGCTCTGCGCCTTCTTCCTAAACGATAACGATGCCGACGGCCACGATGTCTCGTGGATCTACGATGTCGACTTCGAGCGCATCGCCGACACGCCGGATCTTGTCGCCTTTGCCGGAGGCACGCGTGCGCACGACATGCAGGTACGCCTCAAGTACGCCGGCATCGATGCCGCGATTATCTCGGACGTCGCGCAGGCGATCGGCGCCGTGGCAGACGAGGCCGCCGATGACACCTTCTACGCCGTCGCCAACTACACGGCCTTCCCGCCGCTGGTCAAGGAACTCGACGGGCTTAAAGACGACGATGCAAGCTCGATTGTCTCCCACGCCATAACGCGCGCCGATGGTAGCGCTGTCCCCACCGATATTGCGCCGGTCGAGCTTTCGCGCCCCCTGCGTATCGTCTACCTGTACCCCGATGCCCTCAACCTCTATGCCGACGGCGGCAACGTTATCGCCCTCGAGCGCCGCTGCGCCTGGCGTGGCATTCCCGCGCGTGTAGACGAGGTCCGTATGGGCGAAACGCTTGATTTGACCGATGCCGATATCGTCATGATGGGTGGCGGCTCCGACCGCGACCAGCTAGCCGTGGCACACGAGCTGCTCGCCCAAAAAGACAAGGTCGCGGCCTATGTTGAGGATGGCGGCTCGCTGCTTGCCATCTGTGGCGGCTATCAGCTGCTCGGCCGTTCGTACTATATGGGCGAGGATCGCATCGAGGGTCTGGGCGTCATTGCCGCCGAGACAGTGCGCGGCTCCGACCGCCTGATCGGCAACGTCGCCGTCAAGACCGACCTGGCACCCGAGCCCTTTGTGGGATTCGAGAACCACGGCGGCCGCACCCTGCTCGACGCAGAGGCGACGCCGCTCGGAACGTCCGTCGTCGCGGGCACCGGCAACAACGGCGACGATGGCTTTGAGGGCCTCATCCACAAGGGAGTCATCGGCACGTACTTACACGGGCCGGCACTGCCCAAGAACCCCGAGCTCGCCGACTGGCTCATCGCCCACGCCCTCGAACGCCGTGGCGACGCACAGGCCGCCGCCCTGTTGCCGCTCAAACCCCTCGACGACGCCTACGAGCACGCCGCCCACGACGCCGCCATGAAGCTCCTCCCCTAGCACCCCACCACCACAAAGGGGACAGGTACCTTTGTGGTGGTTTTGACCCGTCCCAGCGGTTTGTCTCAATCTGTAACATCTAGACCGTTAAAAGTCGTCTTACTGTTACAGAA
>JAHYYK010000052.1 GCA_019425005.1 Collinsella sp.
GCCTCGTCCACGCGAGCCTGAACGCCCTCGCGCACGCGGGTCTTGCCGCCGCGCTTGGGACGGCTCGGACGCTCGCCGTCGCCGCGACGCTCATCGCGACCGCGGTTGGAACGACCGGCCACATCGCCGTAATCGTCGCCGTTGCGCTTGCCGTCGCGACGCGCTTGCTCGAGTTTCTTCTTGCTCTTGGACTTGCCGCGCTTGGTCTTCTTCTTCACCTTAAAGGCGGCAGGATCGCGCTCGGGGTCAACGGCGGGCGGGTTGGGACCCACGTGCAGGTCGCCCGCTTCGTAAATATCGGCCGTCTTGTCCATGAGCTTCTCAATCTCGTAGAACTCGTCGACGTCCTGCTCGGTCACAAACGTAATGGCCCAGCCCAGCTCGCCGGCGCGGCCCGTACGGCCAATGCGGTGGATATAGTCGGTCGGCTCGGCCGGCACGTCAAAGTTCACGACGTAGCGCACGTCGCTAATGTCGATGCCGCGGGCGAGAACATCGGTTGCCACCAGCACGTCGACGGTGCCGTCGCGGAAAGCTGAAAGCGCGCGCTCGCGCTGGGCCTGGCTACGGTTGCCGTGAATCGCGGCAGCCTTGATGCCCTTACGCTCCAGACGACGGCAGCAGCTGTCGGCGCGGTGCTTGGTGCGCATAAAGACGATGGCGCGCTCCGGGCCCTCCTTCTTGAGGAACTCGGGCAGCAGGTTGTTCTTGGCCTCAATGGACACCGGGAACACAAACTGGTCAACGGTGTCGGCGGTCGACGTGGCGGGCGCGATCTCCACGCGGGCCGGGTCGCTCACCAGGTCGGTAATCTCGCCCACGGCCTCCTCGTCGAGTGTGGCCGAGAACAGCAGCGTCTGGCGCTCGGCCGGCGTCTCGCGCACAATACGGCGAACGGCGGGCAAAAAGCCCATGTCGAGCATGCGGTCGGCCTCGTCCAGAACCAGCACCTTGACCTCGTTCAGGTGGCAGGCTCCCTGCTCGATCAGATCGACCAGACGGCCCGGCGTGGCGACCAGGATGTCGCAGCCGTACTTGAGGGCCGCGGTCTGGGGCTTGTAGCTCACGCCGCCCACGACGGTCACGGCGACATGGCCGGTGACGTCGGCAATCTTGCCGGCGACCTCGTCGATCTGCTGTGCGAGCTCGCGCGTGGGGGTGATGACGAGCATCACAGGGCCACGGCCGTTGCCCTCGGGCTTTTTAGCACCGCGACGACGGCTGCGGCCGCCACGCTCGCGCACGGGCTTGGGCGGAGCAATGTGCTCCAGATTGTTCATGGTCGGCAGCAAAAAGGCAGCCGTCTTGCCGGTGCCGGTCTGAGCGGCGGCAAGCAGGTCGCGGCCCTCGAGCACCACGGGGATCGAGCCGGCCTGCACGGGCGTGGGCGCCGTGTAGCCCAGGTTCTCGATAGCACGAAGCATCTCGTCCGAAAGTCCCAGCTCGTCAAAGGCAGGCAGGCTCTCGGTAGCGGACTCAACGGTCTCGGCGGCGCTGGCCTCGTCGGCAGCATCAAAGGCAGCCTGGGTCATGGCCTCGCGGGCCTCGTCCAGAATCTCGGCGTCCGTGACGTCGGATACAGAATTACGCATATGTTGTTGTTCCTTATCTGCACGCGTTATGGGCACGGCATGCAGCCGCGCGGGGCGTGCTTGGTAGTGCGCTAATACATACAAAACAGGTGCGCACAGAGAGGACGTTGCTCAGCACGCTGGCGATCGCTTTGGCAGCCCTATCACGCGCCGTCCAGACGCAGCGGCCCTAAGCGATGGAGCAGATTCGCCGCCGGTTAGTATACCCGTACTCCGCATGCCCCCACGTAAACCACAGATGACGAGGCGGGTCTGGGCCGATTGTCTCAATCTGTAACAGTTACGAGACAAAACCGGGTCTACACGTTACAGATTGAGACGAACTCAAACATCGCAAAACATAATCTCGATCTGTAACAGTTAGAGGTCATTTTCCCCGCTAGATGTTACAGATCGAGATGTTTGACATGAGCTGCCAACGATTGAGCAGCCACCCTCATCTGTAACGAAATGTCATACATTTCTTTCTGCACTGGACACCCCCAGGGGGTATGGGTGTATAGTATCGGCAGGTTAACAATTCCAACACCGAACCACGGAAAGGAGAAGCCATGGCTCAAGATAAGTTCGACGTGGGCGGCATGACATGCGCCGCCTGCCAGGCGCACGTGGACCGCGCCGTAAGCAAACTCGACGGCGTCCAAAGCGTCGCGGTCAACCTACTCGCTGGTTCCATGATGGTCGACTATGACCCCGCGCAGGTCACCTCCGACGATATCTGCACCGCCGTCGACCGTGCGGGCTACTCGGCCTCACCCGTCGATGCGGGCACCGGTGCCGCTGGCTCAAACGGCAGCGTGCAAGCCAGGTCCGGCGCCGCCCACATGGAGTCGCCCACCAAAAAATTGGAGGCCGCCGCCTCTGCCATGCGCACCCGCCTCATCGTCTCGATCGCATTCCTCATCCCGCTGTTCTACATAGGCATGGGGCACATGCTTGGTTGGCCGCTGCCTGGTGTCTTCACCGATCACACCCATAGCATGACGCTCGCCCTCACCGAGCTCGTCCTGCTCATCCCCATCATCTATGTCAACGACGCGTACTTTATCAACGGGTTTAAATCGCTCGCGCACGGCGCACCCACCATGGACGCCCTCATCGCCGTGGGCGCCACTGCCTCCATCGCCTGGTCGCTCTACGCCATGTTCATCATGGCCGACCAATTAGCCGCGGGTCAGATCCACGAGGCCATGATGACGGGCATGGACAATCTGTATTTTGAGAGCGCGGGCACGATCCTGTCGCTGGTCACCGTGGGCAAATACCTCGAGACGCGCAGCAAGTCCAAGACCGGCGGCGCTATCGAGGCGCTCATCGACTTGGCACCCAAGACCGCGACCGTCGTTGCCGACGACGGCACCGAAGCCACCGTCGACGTCGACAGCATCCTTCCCGGCCAGGTGCTGCGTGTGCGCCCCGGCGAGTCCATCCCCGTCGATGGCGTGGTACTCGAGGGCGCGTCGGCCGTGGACGAGAGCGCGCTCACCGGCGAGTCCATCCCCGTAGAAAAGGCTGCCGGCGACACCGTCAACGCCGCCACGGTCAACCGCACCGGATCGTTTACCTTCCGTGCCACGCGCGTGGGCGCCGACACGTCGCTTGCCAAGATCATCCAGCTCGTCGAGGACGCCAATGCCACCAAGGCGCCTATCGCCCGCCTGGCCGACAAAGTCGCTGGTGTGTTCGTGCCCGTGGTGTTCGTGATCTCGGCCGTGACCTTTGCGGTATGGATGGCGCTGACCGGCAGCATAAACGAGGCGCTCACCTCCGCCGTGGCCGTGCTGGTGATCAGCTGTCCGTGCGCACTGGGTCTGGCCACGCCCGTCGCCATTATGGTGGGCACCGGCAAGGGCGCCGAGATGGGCATTCTGTTTAAGAGCGCCGAGGCGCTAGAGAACCTGCGCAGCGTGGGCACGGTGGTGCTCGACAAGACGGGCACCGTCACCCGCGGCAAGCCGGCCGTGACCGATATCGTGGTTGCCGCACGCGCCGACGGCTCGCCCGCCATGAGCGAAAAAGCGCTGCTCAAGCTGGCCGCCGCGCTGGAGCGCTCGAGCGAGCACCCGCTGGCCGAGGCGATTATAGCCGAGTGCGAGTCGCGCGGAATCGTCGCGCGCATGGTCGAGGACTTTGCCGCCGTGCCCGGGCGAGGCGTTACGGCACGCGAGGGGCAGAATGTCATCGCAGCCGGCAACGTGCGCCTGATGAACGAGCTGGGCGCGGAGGTGCCCGCGGGTCTTGCCGAGCAGTTCGCTGCCGAGGGCAAGACGCCGCTGTTCTTTGCCAAGAACGGCGAGCTCGTTGGTACCATCGCCGTGGCTGACGAGGTCAAAGAAACGAGTGCCGAGGCCATCGCCGCGCTGCGTTCGCTCGGCGTCGACGTGCGCATGCTCACCGGCGACAACCGTGTGACGGCCGAAGCGATCGCCCACCGCGTGGGACTGAGTAGCGAGCAGGTCATCGCCGACGTCCTCCCCGCCGACAAGGAACGCCACGTGCGCGAACTGCAGGACGCGGGCGGCAAGGTCGCCATGGTGGGCGACGGCATCAACGACTCCCCCGCCCTGGCGCGCGCCGATGTGGGACTTGCAATCGGCACCGGTGCCGACATCGCCAAGGAAGGGGCAGATGTGGTACTCATGCGCAGCGACCTCATGGACGTCGCCCGTGCCATCGAGCTGTCGCGCGCCACGATCCGCAACATCAAGCAGGACCTGTTCTGGGCACTGTTCTACAACGGCATCGGCATTCCGCTCGCCGCGGGCGTGTTCTTCCCCCTCACCGGATGGCAGCTCTCGCCGATGTTTGGCGCTGCGGCCATGAGCCTGTCGAGCGTCTGCGTCGTAAGCAATGCTCTACGCCTGCGAACCTTTAAGCCGAAAGTGGCAAAATAGGCTCACCATTAAGTCCATTTAGAACGGGTTTTCCAGGTGCCCGAGATTGACCTGAAAGAGGAGCGACGCGTACTTTGGTACGCGAGCGACGGCTTGAAGGTCAAGGTCGGGTGCCTGGGAAAACCGACACAACAGAGAGGAATACCCATGCGATACACAATCAAGACTTCCGGCCTTATGTGCGGCCACTGCGACGCCACCGTCGAGACCGCGCTGCTCAACGTAGCTGGCGTGACCGACGCCGATGCCGACCACGAGACCCAGACCGTACAGGTTGAGTGTGCCGACACCGTGACCGCCGAGCAGCTCGCCGCCGCCGTCGAGGGCGCCGGCGAGAAGTTCCACGCCCTGTCCGTGACTGCCGCGTAGCAACTGCCGCACCAACAGACATCGCCACCGGCATAGCCGCTGGCCGGCGATGTCTCCCAGCAACCGCCGCCCAACCAGCCCCTCAGAAGTTGCGGTGAAATAGTTCCGGTTTAAACGCTTTAAGCCTTCAATCAGGAACTATTTCACCGCAACTGAGGGTGAGGTATTTGAAGGATCGACCAGAAACGAGGACCCGCCATGATGGCAGACCATAAATCGGTGACCCGCATGCTCAAGACGGCACGCGGTCAGATCGACGGCATCCTGCGGATGGTCGAGGAGGACCGCTACTGCGTCGATATTTCCACGCAGCTCATGGCAACGCAGGCGCTCCTCGCGCGCATCAACGCCGACGTGCTCAAGGCACATATCGAAGGCTGCGTGACTTCGGCAATCGAATCGGGCGACGAGGAGCTCAAGGCCGCCAAGCTTGCCGAGATTGAACGCGTCGTCGATAAGCTCTCCAAGTAATTGGGGCATTGGGGACGGACTGCTTTGCACCTTCTTGGTGCATCGGGGACAGGTATGTTTGCACCACCTTGGTGCAGATTGACCTGTCCCCCTTGCTCTAAATCGGGTATAAAGGCGTGCAGCATATCGAACGAAAGGCAATTTGCATGAATGACTTTATGAAGGGCCGCAATGGCGCCGATGAGCTCACCATCGTTATGGGCTTTGTCGGCATCGTCATCGCGATGATCGGATCGATAGCCCATATCCAGTGGCTCAGCTGGATTGCCATCGCCGTAATCGTGATTGGCGTGCTGCGCGGCCTGTCCAAAAACATCGACGCACGTCGCAAGGAAAACGCGGCCTTTGTCGCCGCGACCGCTAACGTCCCCGGCCTGGGCAAGTTCGTAGCGAGCTTGGGTAGCGGCGCCGCGGCTGCCAACGCCTCGCGCACGGCCGGTACCAGCAAGGAAGACTTTGAGCGTGCCAAGCGCACGGCCAAGAAGATGTGGAAGGGTCGCAAGACCACGGCATACCTCAAGTGCCCCAACTGCGGCCAGATGCTCTCCGTCCCCAAGGGCAAAGGCAAGATCCGCGTCACCTGCCCCAAGTGCCACGCCAAGATGGAAACCCGCTCCTAGCGCCCGCACGCGGGACAAATTAATCAGGTTTGTTTGTCCCAAATCTTAAGTATTTGTTCGATAAAAAAGCCGAGGCCTCGTGTTGAGACCTCGGCTTTTTGCATGCGGCAACGGAGCTGCCCCTTTGTCACATCTACGCCACACCGTCGCGGGCCAGCTCCTCAGCCAGCGCTTCGGCAGGCATGGCCATAATCGCGTCGAGCTCGGCGTCCACCTCGGGAATACGCTTCACCATGAGCTTGCGTACCAGATCACCGCGACACATCACATGCGTCGGCTCACGCAGAGCGCACAGGTCATCGAGCGGATTCTTGCGCGTCACCAGGATATCGGCGGCCTTGCCGCACTCGATCGTACCGGTCTCGCCGCCCAGCCCCAGCAGCTCGGCGTTGACTTGCGTAGCCGTATGCAGCGCGAAGGCGTTGCTCACACCGACATACTTGGCAAAATAGGCAACCTCACGCCACATGTCGTACTGCGTCACGAACGGGCAGCTTGAGTCCGTGCCCAGGCCCACCTTAATGCCAGCTTCCAGTGCGGCACGGGCGCTCTCGATGATGCCCGAGCACACGATGTCGCCGTTCTTCTTTTGTGTATCGGTCGAATGGGTCTTTTCCGGGTCGAGCAATACAAACGGCAGCGCCGGGCTGATCGTGCAGGTCACGCTCGGCGCGCGTCCCTCGAGCTGTGTGCCCGCGGCGCCGCGATACAGCTCCAGGATCTCGGGCGTCATCGGGGCACCGTGCTCGATCGTGTCGACCCCGGCCTCAAGCGCGGCCTTCACGCCCTCGGTGCTCTCGACATGAGCCATAACCGGCAGACCCACCTCGTGCGCCGCCTTGCACGCCGCCGCGGCAACCTCCACCGGCATACGCAGCACGCCCGGCTCGCCCACCTCGGTCGCATCGAACACACCGCCCGTTACGAACAGCTTAATGACGTCGGCGCCGCGCGCATACAGGTCTCGCACCTGCTCGGCTGCCTCGACGGGGCTGTTGGCCACCTGGGCGAACAAGCCCGCGCCATGGCCGCCCGGCACCGTGACGCCCGTTCCCGGCGCTACCAGGCGCGGACCCTGATACTTGCCGGCGTCGATAGCGTCGCGCACGGCAATGTCGGCAAACAGCGGGTCGCCCGCGCCGCGCACTGTGGTCACGCCGCTTGCCAGCTGCTGCTGGGCACTGCCCTTGAGGATGCGGCGGACGATGGCACGGCCCACGGGATTATCGAGTTTCTTCATCAGCGCTCCCGCATCGCCGGCCGAGACAGGCTTGCCCGAGCCGCACAGGTGCACGTGCATATTGATGAGGCCCGGCATGAGATACGCCCCTGCCAGGTCGATGACCTCGGCCCCCGCTGGAGCTTGGGCCACAGCGCTCGGTCCCATCCAGGTGATGATGCCACGCTCGACGACCACGGCCATATCGGGCTGCGGCTCCATATGCTCCGAACCATCCAGAACGGTCGCATTGATAAACAATGTGGGACGATCGGCAGATGCCATATCGAGCTCCTCCCTCACGATTAACTTGAACATTTGTCCATTATCACCCAATGCAGCGACCTAAAGTCGAGCATATCGGTTAACGGAGGGACGAGAGAGATGTGAGGGCAAACGGAGACAGCGTGGCGATACTTCGGCCGTGCTGACGAAACACCTCAATCTGTAACAGTTAGGCCGCCCCCAGGCCGTTAAACGTTACACATCGAGACTTATCAGCAGCTCCTACTCCCACTCCTGCTCGTAGATGTTGAGCGACTTTACGTACCGCCCCTGGGCGCCCATGATGTCGCGGACCAGACGCAAGAAGAAGCTGATGCCCGAGGTGTCAAAGCCGTCCTGCAGGTCCTCCGGATGCACCGCACCCGGCCCATCGACCGCCGTATCGCTCAGCCGCGCGATGTCATACAGGTAGAGCTGTCCCGCCGTAAGCCAGACATCGTCGACGCAGGCGAGGCGCACCGCAATCGCGCCGTCACTCCAGTGCTCCTTCTGCACGATATGCGGATCGTAGACATCAAAGCGATGATCGGTGCGTGTGTCCTTCAGCGCAACCATGCCGTTCGCAGGATCCTTGTCCAAAATGCCAAAGCGCGAGAAATACTGCGTGTCGCGTACCTGCTCGAGCCGCTTGAGCGAGGCAGGCGAAAGCGATGCCGGCGGCTCGTCAACATACAGCTCGAGTAGCGTCTTGCCATGGCGATAGGGGCGCTCGAAGAGCAGCCAATCGGTAAATGCCATGTTGTAGGCCATGATTTCGTTTTGCGAAGGCTCGGTGCAATAGCTGAGCCACGGGTCGACAATGATCTCGAACTGTTCGCGCGCCGGCTCCAAAAACTGGAACTTCCGCAGCATCCAAAAATGGGCCATGTCGGCAATATCGTTGCCGACGGCTTCGGCTAGCTCTGCTCGGTCAAAAGCGTGGTCAGTCATGGCATCCTCCTCAAACTGATGGACCTCAATTTGAGCTTACGAGGAGGGTGGGCAGCCACGACCAGCGCGGGCAAAATAGGCCTCCGGCTGCAAACCAGATGCTGACCAAACACTTGACGAAAAGCTTGACCGAAAATGCGCGCCGCAACAAAACCGCAGGTAAACATCGACGGCCAACCCGCCCTTTTGAGCCAGATGCCCGCAGCCACCACTTAAACAACAGGTGACCACAGCCCAAGAAGTCGACAAATGAACGCCCGTACGTCGACAAACGAGCAAACTGCTCGCAAATCCGCAAGGAGTGTCCCCGAATGCCGACAGAAAAGGAACGTCCCTAACTGTCGGCACTTAGGCGGCACTTAGGGACGTTCCTTTTGTGCCGGCCGTTGGGGACAGCCCTTGACGATTCAGCTGTGGGCAGCAGCCTTACAGCGCCAGCGCGTCGGCGACTTCGGCAGCGCAGGCCAAGGCGTCGGCCATAGCGTTCACCACGAGCGAGCTGCCGTTGCGAGCGTCACCGGCAACATACACCGGCGCGGCATCCGCGGCGACGCCCTCCGTGCGAGCCGCGAGATGCGAGCCCTCGGCAGCCATCACCGGCAGCGGACGACCAGCGATGGCAACAGGCACGCTCACCGCATCGAACACGCCGTGCTCCGGACCCGTAAAGCCGCAGGCAATGAGCACCAGCTGCGCCGGCACCTCGTGCTCGGAGCCCGCGATGCGCTCGGGCTTTCCCGCCGACCAGTCCAGATCGACCACGCGCAGACCCGCAGCCGCACCCTTCTTGTCCAACAGCACCTCGAGCGTATCCACGCCCCAGGCACGCATCTCACCACCCATCGCAGCGATAGCCTCCTGCTGGCCGTAGTCGGTCTTCTTAACGTTGGGCCACTGCGGCCAGGGGTTGCTCGCCGCGCGCTTATCGGGCGCAGCCGGCAAGAACTCAAACTGGCGCACGCTGCGCGCGCCCTGACGCACCGCGGTACCCACACAGTCGTTACCGGTATCGCCGCCGCCAATGACCACAACGTCCAGGCCACGCGCATCGACCGCGAGCTCGCCGCCGTCGAGAACCGACACGGTCGAAGCCGTCAGATAGTCCACGGCGTACACCACGCCCGGGGCGTCCACGTTCGTAGCCGAAAGACCGCGCGGGGCACGGGCGCCAGCAGCCACCACCACAGCGTCAAAGCCGTTGAGCTTGGCCGCCACCGCAGGGTCCGTCACGTCGGCGCCCAGCTCGAACACAATACCCAGCTCGCGCATGAGCGCCACACGACGCTCGACCACAGACTTCTCGAGCTTCATGTTGGGAATGCCGTACATGAGTAGGCCGCCGGGGCGGTCGTCGCGCTCAAACACCGTCACGCGGGCACCGCGACGTGCAAGCTCCCATGCTGCCACCAGGCCAGCCGGGCCGGAACCAACCACGGCGACCGAGGGCGCGTCCTCCCCTGCCGGCTCAAAGCGACGTGGGCCGCCGTTGGCCCACTCATGGTCGCTGATCGCACGCTCGTTATCGTGAATCGTCGTGGGTTGGCCGTCG
The DNA here is from genome assembly GCA_019425005.1 of Collinsella sp. Taxonomy (GTDB): domain Bacteria; phylum Actinomycetota; class Coriobacteriia; order Coriobacteriales; family Coriobacteriaceae; genus Collinsella. The sequence goes on from JAHYYK010000052.1 coordinate 9,930, forward strand.
ACCGAGCCCAGGTTGCACGCGGCCTCGCACAGTGCCGGGCACACGCGGCTCGTGAACTCAGGCATGGGCGAGGTGAGCGACAGGCGCTCGGCAGCCTCATCCCAGCGGCCGCGGTACACCAGCTCGTTCCACTCGGGAATCAAGTTGTGCAGCGGGCAGCCGCTCGGACGTGCCTTGCCAAAGCTCGCGCCCATCTGGCAAAACGCCACGCCGCACATCATGCAGCGGCTCGCCTGGGCGCGACGTGCGTCGTCATCGAGCTCCACATACAGGGGATCAAAATCATGACTGCGCTCCTCCACGGGACGCAGCTCGTGGGCCACGCGGTCGATATCAAGAAAAGCACCGGGCTTACCCATGGCACTTACGCCTCCTTCTTGGTCGAAGCAACAGGGCTGGCAGCCACGGACGCAGCGCCCGCAGCACCGCCCGCAGCATCGAAGCGAGCGACATCCGCAGCGCTCGCGCGACCGGTCACGATGTCAAACGCCAGCTCCTCTGCCTGCGCATGCGTCTTGCCGACGGCCTCGGCGGCGGCGACAATCGCCAGCACACGCTCGTACTCGGTCGGAATGACCTTCACAAAGTGCTTGCTCATCGTCTCAAAGCTGTAGAGCAGCTTGATGCCGCGCGGGCTCTGCGTCGCGTCCACGTGCTCCTGGATGAGCTCGCGAATCTGCGCCAGCTCGCCGGCCGTCGGGGCCTTGAGCTCAACGCTCTCGTGGTTCACGCGGGCATCGAGCGTGCCGTACTGGTCAAAGACATAAGCCACGCCACCCGTCATGCCGGCAGCGAAGTTCTGCCCGACCTCGCCCAGGATGAGCGCCAGGCCACCCGTCATGTACTCGCAACCGTGGTTGCCGCAACCCTCGACCACCACGGTGGCACCGGAGTTGCGTACGCCAAAGCGCTGGCCTGCCAGGCCGTTGATGAAGCCACGGCCGCTCGTGGCGCCAAAGAACGCAACGTTGCCCACGATGATGTTTTCGTCGAACTTATAGGTCGCATGCGGGTTGGGGCGCACCGACACCTCGCCGCCCGAAAGGCCCTTGCCAAAGTAGTCGTTGGCGTCGCCGCACACGTTGAGCGTAATGCCGCGCGGCAGGAAGGCGCCAAAGCTCTGACCGGCCGATCCATCGCAATCGATGGTGATGGAGCCGGCGGGCAGGCCCTCGGGATGTGCCTTGGTCACCGCGTTACCCAGGATGGTGCCCACGCAACGGTTGACGTTGGCGATATCGGCGCGGAAGCGAATCGGGCGCAAGTGGGCACGGGCATCGGCCGTATAGGGCACGAACAGCGTGGAGTCGAGCGTCTTGTCGAGCTCGCTGTCCGCGGCCATCTGCGGCAGGAAGTGACGACCGTCGGCACCCGGGATATGGGCACCGAACTCGCAGGTCGCGCTCGCCAGCACGGGCGACAGATCGAGCAGGTTGGCCTTACGGTTGCCCGGGACCTCAATCTGGCGCAAGCACTCGGGATGGCCGACCATCTCGTCGACGGTGCGGAAGCCCAGGCTCGCCATGACCTCGCGCAGTTGCCCGGCAACAAAGAGCATAAAGTGCTCGACGTGCTCGGGCTTGCCGCGGAAGCCGCGACGCAGGCGGCAGTTTTGCGTGGCGATGCCGGCGGGGCAGGTATCCTGCTGGCAGTCGCGCTGCATGAGGCAGCCCATCGAGATGAGCGGCATGGTCGCAAAGCCAAACTCCTCGGCGCCCAGCAGGCAGGCGACGGCAACATCGGTGCCGTCCATGAGCTTGCCGTCGGCCTCGAGCACCACGCGCGAGCGCAGGCCGTTTTGCAGCAGCGTCTGCTGGGCCTCGGCAAGGCCAAGCTCCAGCGGCAGACCGGCGTGCCAGATCGAATCGCGAGCAGCGGCACCCGAGCCGCCATTGTGGCCGCTGATCAAGATCTTGTCGGCAGCGCCCTTGGCCACACCGGTGGCGATGGTGCCGACGCCGGCCTCGCTGACCAGCTTGACCGACACGCGTGCGCCAGGGTTGGCGTTCTTAAGGTCAAAGATGAGCTCGGCCAGGTCTTCGATGGAGTAGATGTCGTGATGCGGCGGAGGCGAGATCAGGCCGATGCCGGGCGTGGACTGACGGACCTCGGCAATCCAGGGGTAGACCTTCTTGCCGGGCAGGTGGCCACCCTCGCCGGGCTTGGCGCCCTGGGCCATCTTGATCTGAATCTCGAAGGCGCTGCACAGGTAGCGGCTCGTCACGCCAAAGCGCGCACTTGCCACCTGCTTGATCGCGGAGTTCTTGGAATCACCGTTAGCCAGCGGGGTCTCGCGACGCGGATCCTCACCGCCCTCGCCGGAGTTGGAACGGCCGTGCAGGCGGTTCATGGCGATGGCCATGCACTCGTGTGCTTCCTTGCTGATAGAGCCGTACGACATGGCGCCGGTGTTAAAGCGGCGGACGATGTTGAGCGCGGGCTCGACCTCGTCGAGCGAAACCGGCGTGCGGCCGCTGGCATCAAAGTCGAGCAAGTCGCGCAGGCGCACGGCACGGCCGGTACGGTGCAGACGGGCGCTGTACTCCTTAAAGGTGTCGAAGCTGTCCTCACGGCAGGCGGTCTGCAGCAAGTAGACAGTCTGAGGGTCGATCAGGTGATCCTCGCCGCCGATCGGGCGCCACTTGGTCAGGCCCAGCGTGGGCAGCTGATCGGGAGCCGGGCTCTTAAGGATGGCGAGCGCGGCGTCGTAGCGCTCGTTTTGCTCGCGCTCAACGTCCTCGACACCCATACCGCCCACACGGCTCACCGTGCCGGCAAAGTACGCGTTGACGAACTCCGGCGTAAAGCCCACGGCTTCGAAGATCTGCGCCGAATGGTAGCTCTGCACCGTGGAGATGCCCATCTTGGACATGATGGAGACGATGCCCGCCGTCGCGGCCTTGTTGTAGTTGGCGATGCCCTGCTCGGCCGTCACGTCCAGGTCGCCGTGTGCCGCCAGATCGCGGATGCACGCATGTGCGTTGTACGGATAGATGCCGCTCGCGGAGTAGCCCACCAGTGCCGCAAAGTCGTGCGGAGACACGGCGTCGCCGCTCTCCACCACGATGTCGGCAAAGGTACGCACGCCGGCGCGGATCAGGTGGTTATGCACGCAGCCCACAGCGAGCAGCGACGGCACGGGCACCTCGCCCGCAGCGGCACGATCGCTCAACACCACGATGTTCACGCCATCGCGGACCGCAGCCTCAACGTCCTCTGCAAGCTGCTTGAGCGCAGCCTGCAGCGCGCCCTCGCCGGCATCGCGGCGGTACACGGCACGGAAGCGGCGGGTCTTAAAGCCCACGCGGTCGATGGCGCAAATGCGGTCGAACTCCTCCTCGTTGAGCAGCGGACGCTCCAGGCGCACCAGCTGGCAGGCCGTACGGGAGTCCTCGAGCAGGTTGCCGTGGTTGCCCAGGTAGAGCGTGGTCGAAGTGACCATATGCTCGCGAAGGGCGTCGATGGGCGGGTTCGTGACCTGAGCGAACAGCTGATAGAAGTAGTCAAAGAACGAACGCGTCTTCTTGGACAGGCAGGCCAGCGGTGCGTCGATGCCCATCGAGGCGAGCGGGGCCTTGCCCTGCTGGGCCATGGGACGCACGACCTCGTCGACGTCATCCCAGTGGTAGCCGAGCTTGGCCATACGCACGGCGGCGGGCACCTCGGCGTCCTCGGCGGACGCGGGCGCGGCGGGCTCATCGAGCGCGTCGACGGTCAGCGTCTCCTCGGCAATCCAATCACGGTAGGGCTTTTCCTTGGCGTAACGGGCGCGCAGCTCGTCATTGTAGATGACGCGCCCGCGGGCAAAGTCGACCTCGAGCATCTGGCCCGGCCCCAGACAGCCGCTCGTCAGGATGTTCTCGGGGCTCACCTCGATGGTGCCCACCTCGCTTGCCAGCATAAAGCGACCGTCGCGCGTCACGTAGTAACGAGCGGGGCGCAGGCCGTTGCGATCGAGGGCGGCGCCCAGCGTGCGACCGTCGGTAAAGGCGATGGCCGCCGGGCCGTCCCACGGCTCCATGAGCATGGACTGGTAGGCGTCGTAGGCGCGGCGCTCCTCACTCAGGCTGTCGTTGTGGTCCCACGGCTCGGGCAGCAACATGGACGCGGCACGCGTGAGCGGGCGACCGTTCATGACCAAAAACTCAAGCACGTTGTCCAAAATCGCCGAGTCGGAACCCTCGCGGTTGATGATGGGCATCACGCGCTCAAGATCGTGCTGTAACACGGGGCTGTACAGGTTGGGTTCGCGGGCGCGAATCCAGTTGACGTTGCCCTTAAGGGTGTTGATCTCGCCGTTGTGGATGATAAAGCGGTTGGGATGCGCGCGCTCCCAGCTGGGCGTGGTGTTGGTGGAGTAGCGCGAGTGGACGAGCGCCACCGCCGTCTTGACGGCGGCGTCGTTGAGGTCGATGAAGAAGCGGCGCATCTGTGTGGCGACCAGCATGCCCTTGTACACGATGGTGCGCGAGCTCATGGAGCACACATAGAAGATCTTGTCGCGCAGGGCAAACTCGGCGTCGGCCTTCTTTTCGATGGTGCGGCGGCACACGTACAGGCGACGCTCGAAGGCATCGCCGGCGGGCGTGTCGTCGGGGCGGCCCAGGAAGGCCTGCAGGATGGTGGGCATGCAGGCACGCGCCGTCTCGCCCAAGTCGTGCGGGTCAACCGGCACCTCGCGCCAAAAGAGCAGCGGCACGCCGGCCTCGGCGCAGCCCTCCTCAAACACGCGGCGGGCATCCTCTACGCCTTTGTCGTCCTGCGGGAAGAACAGCATGGCCACGCCATAGTCGCCCTCTGCCGGCAGAATCTGGCCGCACTTTTGAGCCTCTTTACGGAAAAAGTGATGCGGAACCTGGAACAGGATGCCGGCGCCGTCGCCGGTGTTCTTTTCGAGTCCCGTGCCGCCGCGGTGCTCCAAGTTGACCAGAATGGACAGTGCGTCGTCCAGAATCTGGTGATGGCGCTCACCGTTGATATCGGCAAGCGCGCCGATGCCACATGCATCATGGTCGAATTCGGGGCGATAAAGGCCCTGCTGCTGAGCGGAATCTGCCTGCATCGCGATCCTCCCCTAGATATTTAGACAGTCAGTTGA
>JAHYYK010000053.1:0-9579 GCA_019425005.1 Collinsella sp.
TCACCTGGTCATCGTCTGTCCGGTGGGGTAACCCCACCGGTAGACTCCTACCTTTGGCCCCCTCCCGTTCCGTGCGCGGGAGGGGGCGCACTTATGTTCCGCGGTTTTACCAAACCGCGGAACCACTCGACGCTGCGCGCCGCCCAGAACTACAATTTGTCATTCAAAAGGCAAGGCATGACCAAAAGGTCTATGCCTTGCCTTTTTCATGCCAACTTGTACGTTCTGGACGGCGCTCGCTGACTTATGCTCAACCTGCGACGCTGTTATTGTTGGTGCAGGGGAACAGCTTGCCCGCTCTGGTGCCCGTTCGTTGACTTTGGCTCTGCCTGTGACGTTTCCATTGTTGGTGCGGAGTGGCTTGGTTCCTGCTTCAAATTAGCTACCCCGGTTCCCCGTGGGTTGCGGTGGGCGTGTTTGGTTGGTGCCTGTTGATGGCCTGGGCATCGGGGAGGGCAGGCTCCGTTATAATCGCGTAGGAACTTAATTTACGAAACGGGACGGGAGCCATACATGCGCCAGGGTTTCGACAACGCGAAATATATCGAGCTGCAGGCCGCTCATATTAAGGAGCGCATCTCGCAGTTTGGCGGCAAGCTGTATTTGGAGTTTGGCGGCAAGCTGTTTGACGACTATCACGCGAGCCGCGTGCTGCCGGGTTTTGAGCCGGACAGCAAGTTTCGCATGCTCAAGAGCATAGCCGACGACGTCGAGGTCATCATCGCCATTAACGCGAACCACATCGAGAAGAACAAGGCTCGCGGTGACCTGGGCATTACCTATGACGAGGACGTTTTGCGCCTGGTCGACCTGTTCCGCGGCAACGGCTTTGCCGTCGCGGCTGTGGTCATCACCCAGTACGCCGGCCAGCCCGCTGCCGATGTGTTCCGCAACCGCCTGAACGCGCTCGGTATTCCCGCCAAGCTGCACTATCCCATCGAGGGGTATCCGCACGATGTCGATCTGATCGTGTCCGACGATGGCTATGGCAAGAACGAGTTTGTCGAGACCACCCGACCGCTCGTTGTGGTCACTGCCCCCGGTCCTGGCTCGGGCAAGCTTGCCACCTGCCTGTCTCAGCTCTATCACGAGCACAAGCATGGCACGGCCGCCGGCTATGCCAAGTTCGAGACCTTCCCGGTCTGGAATCTTCCTCTGACGCATCCGGTCAATATTGCCTACGAGGCCGCCACGGCTGACCTCGATGACGCCAATATCATCGACTCCTTCCACCTGGAGGCCTACAACAAGACCACGGTCAACTACAACCGCGACGTCGAGGCCTTCCCGGTAGTCCGTGCCCTGATGGAAAAGATCCTGGGCAAGAGCCCCTACCAGAGCCCTACGGACATGGGCGTCAATATGGTCGGCTTTGCCATCACCGATGACGATGCCTGCCGCGACGCTTCCAAGATGGAGATCGTTCGCCGCTACTTTACCGCGGTCGAAAATGTGCGCCGTACCGGCGTGGGCGATGAGCAAGTCGACCGTCTCAAGATTATTATGAAGAAAGCCGGCATCGATAAGAACTACTCACCGGCGCGCTCGGCGGCCCTCACCAGGGAGCAGCTGACGGGTGGTCCCGTGGGTGCCATGGTCATGCCCGATGGCTCCGTGGTGACCGGTAAGACCTCCACGCGCCTGGGCGCCGCAAGTTCGCTCATTATGAACGCCCTCAAGCATGTCTCGGGCGTCGACCTTGAGCTCGAGGTCATTAGCGATGAGGCGATCGAGCCCATCAGCAAGCTCAAGACGCATTTCCTGGGCAGCAAAAACCCGCGCCTCCACACCGACGAGACGCTTATGGCGCTGTCGATCACCTCGGCCACGAGTGAGACGGCCGCTCGCGTCCTTTCGGGCCTGGAGCAGCTGCGCGGTTGCGATGCCTTCTTTAGCGTGATTATCTCGCCGACGGACGAGACGGTACTGCGCAAACTGGGTATCAACGTGTGCTGCGAGCCCAAGTTTGAGCGCCGCGGTTTCTTCCATCGCTAAGTTTGAAGCACCGCGGTAATTGCATTGCATTTTGGCCGTATCGGGTTAGCGCCCGGTACGGCTTTTTGATCAATAAAGCGTCTATTTCGGCGAAAAATAGCTGTTTACCTGCCTGGAAACAATTTGAGCGGTATACAATAACCGTAACTGTTTCATCCTTAGCGGGATGCCGCATGATGGATATTACCTGCCATCGTGAGGTGTGTCGGTCGCGCACGGCGCGTTAGATGCTCGTGCTCGGTTTGAGGAGGCTGCTATGGCGGGCAAGGGTCGTGCGAGTGTTAACGATATGAAGCGTGTCGAGGTGCTGGTGTTGATGGAGATCGACCAGCAAACCGAAGACAATGGCGGGCCGTATGGTTTCTCGCGCAAAACGCTTGCCGAGCGCGTGGGGGTTTCGCCGTATCGTGCCCGCGCCGCAATCGATCGCTTGGATTCCGAAGGTATGATTGATGTCGTCTCGCGTTATAGCGACGACGGCGGTCAGCTTGCAAATGGCATTTGCCTCACCGAACGTGGTGAGTGGTATCTTGAGGGCGTCCGTACCGGCATGCTCGTTCAAGAAATGCTTGAGGACGAGGTTGCTGATCGATAGCAGCATGTAACCCTTGCCATAGCGACGCCGCCTGGGAAACCGGGCGGCGTTTTGTTTCAAGATGGAGAAATGCTATTGCGCGTAAGAAAAAATGCGTGCGGCGTGCGTCGCGAGTATTACAATGAAGACCCGTAAGATGTGTATGGACAACTTCTACGGGAAGTGCAGGTAACTCAATATGACCAAGCATGTGTTCGTAACCGGTGGCGTGGTTTCGTCCCTGGGCAAGGGTATCACCGCGGCCTCGCTGGGCCGTCTGCTCAAGTCGCGTGGCTACAAAGTAACGATGCAGAAGGCCGACCCGTATCTGAACGTCGACCCCGGTACCATGAGCCCGTTCCAGCATGGTGAGGTCTTTGTAACCGAGGACGGTTACGAGTCCGACCTGGACCTGGGTCATTACGAGCGCTTTATTGATGAGAACCTGACCCGCGATTCCAACTTTACGACCGGTGCCATCTACAAAAGCCTAATCGCCCGCGAGCGTCGCGGCGACTTTTTGGGCGGTACCGTGCAGGTGATTCCTCACGTCACCAATGCCATTAAGGACAAGTTCCGCCGCATCGAGGAGCAGACCGGCTCCGATGTAGTCATCACCGAGCTGGGCGGCACGATCGGCGACATCGAGTCCCAACCGTTTGTCGAGGCCATCCGTCAGTACCGCAAGGAGGCCGGCCCCGAGAACGTCTGCTACATCCACGTGTCGCTCGTTCCCTATATCGCCGCCGCCCACGAGGTCAAGACCAAGCCGACGCAGCACTCCGTTAAGGAGCTCCGCAGCTTTGGTATCCAGCCCGATATTATCGTTCTGCGCTCCGACCACCATATCGACGATGCCATTCGCGGCAAGATCGCAAGCTTCTGCGACGTCGACACCGACTGTGTCTTTACCAACGAGGACTGCGCGAGCATCTACGATGTTCCGCAGCTGCTTGCCGAGCAGGACTTTGACCTTCGCATTTGCGAGCGCCTGGGTTTGGACCCGCGTGAGCGCGACATGAGTGAGTGGAACGAGTTCCTGCGCAAGCAGAATCACGCCAACCATCACGCCGACAAGGTGAAGATCGCCGTCGTGGGCAAGTATACGCAGCTGCCCGATGCGTACCTGTCGGTTATCGAGGCCCTGCACCACGCGGGCGTGTTCTACGATCGCCACGTTGACGTGCAGCTGGTCGACGGCGAGAGCCTCGACGAGCAGGACGTCTCCGAGGTTCTGGGTGACGCCTCGGGCATCTTGGTCCCTGGCGGCTTTGGCAAGCGCGCCCTGGAGGGCAAGATCCTCGCGGCCGAGTTCGCCCGCGAGCACAAGATTCCGTATCTGGGCATTTGCCTGGGTATGCAGGTTGCCGTGTGCGAGTTCGCCCGCAACGTGGTCGGCCTTGCCGGTGCCAGCTCTTCCGAGTTCGATCCGGATGGCCCGTATAGTGTCATCGATCTGATGAGCTCGCAGGAGGACGTGACCGAGAAGGGCGGCACCATGCGTCTGGGTGCCTATCCGTGCAAGCTTGCTGCCGATTCCCTCGCGCGCGAGGCCTATGGCGAGGAGCTCGTCTACGAGCGTCACCGTCACCGTTTTGAGTTCAACAACGCCTTCCGTGACCAGCTCGAGGACGCCGGTCTGGTTATCTCGGGTCTTTCGCCCGACGAGCGTCTGGTCGAGATGGTCGAGCTGCCGCGCGACGTACATCCGTGGTATGTGGCCACCCAGGCTCATCCCGAGTTCAAGAGCCGTCCGACCAACCCGCAGCCGCTGTTCCGCGAGTTCGTGCGCGCCTCGATCGGCCAGCACGAGGGTGTCGACCGTCTGCAGGTGACGCCCAAGAACCTCGCTACGGACTAAGGGTGCCGGCGAATAAGGAACATACCGAAGCTACTCCCTCGTCGCTCGCTGTGGCGGCGGGGGAGTATCTCGATTACCTCGCGGTCGAGCGGGGCTTGGCGCGCAATACGATTGCGGCCTACCGTCGTGACCTGACGACGTACTGCGCCTATCTGGGGCGGGCGGGCATTGTGTCTTTTGAAGAGGTGACCCGTCAGGTCGTGGAGGACTTTGTTGCCGATCGCCGCGACGGAGGCTATTCCGACGCCTCGGTGGAGCGCGCGCTTGCTGCCGTGAAGGGCCTGCATGCCTTTTTGGTGCGCGATGGGGCCGTGGCCCAAAACCCGACGGCAGCGTTGCGCCTGCCCAAAAAGGCAGATCGCCTGCCGGAATACCTTTCGGTAGAGGATGTCTCGGCACTGCTCGATCAAGACTTTCCCGAGGGCGAGATGGGACTGCGCGATCATGCCATCTTGGAAGTGCTTTACGGCTGCGGCTTGCGCGTGAGCGAGCTGGTTGGGCTCGATGTGGGCGATATCCATATTGATGACGGGTTTGTCCTGGTGCGCGGTAAGGGCTCCAAGGAGCGTCTGGCCCCGTTGGTGGGAAGCGCGGCGCGTGCCCTGACACACTATATAGGTGACGGGCGCACTCTCCTGGCCGCCCATGCTCGCGGGACGGAGACCTTGGCGGTCTTTTTAAATAAGAACGGGCGTCGCCTGTCGCGCCAGGCCGTGCATGCGATATGCGAGCGGTATGGGCGTCAGGTGGGGCTGGTGGGGCTCCATCCTCATACCTTGCGCCACTCCTTTGCCACTCATATGCTCGCGGGCGGTGCCGACCTGCGTGTGCTGCAGGAGATTTTGGGCCATGCCGATATTTCGACCACGCAGGTCTACACGCATGTCGACCGCACGCAACTGACCGAGGTCTATCTGGCGGCGCATCCGCTGGCACATCGCTAGCACCTCGCTGACCTGCATATTTATAAATATTAAGGGGGACGGGCCCCAGATTGCCGAGATGCACTTTTGCGCGCACGGGCAATCTGGGGCCCGTCCCATTTTTCGCTAGACACCGACGCGGTGGTGGGCCGTGTGTACCGTGGGTGGGGGAGTTTGGGGGCGATGTGAACGGTGTGTAAAGGGACGTAAAAATCGCCTCAAGGTCAACTTGAAGGTTGAGGTTCGCGGACGTGGTTCTACAGGTGGCATCCCGCCTTTGCTGCAAACACAACATATTGTGTTTTCGAACATATGCTCGGGGGTGTTTTACAACATATTGGGGGTGGAATAGTGGGGTGGGGTGGGGGAAGGGGTGGGGAAAGGTGTTGAAAAATGGGGCGGTTCCCCATATTATTGATGACGTCGACAGGCGGGGTGGTTCCCCGCGTACGTGCCATCTGAGTAACCGAGGGGAGGGCGCACATGGGAATGACGGGTGCATATGAGCGCAATCTCGATGCAAAAGGTCGTCTATCCCTGCCTGCACCCCTTCGCGAGGAGCTTGGAGAGCACGTTCGCGTGTTCAAAGCCCTGGATGTCGATGCTCTGTACGTGTTCTCTGCCGAGGCCTTCGATAAGTGGGTCGAAGGACTCTTCGCGGGTCGTGAGGGCCACGAGGGTTTTAACCCGCGTGACATTAACGACCAGAAGCTCATGAGGGCGATCAACAAGCGCACCACGTCGATGGATGTGGACAGCGCGGGTCGTATCGGTCTTTCTGAGTCTCTCCGCAAGCAGGCGAACCTCGACCGCGAGGTCACGGTTGTGGGTAACTACGACCACCTTGAGGTTTGGGACCGCGCTACGGCCGATGAGGACGATGACGACGAGGCCCTGCTGGACCTCTTCTTCTCGTAAGGGCAAGGCACGGGTAACGGATGGAGCGTGGGATCTTGACACAAGAATATCGGCATGAACCTGTCATGCTCGGCGAAGTGCTTGAGTCGCTGCAGCTAAAGAGCGGCTCCGTCGTCTGCGACTGCACCCTTGGCGGTGCCGGCCATTCGGTAAAGATGGCCGCGCAGGTGGGGGAGACCGGCCTTTTGCTCGGCGTCGATCAGGACGACATGGCCCTCGAGGCCGCTGGCGCCCGTCTGGACCGCGAGGTTCCCGGCGTACCGCACCAGCTGCTGAAGGGCAACTTCGGCGACTTGGACGAGCTGCTTTGCTCGGCCGAGGTGCCCGGGGTCGATGGCTTCCTGTTCGACTTGGGCGTTTCGTCGCCGCAACTCGATATCCCTGGCAGGGGCTTTTCGTACAACGAGGACGCCCCATTGGACATGCGGATGGATCCGGGTAACAACACCTTAAACGCAGCTGAGGTCATCAACACCTATAACGAACACGACCTCGCCCGGATTCTACGCGTCTACGGCGAAGAGAAGTTCGCCTCGCAGATCGCGCGTGAGATCGTGCGCCGCCGCGAGCATGAGCCGATCGAAACCACCGGTCAGTTTGTCGAGATCATCAAGGCTGGTATCCCCGCTGCCGCTCGTCGGCATGGCGGACACCCAGCCAAGAAGAGTTTCCAGGCCATTCGCATCGAGGTCAATCACGAACTCGATGTGCTCGAGCGAGGGCTTGACGCCGCCACAAGGTGGCTCAACCCGGGCGGACGCATCTGCGTTATCTCGTATCACTCGCTCGAGGACCGTATCGTAAAGAACCACTTTAAGGAGATGAGCCAGGGGTGCACGTGTCCGCCGGAGATTCCGGTGTGCGTGTGCGGCAACGTGCCGATACTCAAGGTCATCACCCGCAAACCCTTGGTTGCCCAACCCGATGAGGTTGCGCGCAATCCTCGGGCGAGATCAGCCAAGATCCGCGTGGCGCAGCGTCTGTAGACGCGACCGCGCGATATTGGACCTCCCGCTCGTACCACAAACGAAGCTTAAACACACTACCAACGTACTCGGGATGGGAGGCGGCATATCATGGGCTACAACAACTCAAACGCAGCACTCGCCTATGATATGAACGCCATGCCCGCCTATCGTGAGGCACCGCAGGCCCCCGCTGCTCCCCGCGAGCAGCGCACACCGCGCTTTGATGTCTACACGGGCGCGGGCCGTCAGGCAAACCAGGCGGTAAGCCCGGTTTTCATGAGCGTTCTTAAAACGTTTTGCATCATTGCGGCCATCTTCATGACGATCGGTGTCGCCCGCGTGGCGCTCGCCGGCGTTACGGCCCAGGTGCTCAACAGCAACGCCGCGCTTACCAACACGCTTGAGAAGGCGACCGACGAGAGCTCCGACCTGGAGGTCATGCATTCGGTCTATGGTGCCGACACGCGCATTCGCGACCTTGCGGGCGCTTATGGCATGGTGGAGCCCAGCGAGAGCGTTACACTTGATTTTTCGCAGGATGCAGCCGCGGGCGCTAGCTCGACCGCGACCGCTCAGTAACAAGACGGTAGCTGAGTATGACAAATGACTATCGCCGCGGCTCCGACGGGGGTCGCGGTTCTGGACGTCCCTCATCGCGGGGACGTTCTGGTTATCAAGGAACGGGTCGGCCATCTTACAACGCGAGGCCGTCCTATGGCAACGACCCCGCATCGCGTCTCCGTGGCTCGAGTGGCCCTCAAATGCATAACACCAGACCGCGCAAGAGCTCGTCGACCGAATGGCTCACGGGCACGCCGCTGCCCCGTCGCAAGGCCGTCATGGGCTTTATCGGGCTTGGCTTGGGTTTGGGCGTCCTTCGCCTTGCCGACTATCAAATCGTGGAAGCCGATAAGTTGCGCGACCGCGCCGATGCACGTCGCTTGCTCGCGCAGACGCTGTGTGCCAAGCGCGGTACCATCTACGACCGTAACGGCAACGTGCTGACGTCGTCGGTCGAATGCCGCAACATCGCCGTGAATCCTCAGCTTATCGAGGACGTTGACAAGACGGTGTCGGCGCTGGTCAAAGCTACGGGCATCGATAAAAAGACCTGTCGCGAGCTCGTTGAGTCGGATGGCACCTGGGTGTATATCAAACGTCAGGTGGACGAGGATGATGTCGCGGCGCTGGAGAAGAAGAACCTGCCAGGCGTGCTCTTTGAGCAGGCCATGAAGCGCGTGTACCCCTACGGCAACCTGGCATCGCAGGTGCTTGGCGTGGTAAACGTGGACAACGACGGTCTGACGGGCCTCGAAAAACAGTACAACAAGCTTTTGACCGGAACCAACGGTTCGCTGGTGCGCGAGCGGGCGAGGGACGGTAGCTATATCGCGGGCGGCGCCTATAAAAAGGTGGCGGCGGTTGACGGCGTGGACATCGTGACGACGCTCGATGTCAATATCCAGCGTGCCGCCGAGGACGCCCTGGCCGAGGCGGTCGAAAAGACCAAGGCCAAGAATGGCTCGGCCCTGGTCACCGATCCCACGACGGGCGAGATTCTGGCGGCATGCTCGTATCCGACATATGACCAGACCGATCTGGAAAACGCCAAGACCGAGGACATGAACTTGCGCCTGGTTACCGATGCCTACGAGCCCGGCTCGGTCTTTAAGACGCTCGTGGCCGGTGCCGGCTTCGACTTGGGCGCCGTGCGTTCGAGCACGTCGTTTGAGGTGCCGGCGAGCATTAAGGTTGGCGACGACACCGTTACCGACGCCGATAAGCGCGACTACACCATGACCATGGACGTGCGCGAGATGATGCGCCGTTCGTCCAATGTGGGCTTTGTCCTGGTGGGACGCAAGATCGGTGCCGATGATTTTGCCACCTATGTGGACAAGTGGGGTATCGGTCATAGCTCCGGTGTCGATTTTCCGGGTGAGAGCCTGGGCATCGTCAAGGAGCGCGACCAATACGATGGCGCCACGCTGGGCTCGATGAGCTTTGGCCAGGCGCTGTCCGTCTCGCCGATTGAGGTCGCACGTGCCGTGGGCGGCATCGCGAACGGCGGCGTGATGATGACTCCGCACTTCTATAAGTCCAGCAAGGGCGATGAAAGGGACTGGGGCGAAGGCGAGCGTGCGATTTCGGAGGACGCTGCCGCCCAGGTGACATCGTGCATGCAGACGGTCGTGTCCGAAGGCACGGGCGTTGGCGGTGCGGTCGATGGCTATGACGTGGCGGGCAAGACCGGTACGGCCGAGCGTGCTGACGAGAACGGCGGTTACCTCAAGGAGAACTACATGTCGTCCTTTATGGGCTTTGCGCCGGCACAATCGC
>JAHYYK010000053.1:9679-14867 GCA_019425005.1 Collinsella sp.
TACCTCAAGGAGAACTACATGTCGTCCTTTATGGGCTTTGCGCCGGCACAATCGCCCAAGGTGCTGTGCTATATCACACTCGATGGAACGCCGAGCGGCTCGGATGCCGCCGCGGTGCCATTCCAGTCCATTATGGCCAACGCGCTCGACGTGCTGGGTATCCCGCGCACGAAGTAGGGGGTTACAATCTTGAGCGTGGCCTGCCGCTTGATCTGAAGGGTGTTCACATGCCCTGCACCACGCGCGCATGGCACTGGGATACAATACGCCGATAGCATTATTAGGTTTACAGGGGAGCTGCAATGATAGAGATCGCCGTCAACAACCTCGCGGCCTCAACGGGGGCCCGAACCGTGACGGAAGAAGTCGACCGGGTATGCCGCGGGTGCGTTATCGACTCGCGTCAGGTCGAGGAGGGGACGATCTTTGTCGCCTTCCCTGGCGAAAAGGTCGACGGCAATGATTTTGCCTCCCGTGCCATCGAGTCGGGTGCCGGTGCCGTCGTGATGACGCGCGAGCCCGATGCCGAGCTGGTTTCGCTGGCGCAGGACAAGGGATGCGCCATCTTGCTGACCGACGACCCCGTGGAGTTCTTGCTGCGCCTGGCGCACGTATATCGCTTGGAGCTTGGCTGCCTGGTCGTCGGCATTACCGGTTCGATTGGCAAGACGACGACCAAGGACGTGCTCGCCGCCGTGCTCGCCAAGCGTTATCGCGTCTGGGCCACGAAGGGCAATTTCAACAACCTGATCGGCATGCCGCTCACGGTGCTTTCCGCTCCGGCCGATACCGAGGTTCTGGTGCTCGAGATGGGCATGAACCATTTTCATGAGATTGAGCGCCTGTCCCAGTCCGCCAACCCCAATCTTGCCATCGTGAGCAAGATCGGAACTTCCCACATCGGTATCCTGGGCAGCCGCGAGAACATCGCCCGCGCCAAGTCCGAGATTGTCCAGGGCATGTGCGCCGCCGGCGACTTCTCGCCGTTGCTGGTTTTGGGCGGCGAGGACGACTTTACGCCGTTCATTCGCGATACGTTCGCTCAGCCTGCGGGTATTGACGTGATGCTGGCCGGTGTCTCGGACGACGACGAGGTCCGCGCACGCGACATTCGCGTCGACGACGAGGGCCATCCGGTCTTTACGCTCGACTTTGGTCAGAGCGACACGGTCGATACCATGCTGGCCATTCCCGGCGTGCAGTCCGTGCCCAATGCCGTCAAGGCCGCCGCGGTCGCCTATCGTCTGGGCGTGACGCCCGAGCAGATCGATGCTGCCTTTAGGGGCCTTACGATCACCGGTCACCGTCAGGAGATCAAGCGCGCCAAGAGCGGAGCGCGCATCATCGACGACTCCTATAACGCCAGTGCCGAGTCTATGGCTGCCGGCCTCGATTTGCTGTGCTCGCTCATCTGTGACGGTTCGCGCATGGCGATCCTGGGCGAGATGGGCGAGATGGGCGACGAGGCTCCCCGCATGCATGAGCTCGTGGGCGCCTATGCCGCCGCCAAGAAGCTCGACATGCTCGCGTGCGTCGGCGGCCAGCTGGCTCAGCTCATGGCCGATGCCGCACGTATGATGGGTATGGATGAGGACCGCATCCAGGTGTTCTCCGATTATCAGCAGGTGCTCGACCGCATGGGCGGCGCGCTTGAAAATCATGATGTTGTACTGGTCAAGGGTTCCCGTTTTGTTGAGCTCGACCGCTTTGTGGAAGGTGTGTGCTAGCCCATGTTCGGTAATCCCTCGTATCCTATGTATCAGGCCTTTTTGGGACTTGGCATCGCTGCTGCCATTGCGTTGCTGCTTATGCCGTGGTGGATCAAGCTGCTGAAGGTCGAGGGTATCGGCCAACAGGTCCGAGCCGACGGCCCCAAGCGTCATTTGATTAAACAGGGTACGCCGACCATGGGCGGCGTCATCATCCTTGTCGCGATCTCGCTGACCTGCCTGCTGATGGGCAAGCTCACCACCGAGCTCGTGCTCGTGCTGCTTGCCACGCTGGCCACCGGCGTTCTAGGTCTCATCGACGACCTGACCTCCGTCACGCATGGTCGCTCGCTCGGCCTGACGCCTCACGCCAAGATGATTGGTCTGACCATCATCTGCGTTACTTTTACCGTGCTCGCCGTCAATTGGTGCGGCGTCGCCCCCGAGATTCGTTTTCCCGGCGGCCTGACGATTGACCTCGGTGTTCTTTCGACCACCATCTGCGGCCTTTCGTTCCCGTGGCTCTACATTGTATTTTGCTGGCTGATGATCGCCGGTCTTTCCAATGCCGTGAACCTGACCGATGGTCTGGACGGCCTTGCCGGCGGCACTTCCATGATCGCCATGCTCGCCATGGCCGCCATGGCGTTTTTGCACGGTGACGTGAACCTGTCCATCTTCTGCACGGCGTGCGCCGGTGCCTGCCTGGGCTTTTTGTGGTTCAACTGCTACCCGGCGAGCATCTTTATGGGCGATACCGGCTCGCTTGCCCTGGGTGCCGCGTTTGCCTGCACCTCCATCATGACCAACACCGAAGTCGTTTCCCTCATCATCGGCGGTCTGTTTATCGTCGAGACCCTGTCGGTCATGATCCAGGTTGTCTATTTCCACTTTACGCACAAGCGCGTCTTCCTTATGGCGCCCATTCATCATCATTTCGAAAAGAAGGGCTGGGCCGAGACCAAGGTCGTTATCCGTTTTTGGATTATCGCCGCGGCCTTTGGCGCCGTTGGCCTCGCCCTGTTCTTCCAGTTGGGATAGTGGTCTTTCATGCCTCTTGCTGATGTCTTTAGCCTGCTTGTTTTGGGGCAGGGTAAATCCGGTCTCGATGTCGCCCGTTGGGCGTTGGCTCACCCCGAGCGCGTGAGCGCCACGACCGTGTATGGCGGCGGTACCTCCGAGCCCAATGACGCCACGCGTGCGCTTGAGGCGCAGGGCGCGTCGTTTGTCTACGGCACCGAGCAGGTCGAGGGTGCCTATGACGTGTGCGTGACCTGCCCGGGTATCTCGGAGTTCTCGGCCTTCTTTAAGGCCGGGCGTGAGCATGCCGCTCAGATTATGGGCGAGCCCGAGTTTGCCTATCGCCTGTCTCCCCAAAATTGGATTGCAATCACGGGCACCAACGGCAAGACAACTACCACGTCGCTGACCGATTATCTGCTCAAGGCCGCCGGTGAAGCCAGCGTGGCCGTCGGCAATATCGGTGAGCCGCCGGTGAACGAGATCGACGGCCGCGCACACAATGAGTGGTTTGTGGCCGAGCTGTCGAGTTATCAGATTGCTACGACCGCCGAGCTTCATCCTCGCGTGGCGGTACTGCTCAACATCACGCCCGACCACCTGGGCTGGCACAAGAGCCACAAGAACTATGCGCTTGCCAAGATCAAGTTGTTCGAGAATATGGTCGACGACGACCTCGTGGTTATCGATGTTGAGGATGCCGGCATCCATGAGTTCGATGAGTACATCTACACGCCGGGTCGCCGCATCTGCAAGGTCGCTTTTGACGAGCCCGAGGGTGCAGACGCCGCCTTTGTGCGTGACGGCAAGATGGTCGTCCGCCTGAAGGGTGTCGAGACTCAGCTCGTCGCCACGTCCGAGCTCAAGATCTCGGGCCATCACAATGTCATCAATGCCTTATGCGCTGCCACGGCTGCTCTGGCCGTCGGTGCCGATCCCGAGGGCGTTTGCCGCGGTTTGGCATCGTTCCAGCCACTCGAACACCGCGTTGAGCCCTGTGGCGAGATCGATGGCGTGCGCTACGTTAACGATTCCAAGGCAACGAACACCGATGCAGTCGAAAAGGCTCTGACGGCGTTTCCTGATGACGACGTGATCTTGCTGCTCGGCGGCCACGATAAGGGCACGCCGCTTGCGGACTTTGCCCGCGTCGTTATGGACAACGTGCGCTCGGTCGTTTGCTTTGGCGATGCGCGCGAGCGCTTTACTGCCGCTATGGACGAGGCCGATGTCGATGGTGACGTGGATATCGCCCAGGCCGATGATCTGCGCGATGCCGTTGACGTTGCCCGCTCGCTCTCGAGCCGCGGCGACGTGATCCTGCTTTCGCCCGCCTGCTCTTCGTTCGACGAGTTCTCGGGCTACGAGGAGCGCGGTCGCGTGTTTAAGGACTACGTGGCCCAGCTTGCCGCAGCAGCGAAATCGCAAACGGAATAGGGGTTGCCGGTGAGAGAGGAGAGCCCCCGAAGTGATATGAGGAGGCCCGACTCGGACCGTGCTTCCTCGCTGCGTAGCACGCCGCGTTCCGGACGCGGCGGGCAGACGTTCAGTGAGCGCTATATTGCCGGCGTCCCCGCCCGCATCATGCGCCCCCGTTTGATATTTATGGCTTGCCTGTTTAGCTTGGTTTGCTTTGGCTTGCTAATGGTGTACTCGGCATCTTCGGTCGAGGCGATGCACGAGAATGGTTCGGCGACGTTCTTCCTGTTTCGACAGGCCGCGTTTGCCGGAGTTGGCGTGCTGGCTATGGTTGCCATCGTGCGCGTCTTGCCGGACAGTTGGTTTGGGGAAGACGTGCTCAGGATCTTCCTCATGGGCATGATAGGGCTACTGGTTCTGGTGTTCTTTATGGGTAGCGGCAGTCGTGGCGCCACGCGTTGGCTCAACATCGCCGGTATTCAGTTCCAGCCGTCTGAGTTTTTAAAGCCGTTCGCCATCGCCTATTCGGCCATCATGCTCGACCGCATCTTTTCGCCCGGCGGCAACATCAACGAGTTTCTTCGCAAGATGGGCGTCTACCTGGGCATTTCGCTCTTTCTGATTTTTGTTCAGCCCGATTTTGGCACCGTTCTGATCATCTTGTTGACCCTCATGTGCATGGCGTTGTTTGCGGGATTGGACCCCAAATATATCGTTTGGACGGTCGTTGCCGGCATCGCCGTCATTGCGATCGCCCTTATCGCCGAGCCGTATCGTATGACGCGTGTCGAGGTTGCTTGGAATCCTTGGGCAGACGAATATGGCGACGGCTATCAGGCCACGCTTGCCATCATGGCGTTTGCCTCGGGCGGCCTGTTCGGTCGCGGTATCGGCAACTCCACCATGAAGTACTCGTATTTGCCCGAGGCGCATAACGACTACATTTTGGCTATTATCGGCGAGGAAGTTGGCTTTATCGGAACCGTGCTGTTCTTCTTGGTGTTTGCGATGCTGATCTACTCGGCGTTTCGCATTGCCGA
>JAHYYK010000054.1 GCA_019425005.1 Collinsella sp.
TGCTGTTCTTCTTGGTGTTTGCGATGCTGATCTACTCGGCGTTTCGCATTGCCGAACAGGCGACCGACCGTCGCGGAGCACTTATGGCATCGGGTTCCGCGGTCATCCTTGCGGTGCAGTTTTTGATCAACGCGCTGGGCATTCTCAACGTGTTTCCCATGACGGGCAAGCCGCTGCCGTTTATTAGCTACGGCGGCTCGTCGATTATCGTGTCGCTTATGCTCGCCGGTCTGATCCTGCGCGTTTCGTATGAGAGCGCCCGTCGCGATGAGTACGACCGTCGCCGCGAGAGCTTTGCCGTTATGGATGAGAGTACCGCCGGCGTGCCCCACGTGCGCGGCGAGCGATCTTCGCGTAACGGCTTTACCGTCCTGGATGGCTCTGCGACCGAGCCGGCAGCCCGTCCGCGTCAGCGAACGGCGCCGCAAGGTCGTCCGCAGCGCCCCACTCCTCGCAATGCGGGCGGCGGATATAATCGAATCGATTTGAATTCGGACCCGTCGGCGCGTTTGCGCACCGATGACCAGGGGCCGCGTGTACGAAGGGATTACCATGACCGATAAGATGACCGTTGCTATTGCAGCTGGCGGCACGGCAGGACATATCAACCCCGCGCTCGCCTTGGCCGAGGAGCTGCGTGACCGCGGTCATCACGTTGTGTTCGTGGGCCAGTCGCGCAAGCTCGAGGGCCGTCTGGTTCCCGAGGCCGGATTCGATTTTGTGCCCATCACGGTCACGGGCTTCGATCGCTCCCGTCCCTGGACGGCGCTGACCTCGCTGTGGCGCGTCAACAAGGCGAAGCGTGCGCTTGCCCGTCACTTCTCGAAGGTCGGTAAGCCCGATGCCGCTATCGGCTTTGGTGCTTACGTTGAGGTCCCGCTGCTGGGTTGGTGCAAGGGCGCCGGCGTTCCGTATCTGCTGCACGAGCAGAACTCTGTTCCGGGTCTGGCCAACAAGATGATGAACTCACATGCCGCCCGCGTGTGCATTTCGGTACCTGCGGCCCGCGCGGTCTTTGAGCGCGAGGGCGACCCCGACCATGTGCTCATGACGGGCAATCCTGTGCGTCGTTCGGTGATCGAGGGCGATCGCGCCCGCGGCCGCAAGACGCTCGGTGTGCCCGAGGACGCGACGCTTCTGCTCGTCTTTGGTGGTTCGCTCGGTGCTCAGCATCTCAACGAGCGCGTTGCCTCGCTCAAGAGTGAGCTGCTGACCCGCGAGAATCTCTACATTTTGCATTCGACGGGTGCCGACGGCTTTGAGGAGACCGAGCACGCTTTGGCGCTGACGCCCGAGGAGGCGAAGCGCTATCGAGTCCAGCCCTACATCGACAACATGGGCGATATGCTGGCTGCGGCCGATTTGGTGCTCTCGCGTTCCGGTGCCTCGAGCGTGGCCGAGATCGCCGCGCTTGCCGTGCCCTCGGTACTCGTGCCGTATCCGCACGCCACGGCGGACCACCAGACCACGAATGCGCGCTACCTGGTCGATGCCGGTGCCGGCGTGCTTTGCGCCGATGCCGATATCGATGCCCCTGCCTTTGCCGACGAGCTTCTGCACCTGATCGATGACGCTGCGGCGCGTGATGCCATGCGTCAGGCGGCGCGTGGCTTGGCCCAGGACCGTGCCGCCGCGCTTTTGGCCGACGCGGTAGAGGGATTGCGTTAGTTAGACGGGATATCGCCGGTCGCCCTCGCGCGGATGCGGTAGGTGCGGTACAGTTAACGGGTTACAGGCAGTGTTTACGCAAGGAGTACACGAGCACATGGCTGATTCCCAGACTGCAACCTCCGCGCCCGAGTTCAAGAGCGCCCACTTTATCGGTATCGGTGGCGCCGGCATGAGCGGCATCGCCCTCGTCCTGCATGAGCGCGGTTATACCGTTACCGGCTCCGACCTTAAGACGTCGCGCTATATTCGCCAGCTTACCCGCGCCGGCGTGAAGGTCCACGTGGGCCACGAGGCTGCGACGATCGACGAGGTCAAGCCCGACGTGGTCGTGGTCTCCACCGCAATTCCCGAGTCCAACCCCGAGCTCGTGCGTGCCCGCGAGCTCGGTATTCCCGTGTGGCCCCGTGCCAAGATGCTCTCGGCCCTGGGCCACGGCTACACCACCGTCGCCGTTGCCGGCACGCACGGCAAGACCACGACGTCTTCGATGTGCGCCACCATGCTCGACCGCATGGGCCTGGACCCGAGCTTCTTGATCGGCGGCATCGTCGAGGGCTATGACACGAACGGCAAGAACGGCTCGGGCGACTACTTTGTCGCCGAGGCCGACGAGTCCGACAGCTCGTTCCTGTTCCTGAACCCCAACGTGGTCATCGTGACCAACGTCGAGGCCGACCATCTCGATCACTACTCGGGTATCGAGGAGATCGAGGCCACCTTTGCCAAGTTTATGGGGCTGGTGGGCGAGGACGGCACCGTCATCGTTTGCGGCGAGGACCCGCATCTGGTCGAGCTCGCCAAGTCGACGGGCCGTCATGTGCTTTCCTATGGCTTTGCCGAGAACAACGACATCGTCTGCGTACATCCGGATGTCAAGGGCATCCAGAGCGACTTTATCGTTCGCTTTGAGGACGGCACCGAGCACGCTGTCGAGATTAAGAGCAACCCCGGTCGTCACAACATGCTCAACGCCACGGCCGTCTTGACCGTCGCCCATGTCCTGGGTCTCGATATCGACGCCGCCGCTAAGGCACTTTCGAGTTTTGAGGGTGTCCGCCGTCGCTTTACCCACGTGGGCGATATCGACGGCATCACGGTGGTTGACGATTACGGCCATCATCCCACCGAGATCAAGGCGACGCTCGCTGCTGCCTCTTCGCTGGGCTACAAGCATGTCGACGTCGCGTTCCAGCCGCACCGCTATTCGCGCCTGCAGGCTCTGTGCGATGACTTTGCCGATGCCTTTGCCAACGCCGATAAGCTGCTGCTGATCGATGTGTTCTCCGCCGGCGAGATGCCGATTCCGGGCGTTACCTCCAAGATGCTCGCAGATACCGTTCGCGCCAAGCACCCCGGCAAGGAGGTCGTGTACTGCTCCAGCCGTCTTGAGCTCAACCAGGAGCTTGAGAAACTCGTGGGCGAGGGCGACCTGCTGCTCACCATGGGTGCCGGCGACGTTACGACCGTCGGCCCCGAGTTCATCGAGTATCTGACTGCCAAGAAAGACGCTTAACCTCTATGGGTCTCTTTAACGCCGTCATGGCGCTTTCGGGCATGATCGACACGGACGTGGTCGAGGACGAACGTCTTGCACGCCATACAAGCTATCGTATCGGTGGCAAGGCCGACCTCTTTGTGACGTGCCATAGCTACCATGCCCTGCGTCGCGCCGTGGCGGTGCTCGACCGCGAGCAGGTGCCGTGGGTGATTATCGGCAAGGGGTCCAATCTGCTTGTTGCCGATGCCGGTTATCGCGGCGCCGTTATTTCGCTGGGACGTGAGTTTCAGCGCACGGTTGTTGCCGAGGACGGCTGCACGCTGACCGTTGGTGCGGGCGTGATGTTCGCGCGTTTGGTCAACGACGCCTTGTCGCGCGGGCTTTCGGGCCTTGAGTTCGCGGTCGGTATTCCCGGTTCGGTCGGCGGCGCCGTGTCCATGAACGCAGGTACGCGGACCGAGTGGATCGGCTCTCTTATCGAGGACGTGGTCACGTTTGATCCGGCGTCCGGTATTAAGCACTATGCAGGGCCCGAGATCGCTTGGGGGTATCGCGAGTGCAGCTTGCCGCGTAACGAGATCATTCTCGAGTGCGTGCTCAAGCTCAAGCCCGCGTCCAAGGCCGACATTCGCGAGCGTATGGAGCGGTACCTGACGCGCCGCAAGCGCACGCAGCCCATGGGCCGTGCATCCTGCGGATCGGTCTTTCGCAACCCGCCCGACGCAAGCGTGGGCAAGTTGATTGAGGATTGTGGATTAAAGGGTTTTTCGGTTGGCGGTGCGGAAGTTTCGCCCGTACACGCTAATTTTATCGTTAATAACGGAACCGCCTCGGCCGATGACGTGGCCGCGGTTATCAGGCATGTGCACGGAAAGGTGAGGGAGGCGTATGGCATCGAGCTCAGACCGGAAGTTAAATTCCTCGGCTTCTAGAGCATCGAAACCAACCTTCCGCCGCGCCGGAGGGCGTTCCGGCGCACCTGCCCAGCCTCAACATAAGCCCGCCATGCCCTCCAAGTCTGTTGGGCCCGTTCGTCCTGCCAAGCGCCCGGTCGTCGGCTCGCAGCTGGGAGGACGCCCTGCTTCTAAAAAGACGAGTCGTCCGGCTCCGCGTCCTTCGGTGACGCCCAAGCCGGCGATGGGCACCAAGACCTCCCGACCCATGGCGACGCCCGGGCCTTCGTTGGGAGCTCGTGCGCCGCATGCCAGTCGTACGTTGGCTGGCGCTAAGCCGCGTTCACTGACATCGGTACCCGCCGCCAAGGCGTCTTCGGCAAAAAAGGGCATCAATCCTCTGTCATCGCTGGGTGCCATGACAAGCAAGGCGACCGACGCCGCTTCTGCCATGAAGGGTAAGGGCAAGATCGCGGGCGGCATCCTGGCGGCCGTGGTCGTACTTGCCATTGTTGCCATCGTCGTCATCAACTCTGGCCTTTTTTCCGCCACCGATATTCAGATTCATGGCAGCGAGCATGTGACCAAGCACGACGCCATGCAGCTCATCAGTCTTCCCGAGAACACGTCGCTCTTTAACGTGGACCCCGATCAGATCACCGAGGGCCTCAAGCAAAACCCGTGGGTCTCGGGCGTGGATGTCCAGCGCCAGTTTCCCCATACGCTTATCATCACGCCGACGGAGCGTAAAGTTACCGCCATTGCGTATATCAGCTCCGACGACCTTGCCTGGGCTATCGGAGACGATGACACCTGGATCGCTCCGCTGTCGACGTCTGTCGAGGTGGACGACCAGGGGAACGTCATTACATCGGGCGAGGGTGCCAACACCCTGACCGGCATCGATGCGGCCCTGGCGCTTGCCAAGCACTACGGCGCCGTGCTGTTGACTGACGTCTCGGCCGATGTCGCACCGGTTTCGGGTCGGGCGGTGAGCTCCAAGGCCGTCAAGGCCGGCCTGGATTACGCACGCGGTTTCTCGAGCGAGTTCTTGGACCAGGTGAAGGATATTTCCACGCCTTCCGTTGAGGCTATCTCGGCAAATCTCGACAACGGCGTCGAGGTGTCGCTGGGCGATTCGGATGATATCGCCAAGAAAGAACGCATCGTGACCAAGCTGCTTTCGCAGGTAGAGGGCGTAACCTATATCAATGTGCGCTCTCCAGGCAACTACACGTTTAGGAACGCACCGACCGCCTAGCATCCTAAACGGCTTTGTTGAGGGGCCATACCACGCCGTTTATCTGGTTTGTTTGGTTTTCACGGTCAATTATTTGACTGATACGTTCATAATGTGCAAACATAATACGGTTTACCTTTGCATTTACTTTCAACCTGAAGGTTAATGTGCGCAGGGGTCAACCCATGCTATGGCTATAACCTTTGTTCGGAGGACCGACATGCACGAGACAGAGATCAACAACTACCTTGCCGTCATTAAGGTGGTCGGCGTCGGCGGCGGCGGTACCAACGCGGTCAATCGAATGATCGAAGAGGGCATCCGCGGCGTCGAGTTTGTTGCCATCAACACCGATGCTCAGGCGCTCGCGATCTCTGATGCCGATATCAAGGTGCACATCGGCACCGACCTTACCCGCGGCCTGGGCGCCGGTGCCAACCCCGAGGTTGGCCGCAAGGCTGCCGATGAGTCGCGCGACGATATCGCCGAGGCGCTCGCTGGCGCCGACATGGTGTTCATCACCTGCGGCGAGGGCGGTGGTACCGGTACCGGCGCCGCTCCCATTGTTGCTGATATCGCGATGAACGAGGTCGGCGCGCTGACCGTCGCCGTCGTGACCAAGCCCTTTACCTTCGAGGGTCGCAAGCGCAAGAAGAGCGCCGAGGAGGGTATCAAGACCCTCTCCGATTGCGTCGACACCATGATCGTTATCCCTAACGACAAGTTGCTCGACATCGCCGAGAAGAAGACCACGATGCTCGAGGCCTTCGCAATTGCCGATGGCGTCCTTTCCCAGGGCACCCAGGGCATCACCGACCTCATCACCGTCCCGGGTATCATCAACCTGGACTTCGCCGATGTTAAGACCATCATGAAGCAGGCCGGCACCGCCATGATGGGTATCGGTACCGCTTCTGGGGACACCCGTGCTGTCGACGCTGCCCAGCAGGCTATCTCCAGTCCGCTGCTCGAGAGCTCCATCGATGGCGCCACGCGCGTCCTGCTTTCCATCGCCGGCTCCAAGGATCTGGGCATCCAGGAGATCAGCGACGCCGCCGACGTTGTCGCCAATGCCGTCGACCCCGAGGCCAACATCATCTTCGGTACCGTTGTTGACGAGTCCCTGGGCGACCAGGTGCGCATCACCGTTATCGCTACGGGCTTCTCCGACTCCAACGTCAACCGTCAGGACGAGCTCTTCGCTGCCCAGCAGTCCCAGAGCAAGGCTGCTGCTTCTACTGAGCCGCAGCGCACTGCTCCGGCTACCAGCCCTGCTCAGGCTGCCCCGACTCGCAACGTCGGTGGTACCGAGCTGCCCAACTTTGGCAACGATCAGTTTGAGCTTCCCGATTTCCTCAAGCGTGGTAGCTTCTAGTTCGTTTTTCTCAACGACCTGCATGGGGTGTGTCCATTTGGATGCACCCCGTTTTGTTTCTCGTTTGTAAACGAAAGCCTCCAATCTCCTTACGTTCCCTTTACGTTTGGTCCCTACCGCTGCGGGTATCCTTTTAGGGAAGTATGACAGCCGTATAAACGCTGGCTGTAGCGGCGATGCCGCGGTACTTGTGTTATTAGGAGGCTTTAGTATGGCAGCACGTGCGGACAACGTTTCGCGTGTCGACCATGATGGAGTTACGTTGGTGGAGGGCGCGACATCCGATGTTCGCTTTGCCTTTACCGAGCGCACCGGTGGCGTTTCTGAAGATGCGTACTCCTCGCTCAACCTGGGCTCGCATGTAGGCGATGACCCCTTTGCTGTTCAAGAAAATCGTCGTCGAGCGCTCGAAGCTATGGGCGCCACTGAGTGCGAGCATAATCTGCTCGTGCCCAATCAGGTACATGGTGACCATATCGTTACGGTGACTTCGAACGGCGCCGACGATCTTGAGGCTGTTCGCGAGCAGATTGCCGAGGGCTGCGATGCCATCGTTTGTACGGCCCATGACGTGCCCGTGCTGCTCTGCTTTGCCGACTGCGTTCCCGTGGTGCTGGTGGCCCCCGGCGGATTTGCCGTGGTGCACTCCGGTTGGAAGGGCACGATTGCACGTATTTCTGCCAAGGCGTGCCAGGCGCTTTGCGACGCTGCCGGCTGCGATGCGAGCGACGTTTCCGCCTATATCGGCCCCCATATCTTGGCTGATGAATATGAGGTATCCCAGGAACTCATGGATCGCTTTGCCGCCGAGTTCTCTTGCATCGATGCGAGCATCTCTCGCATGCTCGATCTTTCCGCTGCCATTTGTGAGGCGCTGGTAGATGCCGGTGTGGACGCGGATAATATCGTGGATACCCAGCTTTCGACTGTGCGTCAGAACGACCGCTTTTATTCCTATCGTAACGAGGACGGCACCTGTGGGCGCCATGCTGCGATCGGCGTGATGCTATGAGAAAGATCGTATCGGTCCTGAGCGCCGCCGTGCTTACGCTTACGCTGTGCGCCTGTTCTTCGGGATCTTCTACCTCTTCCATTACTGTGGCCGGCTCCACGACCTGCCTTCCTATCGCCGAGATTGCGGCAGAGGGCTTTAAGGAGGAGACCGGCATCGACGTGCTCGTTTCCGGTTTGGGCTCTTCCGCTGGCATCGAAGCCGTCAGCGCTGGCACGGCCGATATCGCCAGCTCCTCCCGTGGACTCAATGCCGACGAACAGGATTTGGGCCTGACTCCCATCGTCATTGCCCACGACGGTATCGCGGTCATCGTGAACGAAGATAACCCCGTCGATAGCCTCTCGACCGAGCAGCTCCGCGATATCTATGCCGGCAAGATTACTAATTGGAAAGAGGTCGGTGGCGAGGACCTGAAGATTCAGGTCATCAACCGAGACGAGGCGTCTGGCACGCGTGAAGCCTTCCGCACCATCGTGATGGACGGCACCCCGTTCGATCGCCGCTCGGCCGTTCTTTCGGGCACGGGCCAGGTGCGCGACGTGGTATCTCGTTCGCGCGGGGCTATCGGCTACATTTCGCTGGGCTTCGTCGATAGCCTCAACGCCAAGACCTCGGTCAAGGCCGTCTCGGTCAATCATGTTGAGGCGTCCGAGAAGACGGTCGCGAGTGGCGGCTATCCCATCTCGCGCGACCTTTACTTCTTTGTGAAGGGTGCGCCTTCGCAGCAGGCGCAGGATTACATCGACTACGTGACGTCCGAAAAGATGGACAAGCAGATTCGCGAGGCGGGCTTTATTCCCGTCACCAACGACGAGAAGGGGAGTGAGTAGCATGGAAGCACAGGAAAACTCCCAAACTGAGCAGAATGCTCAGGCGCTCAAGAAGCGCGAGCTGGCGCTCGTATCGCGCAGCACCTATATCAAGGAGAAGGCGCTGCAGTGGATTTTCTTTGCCTGCGCGTTCTTGGCGGTTGTTACCGTCATCCTGATTTTTGTTTTTACCACGTACTCGGCGCTGCCCGTCTTTACCGACATCGGTCTGGCGGACTTCTTTAGCTTTACGTGGGCGCCCTCTGAGGGCCACTACGGCATCGTGTCGCTGCTTGCCGGCTCGGGTCTGGTGACCGTCGGTGCGCTCGCCATGGGTGTGCCCCTAGGCGTGGGCACGGCCGTGTATCTGGTCGAGATCGCCAGCAAGCGCGTGCGCAAGCTCATCAGCCCTGCCGTTGACCTGTTGGCCGGCATCCCTTCTATCATCTATGGCTTCTTTGGCATGATCATCATCCGTCCGTTTATCGCGCAACTGACCGGTGGTCTTGGTTTTGGTGCGCTGACGGCGTGGTTCGTGCTTGCCATCATGATCGTCCCTACCATCACCACGCTCACCATCGATGCCCTCAATTCCATTCCCATGGGTATTCGCGAGGCATCGTATGCCATGGGTGCTACTAAGTGGCAGACCATCTATAAGGTCGTGCTACCTGCCGCCAAGCTGGGTATCGTGGATGCCATCGTGCTGGGTATGGGCCGTGCCATCGGCGAGACCATGGCCGTGCTCATGGTCGTGGGTAACGCCCCGGTTATTCCCGACAGCATTGCGAGCCCCATCTCGACGCTCACGAGCCAGATCGCGCTCGACATGAGCTATTCCTCGGGTCTGCACCGCTCGGCGCTGTTCGGCATGGGCGTGGTCCTGTTTATCATCTCCGCCACGCTGGTGGGCATCGTCCGTCTGATTTCCAAGAAGAAGAGGGGGTAGGCTATGTCCGATTCCGTTGACACGACGGTCGATACGACCTCGTCGCGCGAGCGCATCAAGCGTGCCCTTTCCCATGGCAAGAAGGGCCGCATCAACAAGGACCTGTCCAACAAGATCATGCTTGGCGTGTTCCGTGCCGCGGCATACATCACCACGCTGGTGCTTGTCGCTATCATTGCCTATGTGGTCATTAACGGCCTGCCGCATATCTCGCTCGACTTTATCTTCGGTTGGCCCCAGGGCGTCAACGCCGAGGGCGGAATTTGGCCCACGATCGTCTCGACCGTCTATGTGACGGCGCTCGCCATGCTTATCTGCACGCCGATTGCTGTGCTGGCAGCCGTCTATCTGGCCGAGTACGCCAAGCAGGGCAAGGTCGTCGAGCTCATTCGCTACGCTGCTGACGCTTTGGCCTCGGTGCCCTCCATCGTTATGGGCCTGTTTGGCTACGCCTTGTTTGTCGAGGCCATGGGCCTGGGCCTTTCGATGGTCTCGGCCGCTCTGGCGCTCGCGCTCTTGATGCTTCCCATCGTCATGCGCACCACCGAAGAGGCCATTCGCGCCGTCCCGCGCTATATCCGTTGGGGCGCGTACGGCCTGGGCGCCACCAAGTGGCAGGTTGTCTCCAAGATTGTGCTTCCTTCTGCCTTTGGCCGTATTGCCACGGGCATCGTCCTCGCCATCGGCCGCGCCATTGGCGAGACCGCGGTGGTGCTCTACACCATGGGCCAAGCCATCAATCTACCTATTTCGCCGCTCGATTCCGGCCGCCCCATGACGGTTCACCTGTACCTGCTTGCCAACGATGGCATCAACATGAACGCAGCCTACGGCACCGCGCTCTTGCTGATGGTGATCATTCTGGCCTTCAACCTGTTTGCGCGCTTCCTGTCGCGCAAGCGTCGCTAGTTAAGGAGTCCCATGTCCGTTTATCAGTCCGCTCCCACGCTGGAGCAAGCGGCCATCACGGCCAAGGATTTCAACTTTTGGTACGGTGACTTTCATGCGCTGACGGGGCTTGACCTCAACATCGCCAAAAACGCCATCACCGCCTTCATTGGCCCTTCGGGCTGCGGCAAGTCAACGTTTTTGCGCTGCATCAACCGCATGAATGATCTGATCGAGGGTACGCGCGTCGAGGGCACCATGACGCTCGACGGCAATGATATCTATGCCGAGGGCGTCGACCCGGTCGACCTCCGTCGTCGCGTGGGCATGATCTTTCAGCAGCCCAACCCGTTTCCTAAATCCATCTACGAGAATGTCGCCTTTGGCCCTCGTCTGCAGGGCGTGACTAGCAAAAGCGACCTCGATGACATCGTGGAAGAATCGCTCAAGCGCGCCAACCTCTGGAAAGAGGTATCCAATCAGCTCAACAAGGATGGTTTGGCGCTCTCGGGCGGTCAGCAGCAGCGTCTGTGCATCGCGCGCGTGCTTGCGGTGCAACCCGATGTTCTCCTGATGGACGAGCCCTGCTCCGCCATCGATCCCACATCCGTCTCTAAGGTCGAGGATCTGATGGCCGAGCTGGCGCCCGAGATGACGATCATCATCGTCACGCATTCAATGCAGCAGGCAGCTCGCATCAGCGACTACACCGCATTCTTCTTGCAGGAAGTTGCCGGCGAGCCCGCCACGCTCATCGAGTATGGTCAAACCGACGCGATCTTCACCAGCCCGGTGGACTCGCGGACGGAAGACTATATCACCGGCCGCTTTGGCTGATCGGTGCGACTAGTCCCAAGCCGTCGGACCTGGTCCGGTGCGTATTCACTGTGCGGGCTGCATGACCGCACCCAACTGATTGGAGTGAACCATGCGCAAACTGTTTTCCCGTCAGCTCGTCGAGGCCCGTCACGAGATGCTGAGCATCTATGAGGCCGTCGATCTGGCTCTCCACGATGCCGTGAAGGCCTATGTGACCGACGACCGCAAGCTCGCCACCAAGACCAAGAAACGCACGCTTTCGATTGACGCGCGCTGCGCCAACCTGGAGGCCGTCTGCTACAACCTGATCGCCACGCAGTCACCGGTCGCCTCCGACTTCCGCCTGCTTCAGACGATCATCTATGTCGACTTTAACCTGCAGCGCATGACCGATAAAGTCCGTCAGATCTGCCGTGCCACGCGTCATATGATCAAGGCCGACATCTCGCTGCCCAAGGAGCTTGTCGGCACGGTTGAGGCCGAGGCTGAGGCCGTCTACCAGGTGCTGGGCTCTTCGCTTTCTGCGCTCGTCACCAATGACATGTCCATCATCTGCAACCTGGCCGTCGAGGACGAGCCAGTGCACGCTGCCTACGAGAAGTTCTTCCGCACCTTTAACCGTATGGATACGGGCGACTTTATGGACGACGACAGCAACTATGACGACCTGCGCCGCGCCATCATGGTTTCGCGCTACCTCGATCGCATCGCTTCCATTTCCATCGATGCCGCTTGCCGTCTGACCTTCCTGTTGACTGGTCAGCGTATGAACGCCGGCGATATCGCCCGTGTGGACGAGGATGAGCTCGAGAGCATGCGCGTGCCTTCGGGCGAGGGTGTTATCATGAGGCCCGCCGTCGACGCGCGTTACGTTGCCAAGGTGCCCGCCAACGAGGTCAGCGAGGGTCTTCGCTACCTGCTCGATCATCTTGAGGACGAGGACGATGGCGAGGACGACGAGGAGTAAGTAGCCCCGTTCGTCGAAAGATTGTAAATACCTAAGTGAGCGCGGCCTTGCACATGCGGGGCCGCGCTCTTGCGTTAGCATGGGACTACTTGTTTGGCTGTCAGCGGAGGCGATTGGCAATGGATAACTATTTGGATTTGATGCGCGCTCGCCGCGAGCAGATTCTGAAACGTTTTTATGCGGCGCTCGATCGCGCGGGCCGCCCCCACGACGCCGCGCGCCTCATTGCCGTGTCCAAGACCGTTGGTATCGATGAGACTGTTGCTGCCATCCAGGCGGGGTATCGCCATTTTGCCGAGAACCGCCCGCAGGAGCTGGTTCGCAAGCTCACGGGTCTGGCGGAGCATCCGGAGCTGCCCGAGGTGCGCTTCGATATGATCGGCAACCTGCAGACCAATAAGATCAATGCGGTGCTGGGCTCAGCCGAGCTGATTCACTCGGTGGGTTCGCTGCATCTGGCACAGGCGATCTCGAGCCGTGCTGTCCGCAAGATTGAGGCAGGCGAGCTCGCCGGCCCCCAGCGTGTGCTCATCGAGGTCAATGTGAGTGGTGAGGAGTCGAAGGGAGGCTTTTCGCCCGATGAGATTCGCGCCGCCGCGGGTGAGCTTGCGGAACTTGAGGGAATTTGCGTACAGGGGCTTATGACTATGGCGCCCCGGGGGAATAAGGATGTGGCACGCCGCACCTTTGCGGGGCTTCGTGAGCTGAGGGATGAGCTGGAGGCGGCGCATCCCGATTTGAACCTGCCTGAGCTTTCCTGCGGCATGAGCGAGGACTTTGAGCCTGCCCTTGAGGAGGGCTCTACGCTCGTTCGCCTGGGCAGGGTAGTATTTAGCCCGGAGTTTGCAGTAAAATAAGGCTCTGAAGTGCGCACTGATTATCGGGGCGCCTGCACTAAACCGCGAGAGGACACAACCATGGGCTTCCTTGACGAGATTAAAAATAAGATGCACCTGGGCGGCCAGCAGGGTTACGACCAGGGTTATGGCCAGGACGACGACTACGGCTACGATGACGGCTATGACGATAGTTATCAGGGCAACGGCTACAGCGGTGCTTCGGGCGAGGGCTTCTACACCCAAGACGAGCCGAGCAACGGCCTACTTGGTCAGACGCGCCGCGGTGAAGCTGAGTCGGTTGCCGTGTATACGCGCTCCGGTCAGCTGGTCGGCGATGACTCCCGCCATGCCACGACGTATAACCCGCCTTCGCGCTCGCAGGACAGCGTTGCGAGCGGTTATCGTCCTGGTGCCTATGACACGCCGTCGAGCTACGCCGAGAACACCCGCGCCCGTGCCGCCGCTGCACCCGCGCCTGCACCGAGCGATGCCTCGGCCTATGCGAGCAATATCATCAACGCCACGCCGCAGCTGCCGGCCTATGTCCTGCGCCCCGAGAGCTATGACGACGTGGAGACCGTGGTGCGCCGCGTTCGCACCAAGCAGCCTGTCGCACTGATTTTTGTTGGCGTTCGCACCGAGGTCGCCAAGCGCGTCCTGGACTTTAGCTATGGCTTTGCCTGTGGCCTGGGCGCCACGGTCAAAGAAGTGGGCGATCGCGTATTCATGGTGCTGCCCGCCGGCTGCGAGGTTAAGGATTCGGACCTCAAGAAGCTTCGTGCCGACGGCTACCTTAAGTAAACCCAAGACGAGGAGATTCTCATCAACATCTACACCATTGTCCAGCTGGTCAACACGCTGTTCAACTTCTACTCCACGCTCATCGTGGTCTATTGCTTTATGACGTGGATTCCCATGAAGCAGGGCGGCCTGCTGCAGGATATCGCTGCAGTGCTCGATAGCGTCTGCGGCCCGTGGCTCAACCTCTTTCGTCGGTTTATCCCGCCGATGGGCGGCGTTGATTTTTCGCCGGTCGTTGCGATTATTGCGTTGCAGTTGGTGCAGAGGCTGATTCTGCAGCTTCTTATAGGTATACTCGTATAGAACTGACTTAGTAACTTACGTCGGGCGTGTAGCGCCGAGGCGATGAAAAAGGAGACTTGTTATGGCTATTACCCCTGCAGACATCCAGGCTCAGACTTTCTCTGAGGCCAAGCGTGGCTACGATCCTGCCGAGGTCGACGTCTTCTTGGAGACGCTGTCCTCCGAGGTTGACGCTATGCTTGCCAAGATCGTTGATCTTAAGGGTCG
The DNA here is from genome assembly GCA_019425005.1 of Collinsella sp. Lineage (GTDB taxonomy): Bacteria > Actinomycetota > Coriobacteriia > Coriobacteriales > Coriobacteriaceae > Collinsella. The sequence continues at coordinate 14,275 of JAHYYK010000054.1, forward strand.
CCTGACCGCCACCGAGCAGCAGCTTGCCGACGCGCAGGCTCAGCTTGCCCAGGCCCAGGATGCCACCGCCCAGGCCGTTCCCGCCGCCCCCGTGGCTGCTCCCGCCCCTGACTTCTCCGCTCAGGAGCGCCAGATTTCCGCTGCCCTGATCGCTGCCCAGCAGACCGCCGCGGCAAGTGTCAACGACGCCAACGAGAACGCTGAGCGCACCCGCACCGAGGCTGACGCCAAGGCCCGCCGGGTTCTC
>JAHYYK010000055.1:0-11120 GCA_019425005.1 Collinsella sp.
GGCGGCTGATCCGGTCCGACCGGGCCGCGCGGCAAGGAGATATATTGCCAGACCGCGAAGCCCTGTGGGTCGTCAATTCCACTCTTCACAAGTCCTACACAACATATCGCTTTCTATAGCTAATAGAAAGACTGGTGCGGATCTTCCGCACGTATCAGATGATGACCCTTTGGTTTAGAAATATATAGAGATCGGTCACCTGTAAGTGTCTATCTACCCGCGCTTTTAGCAATGTAAACCGCGCTTCAGATAAAAAGAGGGAGCGCCGCGCACAACGCGACACTCCCCTAGCGATTCAAGAGAATCTATTAGGCCTCGAGAGCCTTCTTGGCAATGGCAGCCAGCTCGTTGAAGGACTCGATGTCCTCGTAAGCCATCTGAGCCAGGACCTTGCGGTCGAGCTCGATGCCGGCAACCTTCAGGCCGTGCATGAACTGAGAGTAAGAGATGTCGTTCAGGCGAGCAGCAGCGTTGATACGGGTGATCCAGAGAGAACGGATCTCGCGCTTCTTGTTGCGGCGATCACGATACTGATACTGCAGGGAGTGCTGGACCTGCTCTTTAGCATGCTTGTAAGTACGCGAAGCGGCACCGTAGTAACCCTTCGCACGGTGCATAACGGTACGGCGCTTCTTCTTGGCGGCAACAGCGCGCTTAATACGTGCCATGTTCTATCAACTCCTAGACGGTAAAACGAAAAACGGGAACGCGAACTTAGGCGAGACGCGACTTGATGACCTTGCGGTCGGCAGCGGCGATCTCGGTCTCCTGACGGAAGCCACGCTTACGCTTGGTGGACTTCTTGCTCAGGATGTGGCTCTTGAAAGCCTTGGCGCGCATAAGCTTGCCGGTACCAGTCTTGCGGAAACGCTTCTTGGTGCCGCTGTGGGACTTCATCTTAGGCATGAAATACTCCTTAATCGGTTACAGAACACTAGTTACTTGCTATCGCTTGCCGCTTTATCCTCATCGAAGGCGCCCTTAATCGGGGCGAGCAGCATAAGCATGTTACGGCCTTCCATCTTAGGCTTGGACTCGACCGTAGCGTAAGGCTTGAGATCCTCGGCGAGACGCTCGAGAACGTTAAGGCCCTGCTCCGGGTGAGCCATCTCACGGCCGCGGAACATGATGGTGATCTTAACGCGTGCGCCCTTCTTGAGGAAACGCAGAACGTGGCCCTTCTTGGTCTCGTAGTCGCCAACGTCGATCTTGGGTCGGAACTTCATTTCCTTGACCTCGACCTTGGACTGGTTCTTACGAGCAGCCTTGGCCTTCATGGCCTGCTGGTACTTGAACTTACCGTAGTCCATGACCTTGCAGACCGGCGGCTCCGCGTTGGGAGCGATCTCGACCAGGTCGAGACCCTGATCGTCGGCGACGCGCTGGGCATCGCGGATGGCGAACAGGCCGAGCTGAGAGCCATCGACGCCAATCAAACGACACGAAGATGCAGTGATCTCGTCGTTGATGCGGGTGTCATCAGACTTAGCTATTTTCCCTACCTCCATTCATAAAAAAATAACCCGGCGCTTCTCAGCAACCAGGTCGTACACATAGACTTCCTCGATTTGAGGAAGGGAATCTAAGTTGTATGACCAGTCAGCTGCTCATTGGCGCCAAAAGGTGGGAACCCTCAGGTTCCTCTTTAGGGCATTGCGGGAACAACGCCTTGCGAATAATAACACGTACAGCGCGTTATCACATTACGTACACGAAAAAGGGACCTTGACCCCCTTGAACGCTCGCTTGCATGTATGGTGCTCGAGGCGAGACTCGAAGGGCCTTCGCTTCGCGAAGCCCCGGGCTTCGGGCGCGTGGCGCCCTCGCCACGCTCCGCTACAAACAGGCCACAGGCCTGTTTGCTTAACGCTTCGCGCGCTCACGCGAGTTCGGCACGAAAAAGGGGGCCGCAACCCCCTTGAACGCTCACTTGCATGTATGGTGCCCGAGGCGAGACTCGAACTCGCACGTTGTTGCCAACGGTGGATTTTGAGTCCACTGCGTCTGCCAATTCCGCCACTCGGGCACGTAATGCGTGAGTTAGTTTATCACAGCTTTCTGCTGATTAGTCCGAAAATGGAACTTCGAGCATTTCGATGAGCTCGACCGAACGGAGCATCTCGCGCCGGCGGCACCCACGACCGTCAACCGAGGCTTCGCCCATCTGGTTATCGTAGGGGTCCTCGCGCATACCGTCGAAGACGGGTTCAAACCCTGCCTGGAACCGACAATTTGCCACCATACGCCACGGGTCGAGATTGCCGAAGTAGTGACGACGGCGCCACTCCTCCCCCATTCTGCGCGCAGAGGAACCAAACGAAACATCGGCGTTAAGCCAACCGGTCTGTGGCGTATAGAACTCTGCCCAGTCGTGCGGCCCCACCGAATCGGGCGCAACATACAGGCCGCTCTGCCAACGGGCAGGCACGCCCGCGATGCGGCACATGGTGATAAACGTGAGCGCCATAACGCCGCAATCGCCGCGGAGCGAGTGTGCACAGTCGTCGGCAATAGACCCCAAAAGCAGGTACGGTGGCTGATAGCGATAGTCGATATGCTGTGTCAGGTAATCATAGATAGCACGAGCGCGATCGAGCGGATCATCGAGCCCGTCAATAACACGCTCCGTCAACTGTCGCAGGTACGGTGTAAACGCAATGTGTGGACGGTCCTCGGAAGTGTCCTCGGGCAGCGGCGTGTCCATGCACGCATGCGATGGGAGCGCGCCACCATAGATATCGCAATAGGCGGCATCAATGTGATAGCGATAGGTCACCGAGAATGAATGTTCAGTCGAAGATGTCCAAGAGGCAGTACGAGCCGAAACGTTTTCAGGGGCAACGGTACCCTCCGACGTCATATCGAGAACCTCGATATGAGACTGTTGACGGCAGGCGGCAGCAACGGGCAGCCACGCGCGAACAGTCTCTCCCTCCAGAGCCCCGGGGACAGCCACGGATGCCTTTAGGGTGATGACGCGAGTCAACCCGTTTTGCGACTCCATCTCCCTGAGCATCTGGTTACGCAGCGCTATGCCGTCCGTAGAATCGGGACGCAGGCCCGGAACCTCCTTGGGGTACACGCGAAGCGAATCGAGGAAGTTGTCGAGAACAAACAGCTCGCCATCGATAAAGCGCCAGTCAATACGCTTACGATTAATCAGGTCATCGAACTGCTCTTCGGTAAACTCAGGCCACTCCTCGCGAATCATCGCAATGGCCCGATCACGCGACACCGAAAAATGAAGCGGCGTCTCGAGCATGCGATACCGCTCTGCACGAACACAAGCAGCCAGCGAAGGCTCAGGGTTCTGCTCCAAAAGGCGATCGCAGGCAGCAACAGCCTGCGTCAAATACCCGGCATCCTTAAGACGAAGAATCTCGGGCGGTAGCCCAATATCGAGATGGCGAAAATCATCACTGCAAACATCAACAGAGCAGCCAACAGGACCCCCGTCAATAACCTTCCCATCCGAAGGCAGCACATCAATAACAGCCATACCAAACTCCAAGTCATTAGAACTCTTGAAGCACATTGTAGCGAGATAAAAAAGAAAGCCCCAACAAAGGAGCCATCAACACCGCTAAACGGTAGTCAATAAATAAATTCAGCCCAGTAACCCTGCAGCGAGTTAACAAAGGAGGCCCCGTTTCCCCGGAGCTGATTCCGTCGCGCGACTTCTGGCGAAGCCAGGTGAGCGCGAGGGAACCAGCGTAGGGAAACGGGGCCTCCGGCGGGAACGTTAAACCGCTACTTACGCCTTGTTGACGGAGCCAAACTCCTCCATGAGCTCCTTGGTGCGGGCAACGATGTTGTCACGACCAGGCTTGAGGAGCTTGCGGGGGTCAAAGCCCTTGCCCTGCTGATCCTTGCCAGCCTCGATGTACTCGCGGACGCCCTTGGCGAAGACGAGCTGCAGGTCGGTGTTGACGTTGATCTTGGAGATGCCCAGGGAGATGGCCTTCTTGATCTGATCCTCTGGGATGCCGGTGCCACCGTGCAGGACGAGGGGCAGGTCGCCGGTCTGGGCCTTGATCTCGCCCAGGCGCTCGAAGGAAAGGCCAGCCCAGTCGGCGGGGTACACGCCGTGGATGTTGCCGATGCCGCAGGCGAGGAAGTCGACACCCAGGTCAGCGATCTGCTTGCACTCAGCAGGATCAGCGAGCTCGCCGCTGGAGGTCACGCCGTCCTCGGTGCCGCCGATGCCGCCGACCTCGGCCTCGATGGACATGCCCTTGGAGTGGGCAAGCTCAACGAGCTCCTTGGTGCGGTCGAGGTTAAGCTGGAAGGTCTCCTCGTGAGAGCCGTCATACATGATGGACGTGAAGCCGGCCTCGATGCACTTGAAGCAGTCCTCGTAAGAACCGTGATCGAGGTGAAGGGCGACGGGAACGGTAACGCCCGTGGCCTCGACGGCAGCCTTGACCATGTCGGCGCAGACCTTGAAACCGCCCATCCACTTAGCGGCACCAGCGGTGCACTGAAGGATCAGCGGAGACTTGGCCTCCTCGGCGGCCTGGAGAATAGCCAGGGTCCACTCGAGGTTGTTGGTGTTGAAGGCACCAAGACCGTACTTGCCGGCCTCGGCCTTCTTGAGCATGTCTGCTGCGTTGACGAGCATAAAAGAAACCTCCTGTAAGGTTGCTCCGATAACGCCTGAGATTTTACCACGGCGCACCCGAGCATAAACGTTCGTTTGTTCACGAATATCGTCCAAACAGACTTTTTTGACCGTTTGCCCTACGGAATTGACCCGTTGGGGAAAAATAGCTTGACGTTTGGACGCTTCTCGTGCTTCAAAAGCCGACTATTAAGCTAAATCTGCATGAAAGGGTTCTGCATGAGCTCGCGTGCCATGGTGGTCGAATCGCCATGACCGGTTAGGCAAACGGTATCGGGCGGGAGAAGCCGGGCGAGCTTGGAGAGCGAGCGCAGAATCGCCGCCTCGTCTCCTCCAGAAAGATCGGTGCGGCCGTGCCCACCCGGAAACAGGGTGTCGCCCACAAAGGCAATGTTCCCCTGCTCGGTGGCAGCAAACAAGACGATCCCGCCCGGCGTATGCCCTGGCGTCTCGATCACCTGCAGGTAGATATCGCCCACCTCGATAGCATCTCCCTCGGCGAGCAGGTGCGTCGGCTCCCCGGGGTCAGGCGTCTCAATGCCCCACATAGCTCGCTGTTCCTCGATGTTCGCATGCGGCACCGCCACATCCTTAGCACACAGCTCATACTGGCAGCCCTCGCCAACGGTGGTTCGCACGCCTGCAACACCACCAACATGATCGGCATGGCCATGAGTGCATACGGCGCCAAACACGCGTACGCCGGGATGCTCGGCTCGAATATGCTCCACCAGGCGTTCGCCTTCCCATGCGGGATCGATAATCACGCACTCATTGTCCGAAATAACAGCATAGCTATTGGTCTGAATGGGACCGTTTACGAGCGTCTCGATCTCGACCGTTCCCTTGGGAGTTAAATCCAAGGACACAGCACTCATGTCCCTCTCCTCTCTATAGAACTCGAGGCATCAAACGATGCCTCGAGTGTAGCGAATATCGATAATGTGACACGTTCGTCGCGACTAAACGCGGCGCTTAAGCTGGGCTCCACCCTCACCGGGCATCAGGCGGCGCGCGTCGTAGACCGAGTCAACGCTGCTGATGGAGGCCAGCAGCGGATCCAGACCACTCGCGTCCGAGATCTCGACCATAAAGCGCAGGGTCGCAATGCCCTCGCGGTTGGTCGACGTGGCGGCAGAAAGGATATTGCCGCCCGCATCGCCAATGGCAATGGTGACATCCTTGAGCAGGCCCATGCGGTCCAGGCACTCGACCACGATCTCGACCTGGAAAAGCGTATCGGCAGCACCATCCCACTCTACGTCAATCATGCGCTCGGGATGCTCCATAAGACCCTTGACGTTGGGACAGTTGGCGCGATGCACCGAAACGCCACGACCGCGCGTGATGAAGCCGACGATGTCGTCGCCCGTCACGGGGTTGCAGCAATGAGCCAGACGGACCAGTAGGCCGCTGTTACTCTCGCCCTTGACGATAATGCCGTTACTGGCGCTCTTGCCGCGCTTTTGCGGCTTGCGGTTGGAGCCGCGAGCAGGCTGCTTCACGACCTCGGCGATAGCCTCGGCCTTGGTGAGCTGCTCCTCGGGCTTGGGGTCCAAGATTTGCTCGACCTTATTGCCCACAGCGCGCGGGGCAACCTTGCCGGCGCCGACGGCGGCAAACAAGTCCTCGAGCTGCTTGTAGTTAAACTGCTCCGCCACGGCGTTGAGCGCACGCGTTGATCGCGGCGTAGAGATGCCATACCCGCGCTTGCGCAGATCCTTGGCCAGTATATCGCGACCGGCAGCAGCGTCATCGTCTTTGGTCGCGGCGGCGAAGTAACGGCGGATCTTTGACTTGGCGGAAGGTGTCTTAACGATCTTGAGCCAATCACGCGACGGCTTGGAACTCTTGTTAGTCAGAATCTCGACACGGTCACCCGTCTTAATCTCGTGCGTGAGCGGAGCCACCGCACCGTTGATTTTGGCGCCGACGCAATGGTTTCCCACCTCGGTGTGAACGGCGTAGGCAAAGTCGAGCGGCGTGGAGCCGGCACGAAGCGCCATGACCTCGCCCTTGGGCGTAAAGACAAAGATCTCCTGATCGAAGAGGTCGACCTTCAGCGAATGCAGGTATTCCTTGGCGTCGGTAATCTCATCAGACGCAGCCCAATCGAGCGAATGTTTGAGCCAGTTAATCTGGTCGTCCAGACGCTGGGCATCATTGGTCTTAGACGCAGACGATCCGCCCGACTTCTTATATAGCCAGTGGGCGGCAATGCCGTACTCGGCCTGCTCATGCATCTCGTAGGTTCGAATCTGAATCTCGAGCGGACGAGCCGTGGGGCCGATAACCGTCGTGTGGAGCGACTGGTAGTTATTGACCTTGGGCATGGCGATATAGTCTTTAAAGCGACCGGGCATGGGGTGCCATAGTGTGTGCACCGCGCCGAGCGTGGAGTAGCAATCGCGCACCGAATGCGTGATGACGCGCAGTGCCACCAGGTCGTAGATCTCGGAGAATTCCTTGCCCTTGCGCTTCATCTTTTGGTAGATGGACCAATAGTGCTTGGAACGGCCGTTGATCTGGAAGTCTTCCAGGCCAATGCGGTTGAGCTCGTCGGTGAGCGTCTTGATGGTCTCGGCCAGATAGCGCTCACGGACCTCGCGCGACTCCGCCACCATGCGTGCGATGCGCTGGTAGGCATCGGGCTCCAGGTAGAAGAAGGACAGATCCTCGAGCTCCCATTTAATGGAGCTCATGCCCAGACGGTCGGCCAGGGGCGCGTACACGTCCATGGTCTCGCGGGCCTTAAACAGGCGGCGGTCCTCACGCAGGGCGGCAAGGGTGCGCATGTTGTGCAGACGGTCGGCAAGCTTAACGATGATGACGCGGATGTCCTTGGACATGGCGAGGAACATCTTGCGCAGCGTGAGGGCCTGTTTCTCGTCCATGCTGTCGACTTCGATGTTGGTGAGCTTGGTCACGCCATCGACGAGCTCGGCCACCGTATCGCCAAACAGGCCGGAAACATCAGCAAGCGAGGTCTCGGTATCCTCGACGGTATCGTGCAGCAGCGCGGCGCACACCACATCGCAGTCCATCTTGAGATCGGCCAAAATGATGGCCACCTCGACGGGATGGTTGATGTACATCTCACCCGAGCGGCGCTTTTGGTTGCAGTGCTTCTCGGCAGCAAAGCAATAGGCCTGCTCCACCTTAGAAAAGTCGTCCTCATTCATATATTTGAGGCACAGGCGCTCCAGCTTGTCGTAGCTGTCCGCCATAATCTCGGGCGGCAGCTCATCGGCATGCTTATAGTGCTCCATCTCCGAGAACGGCTGGAGGGCGGAATCATGGGCGGTACGGGCTGCGGCATCCATCGAGGTCCCCTTCCCCTAGGCCCGCGGTACGATCGGGCGGTTAACTTTGGCTAGCATATCAGAAGCGCACGAATCGAGCGCCCAACTCCGGAAAGCCGAGAACTCCATGCGCGAACGCAAGCCCTCCAAATACCGAATTGACCTGCTCAATTGCACACGGCCGGGGTTTTCGGCCATCGCGATGCGACGGGTGTCGTCAAACCCCGAAACGCGACAGAAGCCAAGCTCTTCGAAGATTCCCAGGCCACTTTCCACCGAGCGCTCGTCGACCGGCGTGCGAGCATCGATGGCAAGGCACATCTGCGCGATGTCGATATCGCTCGCGCTAAAGGAATCGTCCCCGGTCTTGCCGCGGTTGGAGCGCCACATGGTTTGCAGCGCGCGATAGAGCGTGACGAGCTCCTCGCGCTCGGGCGCATAGCAGTCGAGTAGACGTTCATTGATACGAGCGTCACGCGACGAATAGAGCAGGTGAATCACGGCGGGCTGTCCGTCGCGACCGGCGCGGCCACTCATCTGGTTGAACTCGATGGCGCCAAAGGGCATGTGGTAGAGCACGACATGGCGGATATCGGGCAGGTTCACGCCCTCACCAAAGGCAGAGGTCGAAACGATGCAACTGAGGTTTCCGTCACGAAACGCTTCCTCGACACGGCGGCGATCGGAGCGTGCGAGCCCCGCGTTATAGAACGCGATATGGGTCGCGCAGTCGGGAACGCGTTTGCGTAGCGTCTTGGCAAGCGCCACGGACTGATCACGCGAGTTGACGTAGATGACGGTCTTCTCCCCCGTCGCGACGATGGACACCAGGCGGTTTTCGCGGCTCGCAAGATCGCGGTCGTCCTCGAGCCGCAAGTTCTCGCGCACGGTCTCGTCGACCACCGTACGGGTAATCGGCAGCACGCGGGCGAGCTCGGCCACAACCGGAGCCGTTGCGGTGGCCGTCGCCGCCATAACGACCGGGTCGCCCAGGGCCTTGAGGATATCGGGCATGTCGAGGTATGCGCTTCGGTCGCCGCCCTTGGCAAGACCGGCATGGTGCGCCTCGTCAATAACGACAAATCCGATACGCCCCGAGCGCGCAAAGCGGTCGCGGTGAATAGACAGGAACTCAGGCGTCGTGAGTACGATGCCGGTGCGGCCCGAAGCCAGGCCGGCAAACACGTCATCGCGCGCTGCTTCCACGGTCTCGCCGGTCAACACGCCCACGCCAATCCCGAGCGCAGCCATCGTCGATGAAAGATGATAGGCCTGGTCGGCAACGAGTGCGCGCAGCGGATAGACAAAGATGCTCGCGCGACCGCGAAGGACCGCCTCGCGCGCGGCGTGCACATGGAAGATGAGCGACTTACCACGTCCCGTCCCCATAACGGCCAAAACGCTCTGGTGGTCGGCGAGCGCGTCGAGTGCCTCGACCTGCGCGCGATGTGGCTGGTTCGAGCCGATAAAGCTATGGATAAGCGAGCGCGTGAGCTCGGTATAAGAAAGCTGGGCGAGCGTCTCGCGTTTACGCGACTCCAGGCGCAGGCCAGAATCCGCCGGCTGCACGCCGCGGCGAAGCTCGCATGCCGGATCGTCGACGCTGGGCAGCGTGGTATCGCGGACCAAGACATCCTTGATCATGAGCTTGGGCTTCACACGCCCCTGCCAATGCTCGGCAACGGCCTCGAACACCAAGTCGACAGCGCTATCGCAGTTGATGAGCTTATCGATTTGCGGCACGCGGAACATAATGGCCGGCACACTCGCGGCGCCATCGGTCGCCACAAAGCGCATGTGCTCGCCGGTTTTGCCCACCACGGCGCGGTCGCACATCGTCACGCCCTCGGCAGCCAGCAGCGGCACCTTGTTGCCCTGGCCAAACGGCTCAAGACGGGAGATCTGCTCGATGGTCTCGATATTCAGCTCGGAAAGGTCGACGGTGGCGGCGACCTCGTCGGTGTCTTCAAAGTCCTCGGCGGGAAGCTCCGATAGCACGGCGGAAAGGCGACGACGGAATTCATCGAGCTTGGATGCCTCGATGGTCACACCCACCGCACCGGCATGTCCGCCGCGACGAATCAGCAGGTCGGAACAGCGCTCGACGGCGTCAAACAGGTTAACTTTGCCCACCGAGCGACCAGAGCCGCGCGCGATACCGTCCTCGATCGAGAACAGCAGCGCCGGCACGTGATAGCGGTTGGTCAGACGGCTTGCCACGATGCCCTTGACACCCTCGTGCCAGCCTTCGCCGCCCACGACGATCGCGCGTCCGCCGTCATAAGTCTCCTCGACCTTCGCCATGGCATCGCGTGTGAGCTCCGCCTCGATCTCGCGGCGTTGGCGATTGATTTCCTCGAGCTCGGCGGCAAGCGCACTCGCTTCGATGGGATTGTGGGCAAGCAGCAGGTCGAGCGCCAGCTTGGGATCGGCCATGCGACCGGCAGCGTTTAAGCGGGGAATGAGCGAGAATGACAGGCCATCCGCCGTAATGCTCGAAAGGTCCGCCTTGGCGAGCGCTGCCAGTGCGATGTAGCCGGGACGAGCCGTCACGCGCATCTGCTGGATGCCCTCGGCGACCAGTGCGCGGTTCTCGGGCGTGAGCGGCATCATGTCGGACACGGTGCCCAGCGCCGCGACCTCAATCAACGAACGCCAATACGACGGCTTGCCCAGACGCTCACCCAAAACCTGCACCAGCTTGAGCGCCACACCGGCACCGGCAAGCTCGCGCGAGGGGCCCTCGTCTTCGAGCTTGGGGTCGGTCAGGGGCACACCCTGCGGCACCTGGTCGGAGGGCTCGTGATGGTCCGTGACCACCAAATCGATCCCCAGGCTCTCCAGATAGGAAACCTCTTCCTTGGCGGCAATGCCGTTATCGACGGTCACGATCAGCTGGGGGCGAGCGAGCTCGTTAACGCGGTCGAGTGCCGCGCGCGAAAGACCGTAGCCCTCATCAAAGCGATGCGGAATAAACGGCGTGACATCGGCGCCAAACGTGCGCAGCGCCTCGGTCAACAGACAGGTCGACGTAATACCGTCAACGTCAAAATCGCCAAAGACTGCAATGTGCTCGTGGTTGTGAATAGCACGCTCGACGCGGTCGGCAACGACCGACATGCCCGGGATAATAAGTGGATCGGCCCAGTCGCGATCGAGCGAAGGCGTCAAAAACAGCTGACCTTCTTCGATGGATG
>JAHYYK010000055.1:11220-14455 GCA_019425005.1 Collinsella sp.
GCCCAGTCGCGATCGAGCGAAGGCGTCAAAAACAGCTGACCTTCTTCGATGGATGTAATGCTGTGCGCAACCATAATGCGCGCCACCAACCCAGGTATGCCCAGGCCAGCCGAAAGCTCCTTTTCGAGCTCGGGGTTTTGCTGAGCGACCGCCCAGCGATGCGTCGTCTTAAGCGATGACATAGGCACCCACCCCCGATAGGGGCAGGTCGCCGCGATACCTCTCACGGTTCATAGCGATGAGTCCTCTGTGTATGCCCGCTTCGGCAGGCAGATCTGTTGAACGGATTCATTATACCGTGCAGTACGGACGCCAATCGCCGCAGCACGCCGCGGTTTCGATAAACGATGCCGGTAATAGCCTCGAAATAATCAAGCGTTTCTGACGCACGGACGCATGCGAGCGTCTAGCATATCCATTCAAAACGGATTCACGAGCAAAGGGAGTCGCAAGCGCATATGAAGCAGTGGGTTGGACTGGGCAAATTTCTCGCGGGGCACATGCAAATCATCGTTCCGATTTGCGTGGCGCTCGGCGTGCTCTTTCCCCAGCAGATCGGCGTGCTCAAGCCCATCGTTCCCGCCCTGTTTGCCTTTATGACGTTTCAGGGTGCGCTCAGCAACACCTTCCACCAGGTAACCGAGGTGTTCCGCCGTCCGCTACATTTGATTTTGGCGTTATTTGTCTCGGCTGTGCTCATCCCCATCGCGGCGTATGCCGTGGGCTCACTGTTCTTTGGCTCCAATCCCAACCTTGTCTGCGGCATCGTGCTCGAGTACAGCGTACCCGTGGCGGTCACTGCCTTTATGTGGATTAGCATGTTCGGCGGCAACGGCCCGCTCGCGCTCACCATTATCCTGACGTCCTCGGTTATCTCACCTGTGACGATTCCGCTCACGCTGAAGCTCTTGCTGGGTGCCACCGTCTCGATCGATGTACCGAGCATGATGCAAGACATGGCATTTATGATCGCCATCCCCGCCGTGCTCGGCATCGTGATCAACGAGCTCACGCGTGGATGGGGACACGAGAAGCTCTCCCCCGCGCTCTCGCCCGCCTGCAAGTTCATGATGATGGGCGTTATCGCCTCCAACTCCACCGCCATGAGCGAGTACGTGCTGCACATGAACGCGGTGCGCTTGGAAGTCGCCCTCTTTATTTTGACCTTCGCCATCAGCGGCTTTTTCGTCGGTTTTCTGGTCGCCCGTGCACTACATCTGCCATATAGCGAGACGACTACCATGTGCTTTACCTGCGGCATGCGTAACATCTCTTCGGGCGCCGTCATCGCCACGCAGTACTTTCCGGGCGAAGTCGTGTTTCCCGTCATGTGCGGAACGCTGTTTCAGCAGATAATCGCCTCACTTATCGGACATCTCTTTGAGCGTCTGACCGGCGAGGAGCGCGCCGCCCAGCGCAAGCGGGTCGAGGCCGGCCGCGACGCCATGGCACGCTAGACTGTCCGCATTACGCGGGTGTTAGTCTTGCTATACGAGCGTTTCCAGATGCGCACGCAGGCGCTCAGCATCGATATCGAGCGTTGTCTCGGCATTGACCTGGGCCAAACGATAGCCGACAAAGTAGGGCGAAACCACCCAACGCGGCAGCGCCTTGGCAATGGTCCGACCGCCCAGGTGATAGAAGAACAGGTTGTACGACTCTGCGCGACCACCGTGGTGCTCGTTCAGGATATAGCGCAGAGCTACCTGGATCGCATCGGCGAAGAGATCCGCCTCGGCTTGGTCTCTCGTGTCATCGCTGGCGGCGATTCCCTGCGGAGCTGAAACGTTGATCTCAAAGAACCCCATGATCGGTTCGGTTGAGATGTTGACCGCGATTCTCCCCTGTTGCCAGACATTGATGCCTTCGAAATTGGCAGAAGTCAGCGAAGTGTAGCCGTCTTCCTGCTCCAAACCCACAATCTGCATGTGCGGATGAACGAGACTACCGCCCGAGAGCGGACCCTTGTTCTTGTACATGAGCACGCTTCGATACTGCTGTGAATCGATCATCTGCTGCCAGCAACCCAGGGCAAACCGCATCACATGGTGGAGTTCATCCGGCTCATAGGTCACCAGGTCGGCGTCGTGATTGGCCGACTCGATCAGCACGGTTTGACGGGTGGCACGCAGGGTCTTGAACTTATTCTCGAGCCAGATACAGTCACCGTCGCGCCGGATGATATTGGCGAGTTCCTCGGTATTGCAAAAGGGGCACGCGGTGCCGGGACGACGGTTGTCGTCGGGCTTACCGTTCGCCTGCTGAACGTCAAACACCAGCGCCACGGGTTATACCTCCAGCGGCACGATCTTGGTGCCATGGAGCTCGGAGACGCCCAGTGCCGCAGCCACGGTATCGCGGTTGGCCGTGGAAATGCCGCCGCCGGGAAGGATGGTCAGGCGGTCGCCCGCATACTCGATTAAACGAGCCAGGTGATCGAAATTATCCTCGATCGACGTACCGGCCGCGCCGCCATGCGTGAGGATGCGCGTAACACCGCAGTCGGCAAGTGTATCAATCGCATCGAGCTGAGCCTCGGGCGAGAGCTGGTCAAACGCCATGTGGAAGGTGATGTCAAGGGACTCGCGCTTGCACTCCTCGGTCGCGCAGCCCGTAGCCATAACGAGGGCGCCGAGGGTGAGTTCGTCGAGCGCCCAGCCGCCGGCACAGGGCTTGCAGCAGCCAAAGACCAGGCCATCGACGCCGGCGCTCACGGCAAGGCCCAGGTCCATCTCCATCATGCGCAGCTCGTCCTGGTTGTAATGAAAGTCGCCACCACGCGGACGAATCATGCACATCACTCGCGCGTCATGCTCGTGAGCGTAGCTGACTGTAGCGCTAATAACGCCGGCGGAAGGCGTGGTGCCACCGACGGCGAGGTTGTCACACAGCTCAATGCGCCCCGCACCGGCCTCGATGGCCGCCGGCACTCGCTCAAAGTTCTCGGCACAAAACTCATACAGCATAGATAGACCCCCAAAGACAGCAGATGTTTTCCGACGGGCATTGTCACACATCCCCATGAAGTTGCGGTGGAATAGGGACTGTTTTGGCCTCTGGAGCCCGTATTCAGTCCCTATTTCACCGCAACTTAAAGGGGTGCTGACCGAAATGGTCAGCACCCCTTTTTGCTGTATAGAAGTAGTCGTTGGGGACGTTCTTAAACGACTGTTCATTCAAGAACGTCCATTACAGTCGAAATTGTCAGCCCGGGACCGTCTCGGGCTACGATTGA
>JAHYYK010000056.1 GCA_019425005.1 Collinsella sp.
TTTGTTTCCGCTCGCGTGCGCTGCGGGGATTAGTATACACAGAAGTCTGTCCGGCCCGCAACAACTTTTTTGAAAAAATTTTTTGGCTGTCCGGGAGGGTCTCCGGGGCCGGCTGGCGCGGGTTAAGTTTGCTGCTCTACAGTCCTGCGCAAGACGGAAAGCACATTAAGTGCTTTCCTTTGCGTGCGGAACTCGCGACAAACTTAACCCGCGCCAGCCGGCCCCGGAGACCCTCCCTGCCGTCACTTAGTTCAACCAGTTTTGCGGGCGTGCGCCGCTGCGCGGCTAGCCCGCGTGCTCCTCGGCGGGGTTGTCTTAGGCTGTTGTTGAAGCTCGTCCTTTTGCTGAAAGAAAAACGGGAGATGCGGTTTGCATCCCCCGTTTTGTTGCGGTTAGTCCAAGTCAATAAACTTGGTACTTATGATTTGGCCGTCGTTGACGAGCATTCTGGCCATGGTGGGGCCTCGGGTGCCTCTGGGGTAGCTGGCGCTGCCCGGGTTGAGGACTAGGCAGCGGCCCACTTGGGCTTCTTTGGTTACGTGGGTGTGGCCGTTGATGGCTACGTCTACGGATCCCACCGGAAGGTCTTCGCGGTAGTGGGCTACGGCGAATTTGAGGCCTTCGTAAGTAAAGAGCGCAAGACGGTCTACATCGGGGCCGTAGTCGCGGCAGTAATCGTTGTTGCCCAGTACGGCCCGCACGGGGGCGATGGTGCATAGGTGCTCGTAGTCCATCTCTGACGTGAGGTCGCCGGCGTGGATAATCAGGTCTGCGCCTTCAAGCTCATCCAGGAGCGCAGGCGAAAGATAGCCGTGGGTGTCCGAGATGATGTCGATACGCTTGGCGCTTGCACTGTTCATGGGATCCCTTCCGCAAAAAACGATTCGGCAGATACATACAAAAAGGCCCCACGGCTCCGCAGACGATGGGTCTACAGGGCTGCGGGGCCAGTGTGCTAGAGGCTCAGAGCCTTCTTGAGCGGCACGACGCGGCGGCGCGAAACCGGCACGCGTTCGTCGACGCCCGTAATGCCCAGCTGGATGGCGCCCGAGGGCACCGTCTCAACGTCCGTGACGCACGCCAAGTTGACGATATAGCGGCGGTGAACACGGAAGAAGCCAAAATCGCAGAGCTTGGCCTCAAACTGCGCCAGCGAGGTCGTCGACAAAAAGCGATCATCGACGGTATAGATGCAGGAGTAATCGTCCTTGGCCATGATAAAGCGAATGTCGTCCACGGGAATGAGCACCTTGCGGCCGCCCTTTTCCACCGGGATACGCTCGATGGTCACCTTGCTGTCCGTAACCGGCTTAGCGCGTTGCATGACCTTCTCGATCGCGCGATCCAAGCGAGCTTCCTCGACAGGCTTCATCAGATAATCGACAGCATCCACGTCGAATGCCTCGACCGCATGATCGCTGTACGCGGTCACAAACACGATCGCCGGCGGATTTTTGAGCTTATGCAGCGCCTCGGCAAGTTGCAGGCCCGAGGCACCGGGCATCGAGATATCGAGAAACACGACATCCACGCGACTTTCCATAAGCATCTCGATGGCGGAGCGAACGCTCGACGCTTCTGTGATCGTGCCGATCTTGCCCGTCTGCTCGAGCAAGAAGCGAAGTTCCGAACGGGCCGGGGCCTCATCATCCACAATCATCGCACGCAGCATAGGGATAAAACCTTTCGTCAACTAACTACGTCGGGCATCCGCCAACTAGCGTTAAACCCATAACTTATTATTCTACTCTTGAATGTCGAAGATGCTCTCCGACAAATCGAGATGCAGGAGCACTTTAGTACCCTTGCCCGGGGCCGATTCGACGCGCGTATAGGAGTGCGGCCCATAAAAGCGATGGATGCGCTCCGAAATATTGTGCATGGCCACACCGGCGCCGCCGCCCTGCGGGGAGTTGGCGTCGGGACGGGCGGAGCGTTCGTCAAACAGTCTGGCAGCGGTGCCTTCGTCCATGCCCACGCCGTCATCGGCGACCGCAATCAAAATCGCATCTTCGCCATCCCTGTGGACCGACACATCGATCCCCAGTGCATCGCCGTCGCCCATACCGTGGCGCACGGCATTCTCGACGATCGGCTGGATTACAAATGCCGGCACCAGCGTGTCCTCGACGTCCTCGGACACGTCGAAGGTCGCTAGCACGCGATCCTCGCCAAAACGCGCCTTCTCAAACGTCAGGTAGCGTTTGGTCTGTGCGACCTCGCGCGACACGGGAATGAGCGAGCCCGAATTGTCGAGCGTGGCGCGATAGAACGAGGAGAACTCGCGCAGCAGCTCGCGGGCGCGCAGCGGGTCGGTACGCGTAAACGACGCGATGGTATTGAGCGTGTTGAACAGAAAATGCGGGTTGATCTGCGCCTGCAGGGCACGCACCTCGGCACGGGCCGTGAGCTCCTTTTGCACCTCGAGCTCGTGGATGGCGAGCTGCGTGGACAGGATCTCGGCAAAACCCGAGGCAAGCGCGTACTGAGTGCGGTCGACGGCACGCGGGGTCTTGTAGTAGAACTTGAGCGTGCCGACGGTGCGGTCGCCCACCTTGATAGGAGCGATGATGCCGGCAGGAACATGGTTGTGCGAGCCATCCGAACCCACCACGTCCACCACACGGTTGAACGACTGGACGATACCGTGCTCGATGACGTAGCGCGTGGCAAGTGTGTGGATGGGCGAATCGGGCAGTAGCTTTTCCTCGAACTCGCCCGCGCAGGCCAGCACGTTGCCCTCGTCGGTGATGGCAACCGTCATGGCGCGCGTCTCGGGCAAAATACGCTGGCACACCAGACGCGCCGACTCCTGCGTCAGGCCGCCTTTGATGTCCTCGAGCATGGCAGAGGCCACCGAGAGTGTCTCTTCGGTGTACTGCGAACGCACCGAATCGGGATTGAGCGTCAAATAGATAAAAATGCACAGAAAGATGCACAGCAGTGCGCAGGCGACCACGGTCGCGATTGGCTCGATTCCGGTCGCCAGGGCGAAAATAAAGTACACCAGCACGCAAATGGCGCAGACAACGGCGATCACGCGAAAGATTGATATTGAGTTATCGCGCTGGGCGCGGCGGTCGATCATTCAGTCCCCTCCAGGATGCTGGTCAGTTGTGCGTCGCGCCAGAGCCCGTCCATGATCTTGGGCCAGAAGCTCTGGAAACGCAGGTAGCTTGCAGCGTTTTGGCGCGCGTAGGTCTTGGCCTCGTCAATACCGTGGCGCCAAATGCGTAGATACCCCTCGTGCTCGCGGGTAAACATACTGCGGACCATGGCGGTCTTGCGCACGCGGTCGTCGAGCTCGCGCGAAATCCACGGGCCCGGATAGGGCATGAGCGACGCGGCCGTGACAGGAACGAGCTCCTGCTGGTGCGCGGCAAATGTCAGCTTGGCACGCTCGTAGTGCCAGCGATACACATCCTGCATAAAGCGCGGTGAGCGCTTCTCGGACTCGGGCGGCAGGTGACGAACGGTCCACTCGTTGTCAAACCACACGTCGTAGCCAAACATGCGCATGTTAAAGAGGTAGTCCAGGTCCTCGCCTCGGGTGATAAACGGGTCAAACGCCACACGGGTAAAGGCGCGGGCATGAAGTGCCATGAGGCCGCCGCACACGTAGTTTGAACGCGAGATACGGGTGCCCGAGAGCGCCTTTTTCATCCAGCGATTAAACTCGATGCGCTTGGTCCACCAACGATGGCAAATGCCCACCTTGTCCGTGGGCGCCAACGGCGATCCGTCGCGATCGTAAAAGTAACCGCTCTTAACCAAAATCGGCAGGCCCTGGCGCGTCTGCTGGCCCAGCGCATAGGTCGCGCGCTTCATAAAGTCGGCATCGATAACGGTCTCGTCGTCATCCAAAAAGACGACGGCATCGTGGCCGAGCACCGCAGCGCAGGCAAGCCCCATATTGCGAATGGCGCCGTATCCGCGCAGGCTCACGCACTCGCCCGAGCCCTTGGGAGCAATCTGCGCCACACGGTCGGCGATACGCGATGCCTGGGTGTTGGTAACTACGGTGACTTTGAGCGTAGGGTGCGCGTTGACGATTTCGTGCACGCGCTTCGACACATCCGCCGTAGCCGAGATGGGACAGACCACCAAAAGGATAATCCTCGGAATGTCGCGCACCTGCTCGAGCGAGGCCAGGCAGCGGTCGAGCTCGGGATTGGTGGCGTCAAGCTTCGTCGAGTGGTCATAGGCGCCGGGAGCGTTTGCACGGGCATCATCGCCCGCCCAATATGTTGGAATCACAACCGTGGCGTTCATGCCTTCCCTCCCTGCAACACAAAAACGGGGCGCCGCCAAACACAGGCGACGCCCCGCGACCTAGCTGATTCCATCATACCCACTTGGGCAAATCATTGCTCGCAAGTCGCAATGTTTATTGCGGATAACCCCAAAAGAGTACCGTGGACAGGCACAATAGCCGCTCGCTCCTATGCGGCATGCTCCGCCGCCCGAGTCATGCGGGACAGGCGGACCAGCAGCATAAAGCCAACGATCAGCAGCACGCCAATGGAAAGGACGCCCAGCGACGGGTTGCCGGTCAGCGAGGTGACGATCGACACCAGGAAGGTGCCCATAACGCTTGCATAACGACCAAAGATGTCAAAGAAGCCGTAGTACTCGTTGGACTTTTCCTTGGGGATAATGCGGCCAAAGTAGCTACGGCTGAGCGCCTGCACGCCGCCCTGGAACAGGCCGACCATAATGGCAAGCACCCAAAACTCAAAGGCAGTCTTTAGGAAGAACGCGGCGAACAGCACAATGCCCATGTAGGCGGCGACGGCCACCAGGATCATGTTGAGCGTGCCCACGCGTCCGGCGAGCTTGCCGTAGATGATGGCAGACGGAAAAGCCACAAACTGCGTAACGAGCAGCGCCAGGACCAGCTGCGTCGAATCGATGCCCAAAGCCGAGCCGTAACTGGTGGCCATGGAAATGACCGTGTGGACGCCATCGATATAGAAGAAGAACGCGATCATGTAGACCAGCACGGTCTTGTTGTGGGCGATCTCGCGCATGGTGTGTCCGACCTCGGAGAACACACCGCCCACGATGTGGCCGATGGTGTCCTCGGGACCGCGCTCGCGACCGTACTTTTGCTTATAGGTGCGAATGAGCGGCAGAGTAAAGATGAGCCACCAGGCACCAGTGATGATAAACGACAGACGCGTTGCCAGTATGGTGGGGACACCAAGAGCGGGGCCACCCATGATGAGCGCCAGGCAGATGATGAACGGCACGGTGGAACCGATGTAGCCCCAGGCATAGCCCGAGCTGGACACGGCGTCCATGCGCTCGTCGGTGGTAATGTCGGGCAGCATGGCGTCGTAGAACGTCATAGAAGAGTTAAGGCCGATGGTGCACAGCACGTACACGGTCAAAAATGCCATGGCGGACATTGGGATAGCCTGCGCCAGGCAAAGAACCAGGCCCGTGAGGAAGAAACCCAAGAAGAACTTGATCTTGTTGCCAGCGTAGTCGGCAAGCGCGCCCAGAATGGGCATGAGCATGGCAATGACCAGCGAGGCAATCGTCTGCGCGTTGCCCCAAGCGACCACCAGGTCTGCCGAGGAAGCACCGGTATTGATGGCGTTAAAGTAGATGGGCACCACCGAGGTATTGAGCAACACGAGGGCCGAATTGCCCACATCGTACATAACCCAGTTACGCTCGAGCTTGGTGTATTTCATGGACAGGGCCCCTTCGTATTCGCCCGATATGCAGTTAGTTCATCGTACCCCAATTGTCCAGAGGCACCGGTAAGGATTCGGCAAAGGGGCACGCACGAGCCCTACTCCTCGCGGTCGAACTCTTCGTCGGCGCCGAGCACGCGACCGCTGTAATTGACGTGGTTGGTCACGGCTTCCATATCGCCGGTCTCGATAAAGCGGGCGACGGTGAGCTCGTAATCGAGCAGTGCGCGGTCAAAGACCTCGGGGAAGCTCTCGGTCGAGACCTCATCGGTAAAGGGGTTCTTCCATGCCAAGTGGCCCAGGTTGCCGGTACGCTCGGGCAGCTCGGTCGTCACGCGGTGCGCAAGGCCGTCGAGCAGCGAATAATCGTGCACCAAGCCCTCGAGCAGGGCAATCGCGCGCGTCTTGGCCGAACCGGCGGGCTCGATAGTGCGGTAGAGCAGCTGCATGTCGGCTACGGCGCCGCCGTACTCTCCCACCGGGATATCGATGCCGTACACGCGTCCGGCAACATAGCTCATCAGCACACCGGCAACGCGATTGATGCGGTCGGTAGTGACGATCTCGCCCGCCGGCGGATAATCCTCGACCGTAGCCCCATCGCGCTTGAGCTGCAGCATCAGCACGTCCAGGTCGCTTTCGAGCACGGCATGAACTTGACTGCCCGAAGCCTCGAGCTCGGGATCGGACTCGACAATGCCAAACTGCTGCTCGTAGACAAAGGGGTGGGCATTGCGATCGAGCACATAGTGCGACAGCAGACCCAGCGCAAAGGCGCGACCCAAGCTGGCGTCGCGCGGCAGCAGATGCGACACGCCGTCGCGCAGGCACGCGAACTGGCGAGACATGCGCGAGCGATGCATGACCTGCGCCAGCAGCGTACAGTCGGAAACACGCGGTGTCAGAATGTGGAAGAAAAACGGGTCGGGGCCCTGGTTGCCCAGGATAAAGGCAATACGCTCCTCGTCGGACGTGATAACGCCCTGCGGAAGACGGTCGATGCTTTCCTCGCCAAACAGATGATGCGTAATGAGCGCAGGCATAATGATCCTTTCGATTTCATTCGATGCCACCCATTATGCCCACCGCGCGCCCGTGCCAAACCTGCGGCGGTAAACGGTGGCGTGCGGACCGCTTACGCAAGCCCCAGGTGCGTCTTAACCTCGGCGGCGCGACGGCGGGACACGGGCACCGTCGAGGTCACGCGATCGAGCCTGAGCTCCATCAGGCCCGTGGAGCCGATCTCGACATTGTGCACGTCTTCCAAATTGACCAGATAACTGCGGTGGACACGGATAAAGCCCTCGGAGGCCAGGCGCCGCTCGAGCGAGGAAATCGACTCATTGATCAGGTATGTTCCCTCGGCGCAGACGGCGTTGCAAAAATCGGCGCGTGCCTCAAAGTAGCAGACATCCGCCACGGGAATGAACACCTTTTTACCCCCACGATCCACCGTCAGGCGAAGGGGCTGGCGCGGGGTATGGACAGCGCGGCGAACACCCAGGGCGGTTTCGATCTTGTCGAGCGCCTTCGACAGGCGCGCGTCCTCGACCGGCTTGACGATGTAATCGACGGCATCGAGGTTATAGGCATCGGCCGCATACTCGGCAAATGCCGTCACAAACACCACGACCGGCGGCGTCTTTAGGTTCTGCAGCGTCTCGGCAAGCTCGATTCCCGAGCGACCGGGCATCGTGATATCCAAAAACAAGACGTCGGGCTTGTTCGACAGGATCGATTCCACAGCCTCGGTGACATTGCCCGCCTCGGCAATCTGGCCCACACGCGCATCCTTTTCCAACAGATAACGTAGCTCAGCCCTAATAGGGGGCTCGTCATCAACCACCAAGATGTTCCATCCCTCGGACATATGCGCTTCCCCTCTTTTTTTCTCTCAATCCAACCGCGCGCTACACCTTCATCGGCGCCGGCTCATGCGGCTCGCCGTTCAGCTCGACGATGACCTGTGTTCCCACGCCTTCCTGGGACTTCACGCGCATGCCAGAATCTTCTCCGTAAAAGAAATGGATGCGCTGAAGCACGTTGAAGAGCGCCAGGCCGCAACCTCGCTTGATGGATCCGTCGGCGGTAATGCTCTCGGGCTCCTCTCGGCGATGCTGCTCAAACAGATGCGCGCAGACTTCTTCGCTCATACCGATGCCGTCATCTTCGACGATGATCTCCAAGCCGTCATCGGTCTCAAAAGCCCTAACACGAATAGAAAGCGGCTCGGTCTCGCGCTGCGCATGCTTGATGCAGTTTTCGAGCAACGGCTGCAAGATAAACGGCGGCACCATGCAATCGCGCACCTCAAAGTCGATATCGACCGAGACGCGCAGACGGCCGTCGCCATACCGGGCCTGCATAAGATTGATATAACGGGTGCCCTGTTCCACCTCATGCTCGAGCGTGGTGAGCGTATCGGAGTCAGAAAGCGTCTGACGATAGTAATTGGAAAAATCGATGAGCAGCGATCGCGCCTTGTCGGGCTCGGTTCGAACGAGCGACACGATCGTGCTAATGGTGTTGAACAGAAAATGCGGGTCGACCTGCGACTGCAGGGCCCGAAGCTCCACGCGGGCTGTGAGCTCGTCCTGGCGCTCGAGCTCAAAGCTGGCGAGCTGCGTGGAGATGAGATCGGCAAAACCCGAGGCCAACGCCGTCTGGCGCATATCGATGCTGCTCAGGCGGGGATAGTACAGCTCGAGCGTACCCACGCAATGCCCGCGCACGGTAAGCGGCGCGACAATGCCGGCGCGCAGGCGGGGAAAATAGCCGCCCGTCTCATTGGAGGCGTCGCGCGAAAATACACTCTGCTCGCCGGACTCGATCACGTTGAGCGTGGTCTTGAGCACAACCGGGGTGCCGGCAGGGCACTTTGCCGAGTCCTCGCCCCAGCTTGCCAACACCTGTTTGCCATCGGTAAAGCAGATGGCAGAGGCGATGGTCTCGGACAGGATAATTTTAGAGGCGCCCAGGGCCGCTTCGGGCGTAAGGCCGCGCGACGTGTAGGCGAATATTTTTGATGCGATGGCGAGCGTACGGTCGGTTGCGCTCGATGTGAGGTCGTCGGGGACCACAAAGACATACGAGAAAAAGAAGCACAGCATGACCAGGCCGGCAATAACGACAACGCCCGGAACGGGATTGGGATTATCGGTTAAATCCCAGATAAGCAGCAGGATAAGCGCCGGAACGACAATACCGAGCAGGATGGCCTGAACCACATGCTGGGCCGTACGAAAGACCTTGGTAGAGTTGTAGCTCTTGCCCAGAATCAGCCTGTTTAAATCCACCGTCATCCCCTCTTGTCCTTAGCACCCATAGCAATAAAGAGGGCCGCAAGCGACCCTCTCCATTGCATTATGCAATCAAAAACTGTGTTTTACATCCAGCCATCGACAAACGGTATCTTAGGCGCTGTATTTGTTGGCCTCGCCAAAGGTGCCAGCCTCGACGATCCAGCCGTCCTTCATGATGACGTCCATGTTGTCGGTGTTGAGCACGTGGATGTCGGCGGCGACGTCACCGTTGACAACCAGCAGGTCGGCGCACTTGCCGGCCTCGATGGAACCGGTCTCGTCCTCGATGTGGCACATCTTGGCACCGTTGAGGGTGGCGCAGGTGATGGTCTCGACCGGAGTGAAGCCGATCTTGTCGACGAACTCGTACATCTCCTCGATGGAGCAGGTGCCGTACGGGGTGACGAAGGAGAAGGAGTCGGAGCCGATCGTCATGACGACGCCGCGCTTCTTGGCCTCGCGCAGGCAGTCGTAGTTGCGCTGCAGCTCCTTCTCGACCAGGGTGCCCTCGTACTTGTCGTGCAGCTCGGGGACGTAGACGGGCGGATAGGTGGCGTACCAGGTGGGCAGGAAGGCGATCGTCGGGGTGAAGAAGGTGCCCTGCTCGGCCATGAGGTCCATGGTGCGCTCATCGATATCGAAGCCGTGAATCAGCTGCTCGCAGCCAAAGCGAACGGAGTCGTAGGCGGCGGCGTGGTTGTTGTAGCAGTGACTCCACACGGGGATGCCGACCATCTTTGCCTCTTCGACCACGGCCTGGATCTCCTCGGAGCAATAGTGCTGGTCGCGACCGGAATCCCAACGCCAGATGCCGCCACCGGTAGCCCAGATCTTTATGGCATCGGGGTTCTCGCGCAGGCGACGACGGACGGCCTTGCGCAGATCCCAAGGACCATCGACCTGGTCGCCCCAGGGATGGGATTCCTTGTTGAGCTCCTGGGTGCAGTGATGGGAGTCACCGTGGCCGGCAACACGGCAGAAGCCGAGTCCGGTGGCCAGAACGCGCGGGCCCTTGAAGACGCCCTTGTCGATGCAGTCGCGAATCTGGATACCAAAGCGGCCGATCTCGCAGACGGTGGTGAGGCCGTGGGTGAGGCAGTCGTAGGCCTGCTTGACGGCGACGGCCTGCTTCTCGAGGAGCGGCTGCATGACCCAGTCGGTGTCATCGTCGGTCAGGTTGCCCGAGAAGTGCAGGTGGGTGTCGATCAGGCCGGGAAGGACGGTCTTGCCGGTGGCGTCGATAACCTCAACGCCCTCGGGAAGGTCCTGCATAGCACCGGCATACTCGATCTTGCCGTTGTCGTCGACGAGAACGAGGGAGTTCTCGACCGGCTCGGCACCGGTACCGTCGATGAGCTTACCGCCAACGATTGCGTACTTAGTGGACATGGTTCCTCCTTATGGATCCATATAGTGGGCGAGGCCATGTTGGGTTATGGCCTCACAAAGCTACCCAAGTGGTGCCGGGTTCGGTGCGCGGAAGAGAGGGGTCCGCGCACCCGATCCGCCCCGGCTAGGCGTTATTTTTTGCGGGAATTGGTGAAGGCCATGAGGGCCAGGCCAACGGCCAGCCAGCCGATCACGATGCTCCACTCCACCATGTTGAGGGAGGCGGGAGAGAACGGGACCACGAGCAGGCCAATGATGACGGCGCAGGCAGCGACAGCGAGGCTGATGCCAAACTTGCCGCCGGGCACCTCGTAGGGACGAGGCAGGTCGGGCTCGGTGAAGCGCATGCGCAGGCAAGCGAGGGCGACCATGCCGCAGGAGAAGATGAAGGCGAGAGCCGACACGTTGGTCAGAGGGATGAGCATGTTCTTGCCCAGGAACGGACCGATGACGGTGATGACGCCCAGAACGGCGCAGGCGAGCTTGGGAGCGCCGGACTTGGGATCGACCTCGGCGAACTTCTCGGGCAGCTGGCCCTTGCGGCCCATGGCGAGCATGATGCGGCTCGTAGCGCCGTAGAAGGAGTTCATCGGGCCCATGGGTCCAAGCGTGGCGATGACGAGCATGGCCAGGTACAGGAGCATGTTGATGCCCTTGAGGCAGGCAAGCGCGGGAACCGGGCTCTTAACAAACTCATGCCAGTCGAGGATGGTGCCGAACGAGTAGATGCAGACCATGTAGAAGCCGCCGGCGGCCAGCAGGGCCAGGGAGATGATCTTGCCGAACTTGTTCCAGTTGAGGCCCTCGGCTGCTTCCTCAGCCTGCTGAGGAATGGTATCGAAGCCGGCGTAGAAGAACGGGGTCAAAACCAGGACCGACACGATGCCGGCGAACAGGCTGGTGCCCTCGGTAGCGGGCTTGCCGCCGCCAGCACCGGTGACCTGGGAGAACACGGGCATGGCGTGTTCCGGCGAACCGGTGAACAGCGAGACGCCCATGGCAAGCAGCATGCCGCAGAGCAGGGCCTTGGTCAGGAAGGCCTGGAGCTTGGCGGCCGAGCTGGCACCGCGGAAGTTGAGGAAGATGACGTAGGCTGCAAAGCCGAGCGCGATCAACGTCGGGAACAGGTAAACGTCGGCGCCCAGGATGGTGTAGAGCTTGACGGCGCGCAGCCACTCAAGGCCGGGCAGGCTGCCGAACATCTCGGATACGAGGGTCGAAATGGCGATGGCCTCCCACGGGCACAGGATGCCGTTACCCAGGGCCAAAAGCCATCCGGTGATGTAGCTCAGCGTACGGCCAAAGCTACGATCGACATACTCGACGATGCCGCCCGAAATGGGGATAGCAGCCGTGAGCTCACCGAAAACAGCTCCGACGGGCACGAGGAAGATCGCGCCCAAGAGGAATGCGATCATAGCGGGAACGGGACCGCCGCCCACGACCATCCAGTCGCCGACCTGCAGAACCCAGCCGGTACCGATGATGGCACCGAAACCGATGGTGAAGAAGTTCCAGAGCGAAAGCGTTTTCTTCATGCCACCGTTACCTTCGACTGCAACTTCTGCGTTCTTGTCCGCCATTGTTCCCCTCCTTTCCTTATTGACGCCTCTTTGGCGTCACCCCTTGCGCGGTCTGTTTTGCCGCGCACTTTTATTTCGTGGCTTTAAGATACGGCCTCGGCGTCGCGCTACCGCTTATGGCTCGACCGAAGGCAGAACTCGCATATGAGTGGCGCCGTTTTTGGGACGAACGGCACGGTTTGCCGCTCATTGTTGTCGCCCGTCCGACGGGCGTACGCTCATTGGACGCATATAGAAATGTTTTTGAGGCCGTGTGTTTTGCGCCTTTCGTACCGTTTACCGAGCTTTTGACGCTCGGACCCATTTGTTGCACATCCTTTTTGTAGGATAGACAGGTTATACATGAGACAAGGCGGTACGAATGGCATACGGATACAACGACGGTGATCAACGGCGACAAAGCGTTCGCCTTGCTGGCCGCACCACGCCGATGCCCAGAAGTGCCACGAGCAGCAATCCGCAACGCCCTCAAGAGCAACCCGGGCCTTCGTCTCGGCAGCAGACAAACAGAACACGGCAGAGCGGCCGTCCGAGCACGGCCACAAGTGCGCAGCAAGATAGCCGCTTGGGCGCGCGCACTCGACAGCGCCAAGCCGAGGTTCCGCAACTGCGCCGCAACGGCGCACGTCAGCCCGGCATCCATATCAACCGCTTCTTTTCGCATCCCCAAGGCGGACGCGACGGCAAGCCCTACCGCTCGACATCGTACGTGAATGCCCCCGCCCTGCCGGCTCGTCGGCTTTGCCTCGCACTGTGCTCTATCCTCATCTGTCTGGTCTTTGTGCTTATGAGCTCCTGTATGTCCCACGGCTCGGCCGGTCTCGAGCCCACCGCCGAGGACAAGCTGCTCAAGGCCCCCGTCGCGCCCGGTTATTCTTTCGCCTTTTCGACTCCGCGCTCGCAATGGCAAGCCGGCACGATGCCCCATATCTATCAGATCGACCCTGCGTGGTCGGAGCTGCCCTATGCCGGTGGCACTATTCGCGAAAACGCTTGCGGTCCCACTTGCCTCACCATGGTCTATATCTTTAAGACCGGCCGCACCGATATGACACCGGTCGACATGTGCGCCCTTTCCGAGGCGGGCAACTATGCGCCCACCGGTGCCACCGAGTGGTCGTTTATGACAAGCGGCGCATGGCAGCTGGGCCTTAACGGAACTGAGCTCCATATCGATCGTAGCTCTATCACCCAGGCGCTGCGCTCGGGTGCGCCCATCATCGCATCGGTTCGTCCCGGCACCTTTACCAGCGTTGGACACTATATCGTGCTCTGGGGCATCGACGATGCCGATCAAGTGGGAGTCTACGACCCCAACTCGCAAAGCCGCAGCGCTCGCCGCTGGGGCGTCGTAGAAGTCCTCAACGAAATCGAAGCCATGTGGGCCTACTACTAGTCATTTAAGAACGTCCCCAATGACTAGGTGAATAGCAAAAGCCCCGCAGTCGGAGCGGACTGCGGGGCTCATGAAGAGAGGCTAGTTTGTGGGCGCTTTGCCTGGCGCCCACGAGAGATGCA
>JAHYYK010000057.1 GCA_019425005.1 Collinsella sp.
CGGATGTCCATGGCGGGGATGGTGTCGGAGCGGCTCTGGTCGTCGAGCATGAGCGACTGGCAGCTCACGGTTGCCTTGGAACCCTCGGCCTTGGGCGTGGCCACGATGGAGCTGCGGAAGGTCTGAATGCCGCCGCTCTTGGAGATGCCCTTGGTCTCGACGGTTGCCGAGGTCTCGGGGGCGTTGAGCACGACCTTACAGCCGGTATCGAGGTTCTGCCCGGCGCCGGCAAAGGTGATGCCGGTAAAGCTCGACCGGGCGCGGCGGCCGTTGAGCACACTCATGGGGTAGAGGTAGCCCACGTGGCTGCCGAAGGAGCCACTGATCCACTCTATGTCGCCATCCTCGTCCACGCGCGCACGCTTGGTGTTGAGGTTGTACATGTTTTTGGACCAGTTCTCGATGGTCGAGTAGCGCAGGTGCGCACGCTTGCCCACAAAGAGCTCGACGGCGCCGGCGTGGAGGTTGGCAACGTTGTACTTGGGCGCGGAGCAACCCTCGATGAAGTGCAGGTCGGCGTCGTCCTCGACGATGATGAGCGTGTGCTCAAACTGGCCGGCGCCCTTGGCGTTAAGGCGGAAGTAGCTCTGCAGCGGGAAGTCCAACTTGGTGCCCTTGGGCACGTAGACAAACGAGCCGCCCGACCATACGGCGCCGTGCAGGGCCGCAAACTTGTGGTCGGTGGGCGGGATGAGCGTCATAAACTTCTCGTGGATGAGCGGCTCCCACTGCGGGTCGTGCAGGGCCTCCTCGATGCCGGAATAGACGATACCCATCTTGGACGCGGTGTCCTGCATGTTGTGGTAGACCAGCTCGGAGTCGTACTGCGCGCCGACGCCCGCCAGGTAGCTGCGCTCGGCCTCGGGGATGCCCAGGCGCTCAAAGGTGTTCTTGATGTCGTCGGGCACCGACTCCCAGTCGTGCTTTTGGTCGGTGTTGGGCTTGACGTAGGTGACGATGTTGTCCATGTCCAGGCCCTCGATGGAGGGGCCCCACGTCGGATCGGGGAAGCGGTTGAAGATCTCGAGGGACTTTAAGCGCAGGTCGAGCATCCACTGCGGTTCGTCCTTCTTGGCGCTGATCTCGCGCACGATGTCGGGCGTGATGCCGGCGTCGAGGCGCTCGAATCCCTCCTCGCCATAGGTGAAGTCGTAGAGGCTGCGGTCGATGTCCGCGACCTCGGTGCGGTTCTTGGTCATTGCGTCGCCCCTTTACGCCTGCTGCTCGGCAGCGGCGGCCTCGGCCTGGGCGCGCTGCTCGGCGGCCTCGCGCTCGAAGGTCTCAAAGCCGTTCTTGTCGATCCAGGGGATGAGCGAGGCGTCGTCCTCGCGCACGATGTGGCCCTTGACCATAACGTGGACACGGTCGACATCCAGGTGCTCCAAAATGCGCGTGTTGTGCGTGATGATGAGCATGGAGCCGTCGCAGCTCTTGCGATACGCGTCCATGCCGTGGCTGACGGTGGACAGGGCGTCGACGTCCAGGCCGGAGTCGGTTTCGTCCAGGATGGCAAGCTTGGGCTGCAGCAGCAGGAGCTGGAGCATCTCGACCTTCTTTTTCTCGCCGCCCGAGAAACCTACGCCCAGCTCGCGGTTGAGGTAGGCGGTATCCATGTTGAGCTCGGCCGCGAGCTCCTTGACGCGACGGCGGAATTCCTTGCCCTTCATCTCCAGGCCAGGGCGGCCGGCGATGCTGGCGCGCAAAAAGCTTGACAGCGGCACGCCGGGGATCTCGACCGGGGCCTGGAAGCTCAGGAACAGGCCGGCGCGCGAGCGCTTGTCGGTGGTGAGCTCGGTGATGTCCTGGCCGTCAAAGACGATGCGGCCGTCCTGCACGGTGTAGACGGGGTCGCCCATGACCAGGTGGCCGAGGGTGGACTTGCCGGCGCCGTTGGGTCCCATCAGCACGTGGGTCTCGCCGGCGGCGACGTTAAGGTTGACGTTGTGGAGGATGGTCTTCTCGTCCACGGAGGCGGTCAGACCTTCGATGGAAAGCAGCGGATTTGCGCTCATGCTGTCCCTCTCTGTATATGGTGTACTCATAGGTGTACTAAACCCTAGGAATCTTCTCGGAATAAAGTTACTATGGGTTCGGCGTTAGTCAAGGGAAAACCCGACTAATCCACTCGACTTTTCAAATTCTGGGACAAAATAACCTGTTGTGTTTGTCCCACTTACTTAAGATTTGGGACAAACAAACCTGGTTATGTTGTCCCAGATGCGATGGGAGGGTAGGTATGCTCATTTCTTCTAAGGGCCGCTATGCCCTCCGGCTGATGATCTATATCGCGGCGCTCGGTGACGCCGAGGGCAAGATTGCTCTGCGCGAGGTTGCCGACCGCGAGCATATCTCGCAAAAGTATTTGGAGCAGCTGGTGCGTCCGCTTATGAAGGCTGGCTTGCTTAAGAGCGTGCGCGGCAAGGGCGGCGGCTACATGATGGCCAAGGACCCGGCCGAGGTGCGTGCTGGCGACATCCTGCGCGCTGTCGAGGGCAGCACGGCGCCCGTGGCGTGCGACGGCATCGACAACAGCTGCACCCGCAGCGATTTGTGCTCGACCGTCAAGTTCTGGCGCGGCCTGGACGACGTGATCGAAAAGTACGTCGACGGCGTGACGTTGGCCGACCTGGCCGCCGTCCCCGAGATCAATTTTGACATTAAGCTGTAGGTTGAGCGCAATTCCTTAAGATTTCGCGGAGGGTTGTTGCCGTTTACCGAGGGGTTGTTGTGCAACAACGGGTGAGCTGCAATACTTAATTCTATCTTTGCAAACCGCACTTTAACTACACCAATGCAGGGAGGATCTTATGCAGCCCAAGCATTCTGCTATTGTCGCGGGCCTGACGCTGGCGCTTTCGTTTGGCGCCGTTACCGCACCCGCGCCCGCCGCCGCCGAGGAGCCCACGCCGGGCGTTGCCTCGGATGCCACCGATATCGACAAAGGTCTCTACACCCAGCAGTCCTTCTCGGGCGTGCTGAGGTCGGTCCAGGGCGTTTCGTTTGTTAACGTGACCCCCGAGATGAAGTACTTTACCAAGTACGAGAGCCATGGCAACTATAACCAGGGCTTTTCGTATGGCGACGGCTATAACGCGCTGGGTTATTACCAGTTCGACCGTCGATGGTCGCTCATTCCGTTTATGAAGCAGGCCTACAACTACAACCCCGAAAAATACTGCATGCTCAAGGATGCGATTGATCGCGGCAGCGAGATTTCCAACACGAGCAATGCCATGTACGAGAACGGCCAGCTCACCGAGCTGGGCCATATCGCGCAGGATGCCTTCCAAGGTGCTTATAACACCGATCCTGTTGAGTTCTCAGCACTTCAAGATGCCTATGCGTACAACTCGTACTATGCGGTGACCGAGGCGTGGCTTAAGAGCGCTCTTGGCATTGACATCTCCGGCCGCGCCGATTGCGTCAAGGGTATGGTGTGGAGCATCACCAACATGTGCGGTACCGGTGGCTGCAGAGACTTCTTCCGCTGGGCGAATCTTTCCAACGATATGTCCGACCGCGAGTTTGCGACGGCGCTCTCCAATAGCGTGGTCAACAATGTCGCCACCAAGTTTTCAAGTCAGCCCCAGTATCATGAGGGCTGGAAGAACCGCTACCGCAACGAGCTGAAGGACTGCTTGGTTTATATCGCCGAGGACGAGGCCGCTGCCGCTGCGACGCCCGTGCAGCCCGAGCCTGCGCCGGCGCCCTCGCCGACACCTGATTCGAATGACGGCTCGAGTGACGATGCCAACGATGACAGGATGGATGCGCCCTCGACCGATGCTGACGGTAATGGCTCTGCTGGTGGCGCTACCAACGACGGCTCTACCTCGAACGGCTCCGATTTGAACGGCTCTGCTGCGGGCGATTCGTCTTCAAGCTCTGCCGGCAATACGGACAGCGCCGCCTCTGGTTCGACCGACGCTGGTTCCTCTGATTCTTCCACTGGTTCGAGCGATTCGTCCGTTGGCACCGGCTCTAACAACGGCTTCGGCTCTGACGCAACCCCTGATTCCGATGCTTCCAAGGACGACTCGAATAAGGCGCCGGACGCTCCCGTTGCTTCGCCGGACAAGAAGCCTTCTTTCTCCGTGCAGCTTGGTTCTACGTTGGGCTCTTCGCTGATGGCTGGCGTCAATAATGGCTCGACTCAGAACAAGGACAACTCTGATCAGGTTTCTATGGAAAAGACCGAGGCCGCAAAGGGCGACTCAAAGGACAAGGCTTCCGAGAAGGCTGAATCCGATAAGGGTCCTAGCTCTGATGAGAAGGGCGACAAGTCCGGTCAGAAGAAGGACGAGAGCAAGACCGAGGGCGAAAAGAAACAGTCCGAAGACGACGACAAGAGCGGTGCTGACAACCAGGTTCAGGAGCAAAATGACTCCAAAACGGTGACCACTACGACCACGATGACCACCACAACCAAGTCATCTGGCGGCAATATGCCCAAGACGGGCGATCTGATTGTGATGGCGAGCCTTGCCAGTGCAAGCTTGGCCACACTGGGCGCTACGTCTATCGTAAGTGGTAAGCATAAGCTCGATCAGCAGAAGAAGGCTTCTGGGGAGGACGGCTTGGAGGAGTAATCTTCCAGATCGTTTTCTATAAGAGTTTGGGACGGGGTTCGGTGCGGCGGCATCGGGCCCCTTTTTTGTTGTGCAACGATTTGTTATGCCCCCTCGGGGGTCTGTTGCTACCGCTGCCCGAAACGTTTGCATGTCGATATTGTTGCGCTCTACCCGCTCGCTACAATGGGCATCGTGCTGCGTTAGAAGGAGAGTTTACAGTGTCTGAACAGGTGAATTGTGGTTTTACTCATGCGTTTGGTGCACGGTTGCTCAATCATGCGGATAGCGCAGCTCTACCGGTTGATGTACACGACTTTTCCGATGCAATCAATCGGTGTTTACTCGTCGATAAGACTATGTTTATTGCCGATATATTGGACAGCGAAGCACCTGTTGCGATTTGTTGTCGGCCCAAGGGTTTTGGCAAGAGCATGAATCTATCGATGCTCAAATGCTATTTGGAACGACCTGATCACCGGCGGCCGGATCGAAGCCCGTTCGTCGGCACCCAGATTTGGCAGGCGGACGGTGGTCGCTATCGTGATGAGTACGCGTGTTATCCGGTCATCACGCTCGACTTTTCAACTGCCGCTGCGAGGCGCGACGCTGATGCTGCGGCGGCTATTCGCAGCGCTGTCGCGCACGAGTGCGCCCGATTGCTGCCGCTGCTTGACGCGCCTGATCTGTCAAGACGTGAGATTCGTCTTATCGAGAGGGCGACGCGTGGGGTGGCCAGCGATAAGGATATCGATGCGGCGCTTGGCGTGCTTATTAAACTGCTTCAGACAGCTTTCGATGAGCGGGTTGTTCTTCTGATAGACGACTACGACGCGGTATGTCCAAAGCGTTTGGACGCTAAGGACGACGGTAGCGTGGATTCCCTAGAGTCGCTCAGCCGAATGTTGTTCGACACCATTGCTGACGCCGGCGACTCGTTGCGATTGACGTGTCTGATGGGCGAGCACCCTGGTCCTGCCGAGCTTGCGTTGTCCCAGCGTGGGGCTTCCTATCGGTCGGCGACACCGTTGTCGAGTTGGTGTGATCGATGGTTCGGTTTTTCGGACGACGAAGTCCAGGTGCTGTTGGATTGCATCGGTCGCAACGGCTGTCTGGATGACGCGCGTGAGTGGCTCGAGGGCTATCTGTTTGGTGGTTTTTATTGCTCGAGCCCGGAGCGCGTGGTGGACTACGCACATCGCGATTGCGTCGCGCCCGTTCGGGCGGATCTGTATTGTTACGCCGACCGTCTGGGCGCATGCGTCGGCGACTGGAATCTCATTCGCCTGTCCACATTGTTCGATTTGGTTGAGCCGCATGGGTTTATTGAGGCGCCAGTGCATATGCATGCCGAGGAGGTCGATGCCGCCAAGCCCGAAGATATCTGGACTGCGCTGTATCTGTCTGGATTCCTTACGACGGATATGACGGGGCATTCGGAGGACGGCGCGTGCCTTCGTTCCCTGCGTCTGCCTAATAACGAAGTGCGTCAGGCGCTCCGTCTTGTAATTCTGGAATGGTTTGAGTGCGCCGTTGAGGACGTTGGAGTTATCGACTCGTTCCATGACGGGCTGTGTCGAGGAGACGAGGACACTGTAAAGCAAGCTTTGAGCTGTGCTATCGGCGATCTGGGCATCGATGTGGGCCAATCAGATATGCCGACAGCCTATCATCTGGCGCTTCAGGGGCTCTGCTTTGGACTGCCCGGCTATTGCAATCCCAGCTCCAAGCGAAGTGGCGTCTCGGATCGCTGGGATATCCAGGTGATTCCCACCGGTCGGGTGTTTGACGTGGCCGACACGCTCGGCATGCTCGATGAGCGACCGCTCATTACGGTCAACATGTTGTACGACCCTGGCGTCGATGCCCTGGGCCTGGAACTGTTGGCGGTTCAGGCGCTGCTCGACATAGAGCGCGACGGCATCGATGATATCCGCGTGCCGCGCCCCGCCATCGGGCGCATGCGTTGGGGTTTTGGCTTTGACGGTCAGCGTGTGTCCGTGGTGTGCCAACGACTGTAGCGGCGGGCGAAAGCCCTTTACTACTCGGCGTCCTTCAGGGGCGGCATGGGCTTCCAGTTGGGATCCTTAACGATCTTGCGGGCGTCCTTCATGCCGCGGCGCAGCGCCGGAATGCCGGTCTTAAAGCATTTGTCGACTGCTGCCAGACGAATGAACTCCTTGCAGAAGGTCGCGGCATTGCCCAGACGGAACAGCATGGGGTGGTAGTCACCGTAGATCTGCATATAGCGAGCGAGGAAGCCTCGGTTGCGCATGATGTAGTAGCGGTTGGTGTCGCTCGTGGAGTTGAGCTGTCGTTTGCCGGCGATATCCCAGTTGGAGACGGCGCGGGCGCGCTTGAGCACCACGTCGGCAACCACGGCGGCGGGGAAGTGCTGGCTGGCCACGTAGCCGTAGCAGGCATCGTCGCCGTAGATAAAGAAGCGCGCGTCGGGCAGGCCAATCTTGTCGACCACGCGGCGCGAGAACATGCCGCCCTCAAAGCACAGTTGGTTCATGGTGCGGTAGCCCTCGGGCCCCAAGTCCCACTTGGCGATGGGGTTAGGGATGCCGAGCGAAAGGATGAGCTGGTACTGCCAAAAGAAAGCGCCGCCGTCAAAGTCCAGGCGCGAACCCTGGATGACATCGTAGCGGTCGGTCCACTTGGCCAAGCGCTCGATGCCTTCGGGGATGACGAGCACGTCGTCGTCCATCACCCAGAACCACTGGGCGCCCAGGTCGTAGGCGCATTTAGTGCCGGCCGAGAAGCCGCCCGCACCGCCGCCGTTTTCGAGCTGCGGGGCGTAGATGACGCGGTCGGTGCCGCCCTGCGCGTCGGGCTGCTCGGTGTCGATACCCCACAGGTTGGCGAGGCGCTCGTTAAATGCGGTGCACATGGCCTCGGTCTCGCGCGAATTCTCGTTATCGACAATCACGATGCGCCAGGGCGTTGCCGTGAGCTCGGTCATGGAGTCGAACAAGTTGGCCAGGAGTTCCTGGCGCTTGTACGTGACGACAACGATGGCGAGCTTATCGATGGGGGCGGGAAGGGTTGAAGGCATGGGGCAATATATCCTTTCACGCGCGGCGCGCGAGCGCTGCGCGGAAGCTATCGAATACGTCCTTGGGACTGTCCTATTGTAAAGGCTCGGCGCACCTTGACGGCAAGCTTTGAATAAAACGCAGGAACCTGCCACGGGCCCGCCGCATGACGTGCGGCTACTTTGCCCGCAAGAGGCTCCATAGATTATATAAACGCCCGCTAGCGCGCTGACCCTTTGATACCATGAAACGACAGGTATTTCCTAAGGAGCACATTTGTCTACTAACGCCTCTGGCAGCCCTGTTCTGTCGCTGCTTATTCCCATTTACAATGTTCAGCGCTACCTGCGCGAGTGTCTCGATTCCGCCCTGGCGCAGACGCTCAAGGACATCGAGATCATCTGCATTAACGACGGGTCGACCGACAACTCGCCGGCGATTATCCGCGAGTATATGGAGCGCGATGGGCGCGTCAAGATGATCGACAAGGCCAACAGCGGCTACGGCGACTCGATGAACCACGGTCTGGAGATGGCGCGTGGCAAGTACGTGGGCATCTTGGAGTCCGATGACTTTATGGCGTCCGACGCACTCGAAAAGCTTGTCTCGGCCGCCGATAGCAATAATGCCGACTTCGCGAAGGCGAACTTTGATTTCTACTGGTCTAAGCCCGAGGAGCGCCGTTCGCTGCACGAGATGTTTAAAGCCAAGGACTGTGGCAAGCCAGTGCACCCGAGCGATACGACGCAGTTCTTTAAGCAAAAGCCGTCGATTTGGTCGGCCGTGTACCGTCGCGATTTTCTTGAGCGCAACGGCATTACGTTCCTGCCGACTCCGGGGGCATCCTTTCAGGACACGTCATTCGCCTTTAAGGTGATCGCGTGCGCCGATAAGGCTGTTTACCTTCATGATGCCGTGTTGTCTTATCGCCAGGACAACGAGAATTCCTCGGTCAATTCTTCGGCTAAGGTCTTTTGCGTCAATACCGAGTATGCCGAGATTGAGCGTTGGATTCGAGAGGATTATGCCCGTGACCACGCAAGTGATGACGTCGCGCGTATGCTCAAGTTCAATCAGCTCATTAAGTACGATTCGTACATGTGGAACTACGTGCGCCTGGCGCCTAAGTTCTATAAGGAGTTCCTGGTTCAGATGGCCAAGGAGTTCCAAGCGGCCTTGGACGCGGGGGAGTTTTCGCTTGACGATCTCAAGCCGTGGAAGCGCGCAAATCTCGCTGCCATCCTCAAAGATCCTGAGGGCTGGGTTGACGAGCATCCGAGTTTTGCGACGGATGGTGCCTTGGGGCGTGCTAAGTATTACGCCTCGGTTGGAGGCCCAGGTGTGGTTGCTGCCTTCCTCATCGAATCGCTGAGGGGGTAGGTCGGCATGGGAGAGGCCTCGTGTCCTAAAGCTACGATTGTCGTCCCCGTTTACAACTCTGCGCGCTCCATTCAGCGATGCGTCGATTCGCTGTTGGCCCAGTCCGAGCGCTCGATTCAGGTTGTGTGTGTCAACGACGGTTCGACTGATAATTCGTTGAACGTGTTGTGCCAGATCGCGCAGACCGACGATCGCGTACTGGTGATTGATCAGGAAAACGCGGGCGTCTCGTGTGCTCGAAATGCCGGTATCGATGCCGCCGAGGGCGAGACCGTCTTTTTTGTGGACGCTGACGATTACATCGATGCCCAGACGGTCGAGCGCGTGCTGCATGCCATGGAGTCTGCAGATGCCGAGGCCGCCGTTTTTGGCGGCGTTTGTGAACCTGCCGATGCTGCCCCCAAACGCGTCCAGCAACTCATGAGCCCCAAAGCCGGTACCTTCGGCGCCCGTGATCCCCAACTGCTGTTCCATTCGAATGCGCAGCCCTATGCCTGCCGTGCGGCTTTTTCGCGCGAGCTGCTCAATCGCGAAGGCATTCGCTTCGCCCCCGGTTTGGCTTTGGGCGAGGACGTCGTCTTCCAGTTTGCGGCTTATGCGCTTGCCCGCAAGACCGTCGTCATGCCGGACAAGTTCTACCACTACGTGATGGAGAGCGAATCGGCGACGCACGAGTTCAACAGTGCCGAGGCTCGCGCCAAAAAGCTTGACGCCCACATGAGGATGCTCGAGGAGGTCCTGGAGGACTGGGCGGCCTACGGTCTTTTGGACCTGTGCCCCGGCGAGCTGATCACCTGGTTCTTGGACCTCATTGTGTTCGACCTAGCGCGCTTGGATTCCGATGACTTCCATCGCGTGGCGGCTCGCGTCAACATGGACCTCACGACGTTTTTGGGAACGGAGTGGGCGGATATGCCTGCTAAGGGCGCCGTTCGCCGTGTTGCCCACAAGCTCGTTGCGGCGACCGCGGGCGTTTCGATGGCAGACGCCACGCTGTTCTATCTTTCGACTCGCGGTCTCAAAGCCTGCCTGGAGCGCTTTCTCTAATTCCAAGCGCTGCCGCCCGCCGCAACTCGGCTGCTAAAATAACCCTGTTATACGCTATTCAACAGGAGGTTCTCTTGCAGAACTCTGATACCCCTAAAGTTTCGCTGCTCGTCCCCATTTGCAATGTCGAACGCTATCTGCGCGAGTGCCTCGATTCCGCCGTGGCGCAGACGCTCAAGGACATCGAGATCATCTGTATCAACGACGGCTCCACCGATAGCTCGCCAGATATCATCCGTGAGTACATGGAGCGCGACCCCCGTGTAAAGATGATTGACAAAGCCAACAGCGGCTACGGCGACTCGATGAACCGCGGCCTGGAGATGGCGCGCGGTGAGTACGTGGGCATCCTTGAGTCCGACGACTTTATGTTTGAGGATTCGCTCCAAAAGCTGGTCGCCAAGGCCGATGCTGAGCATGCCGATGTGGTAAAGGGCGACTTTTACCTGTATTGGTCCACGCCCCGCGAGCGCCGTGAGCTGTTTGGGATCATCGACGAGCATATGACGGGCGCCGCGTATCGTCCCGTCGATCGCCCGGGCATCTTCTACCGCAAACCTTCCATTTGGTCGGCTATCTATCGGCGCGAGTTTCTCAACGACAATCAGATTCGGTTCCTTCCCACGCCGGGCGCCTCATATCAGGACGCAGGCTTTAACTTTAAGGTTTGGGCTTGCGCCGAGCGTGCCGCGTTTATTACGGACCCCATTTTGTGCTATCGCCAGGATAACGAGAAGAGCTCCGTTAATTCGCCCAACAAGGTGTTTTGCGTGTGCGACGAATATGCCGAGATGCAACGTTTTTTGGACGAGCGTCCCGAGCTCAAGGCTCAGCTCCAGGGCATTTTAATGCGCATGAAGGTCGATACGTACCGTTGGAATGATGAGCGTCTGGTCGATGAACTGCGCGAGCGGTTTTGGGAGAAGGCTTCACCCGAGCTCAAGGCCGATTGGGATGCCGGTCGCTTTGACCTGTCGCTGTTTGATCCGCGTGGCGAGACCGATTTGCGCCTGATGGTCAAATCTCCCCGCGCCTATATCGATTCGCGCTTTGACTTTAAGAAGCCGGGCAAGCTCAATACGTTTAAGCATTACTTTAAGATCGGCGGCCTGCCGCTGGTCTGGCGCGTGCTGACGTATCAGCGCACCTACGGTGATAATCCGCACCCCGATGACGTTCCGGCCGCACAGTAGGAGCAATTGACTATGACTACCTCCAAGATTTCTGTTGTCGTTCCCATCTATAAGGTAGAGGAGTGCCTGGCCTGGTGCCTGGACTCCCTGCTTGCGCAGGACATGCCCGATTGGGAAGGCGTGCTGGTCAACGATGGCTCGCCGGACGGCTCGCGCGATATTGCGGCTGCCTATTGCGAAAAGGACGCACGCTTTACGCTGGTCGATAAGGAGAACGGCGGCCTGTCGAGCGCGCGAAATGCGGGTATTGCTGCGTCCACGGCGCCTATTGTCGCGTTTTTGGATTCTGACGATCGGTTTACGCCCGATGCGTGCCGCGTGATCGTCGATGCCTTTGAGCGCGAGGACTGCGACGTTTTGACCTTTGGCGCGAATCCGTATCCGCTGGAGGCGGGGTATCCGTGGCTTAACCGGGTTCTGAGTCCACGGGACGTTTCTTTTCGTGGATATAGTTTCGAATTATTGTTTAAAGAGGACTCACGCCCCTTTGTGTGGCGGACTGCCTGCAGACGCGATTTTCTGGCGAAAAACGCTATTCAGTTCGATGAATCTATCTGCTATGGCGAAGATCAAGTTTTCGAAATGGCGATATATGGTCGTTCGCGAAAAACAACGCTGATTTCGAATAAATTGTATGACTACCGTGTGGCGCGCAAGGGCTCGCTCATGGACACCATGCGCTATGACGACGAGACGCGCTTGCTGGAGCACATGAAGATTTACTCAGCGGTGCTGGCCGATTGGCGCCGTGATGGGCTCGATGCCCAGCATGCCGATGACCTGGCATACTTCCTGTGTGATTTGGTGCTGTACGATGCAATAAGGTTGCTGGGTGCGGGCTGCGGCAAAGTGTTCGACGCTGTATCTACGGTGCTCACCGGTTCCGCTGTGGGCAGCGAAGCCGCGCTTACGCGATGTGCTCCTTCTGTTGCTGCTATGGTGCGCGCAGCGCTTGCCAACAAGGCGCTCAGCGCCCATGCGTGCAGGAGACTCATGTTTGATTACGACGTTTTTAGGTCTGGGTGCCTTCGTGCGTGCAAGCGCATGGTAGCGAATATCCTGGGAAAGCGAGAAGTGTAGATGAGAGATCAGCGGGGCATGCCGATTGATTACTGGAAAATATGTAGATAGGCACGAGTTGGACGGCGGTGGTCGCCAATCGGTTGGTCCGGCATCGCGACGGCATTGAGTGGGCTGCCCCTGTTGTCGCTCAATCTGCTATGAGTCTGAGTTGGGGCTTAATCTTTATTTACTAATGATAAGTGCTGTCACTAGGCATTTTTCGATGTGGTTTATTGGCTTGGCGTACAGAACGGAGTGGCCGTGCCTGTTGTCTTGTTGGGCCATCGTCATCGTTGCAGTTGACTCTTTTAACCATTTGGCCCATCATGCTTTGGCTCCCGCCCCCCCCAATCTAGTAGACTCTAAACCGTTGCTAGATTAGGGGGATTTTCCATGAAACGCTCCATGAAACGAGTTTCCGGGGCCGCCGTCCTCGCGGTCGCGGCCGCTCTGGCCCTGTGCGGGCCCGCGGCCTACGCCGCCCCCGCCGCTCCGGGCGACGCGCAGGCCACGGCCGGCGAGGCCCAGCCCGCCGACGGGGGTTCCGGCGCCCAGGGCGCGCAGCCTGATTCCGCCCAGCCCGCGCAGGCCGACGCCTCCCAGCCCGAGGCCACTCAGGCCGGCGGGGGGCAGGCGGAGCCCGCCCAGGCCGAGGAGGCCACTGCTGTCTCGCTCTCGTACTCGGCCCATGTCTCCAATATCGGCTGGATGGGCGCCGTCGCCGGCGGCGAGGTCGCCGGCACGACCGGCAGGGGGCTCCCCCTCGAGGCGCTGCGCCTCGTCCTGTCCGACGCCTCGACCGGCGAGCCCCTCGGC
>JAHYYK010000058.1 GCA_019425005.1 Collinsella sp.
ATCTGGGAGCAGAATCCTTTTTGCGAAACCGTTCTGTAACAAAAGGAGTCCCATGGATCGCAAAAAAGCAATCGCGCTCTCATTTTCCGTTCCCGTCGCATGGGGCTTTTCGTACCCCCTCATGAAGATCGGCATGGACAGCATGAACGCCACGAGCATTGTTGCGCTGCGCTGCATCATCGCCTTTGTGGCCTGCCTGCTGCTCTTCCACAAGCACGCGGTGCGCATCAACCGTGACCTGATGGTCCGCGCCGCCATCATCGGCGCCATCATGGCAACCGAAATCACCTGCATGTGTCTGGGCTCCAGCCTCACCTCCGCCTCCACCGCCGGCTTTTTGCAGAGCCTGACGGTCGTGATCGTGCCGTTTGCCAACGCGGCCCTGCTGCGTCGCGCCCCCGAGCGCAAGGTGCTCATCGGCACCGCCATCGTCACCTGCGGCATGTTGCTGCTCTCGGGCGCTGACTTTACCAGCCTGAATCCCGGCGCGATCATCATGCTGCTCTCGGCCTTTATCTATGCCGGCCACATTATCATCGCCAAGCGCTTTGTCGAAGAAGTCGATCCGCTGGCTCTGGGCGTTTGGCAGCTGGGCTTCGGCGGCTTGTTCTCGGGTATCGCCGCATTTACCTTTGGCGGCTTCACGCTTCCCAGCACGCCGAGCGAGATCGTCGTTATCGTTGCACTCGCACTCATCTGCTCTGCCTACGGCTTTATCACCCAGACGCTCGTGCAGCCCCACGTACCTGCCGAAACCACTGGCTTCGCCTTCTCGCTCGAGCCGGTCTGCTCCGCCGTCTTCTCGTTTTTCCTGGTCGGCGAGGTCCTGAGCCCCATCGCCTTCCTTGGCGCTGCCCTCATCCTCACCGGCGTCATGGTTGCAACTGTCGAGCTTCCGCGCCTTCGCGCACATGGGCATGCTCATATGGCGGCAGCGCCCGAGCACGTCTCGTAGACCCCACTCCTCATACAGCCGCGGCATAAAGGTCTCTGACGCCTTTACAATAGATGCCGACAAAGCATCTGCCCTAAAGGAGTTCCATGGACGCTGCAACTCGCGACCGCAACATAACAACTTGGTTGGGCGATGCGCCGCAGCCGGTACGTGACACTACGAACCAGCTACTCGAGCGCATCGCCCTTCTGCGTGCCGAGCAGACCATCTACCCGGCACAAGACGACATCCTCAATGCCCTCGCCTATACGCCGGCCGACCTGGTCAAGGTAGTCATCTTGGGCCAAGACCCCTATCACGGGCCCAACCAGGCCATGGGACTGTCGTTCTCGGTGCCTGCGACGCAAACCAAGTTGCCGCCGAGCCTGCGCAACATCCATAAGGAACTCAACGCCGATCTGGGCTACCCCATTCCCGCCACGGGAGACCTAACCCCTTGGGCACAACAGGGCGTCCTGCTTCTCAACACGACGCTCACCGTACGCGAGCATGCCGCGAACTCGCACGCTAAGCTCGGCTGGAGTACCCTGACCGACTACGTTATCGAACGCTGCTGCCAGCTACCCCAACCGGTAGTCTTTTTGGCATGGGGCCGCTTTGCCCAGCAGATGGTTGAGGGCAAGCTCGCCGCGACTGGCACGGGCAAGACAACCGGCAAGTTCTGCCTTGCCTCCACGCACCCCTCGCCGCTTTCGGCCAACCGTGCCACGGCAGAACTCCCCGCTTTTATGGGGTCGCGCCCCTTCTCCGCTGCCAATGAATTGCTCGAGCAAAACGGCAGCAGCCCCATCGACTGGGGCTGTCTCGGCTAGAAACAAAAATAACAAAACGCGCCCGACGGCTTTCCATCGGGCGCGTTTTGTTACTCGGGCCAGATAAACTGGGTGCGGCCGGCCTCTCCGCCATCGATCAGCAGACTCTGCCCGGTCATAAACCGGTTGGTCACGCCCACAAAGTAGATCCACTCGGCGATCTCTTGGGCAGTGGCCCAGCGCTTAAGCGGCGTGAGCTCCATAATTTGGTTCCACAGGCGCTCATCTTCCATCACGCAACGGTTGAGCGGCGTGATCACGCCGCCCGGGTCCACACTGTTGGCGATGGCCTGCGGCGCCAAGCGATTTGCAAGGTTTTTGGTGTAGGCGATAACGCCACCCTTGCTAGCAGCATAGGCGGGAAACTCCGATCCCGTATGCCCACTCGCCGAGCCCACATTGACCACGGATTTGATAGCCGGCGCCGGCGTGGCGGCAAGCCCCTCCCCCACAAAGGCGTAGCGCTCGGTCACGTTGATGGTGCCACACAGGTTAGCAGCGATGTCGTCCGCCGAGTCCTGTGTACCGGCAACATTCACGATTACCTGGGGTTCAAGGTCGTCTGGAAACGAGTCCGGCTCACGGACATCGACGATCAGATGGCGGTAGCGCTCGTGCTCGACCGCCGCCGGCAGCAGATCAAAGCCCACGACCTCGTGGCCCTCGTCCAAAAAGCGCTGCACGCACGCGGCTCCGATACCGCCCGAAGCGCCCGTGATCAAAACCCGCATATCTGCTCCTTAGGCGGTTGCGTGGCGCTCGAGGTACTCGGCGCCCACATTCTCGCGCTCCCAGCCGCGCACGACCTTGTAGCCCACAGGGCTCAGGAAGACCTCGCACAGCAGCTCGGCAACAGCGCCGGTCAGCGAGCACATAAGGACCTGCACCCAGGTCCAACCAAAGAACGTATGGCTCACCACAATGGCAAAGACCAGGTTGTCGATAAACTGGCCAACACCCGTGGACACATAGGAGCGGAAGGCAAAACTCGCAAAGTTATTCTTTTTGAGCATACGGCCGAGCGACTGGTTGAGCGTGGAGTTAACCACAGCAGAAACGAGCATGGCGAGCGAAGATCCAAACACCACGTACCAGGTGCCGCCGATGGTGGCGTTAAGGGCGGTGTTGACCTCGATCATGCCCGTGTCGTAGTAAGCACCCCACATGCCCGGCGTGAGCGAGCACAGCCAAAAGCACAGGCTTACGGCCAGGTTGACCGCCAGCGCGAGGATAGAGATTTTGATGGATGCCTTGGCGCCAAAGCGCTTGCAGATCATGTCCTGGCACAAAAACGAAACCCAGCTCACCACAAAGCCGCAATCGAGTGC
Source organism: Collinsella sp. (assembly GCA_019425005.1). Taxonomy (GTDB): domain Bacteria; phylum Actinomycetota; class Coriobacteriia; order Coriobacteriales; family Coriobacteriaceae; genus Collinsella. Next base: position 3,096 of record JAHYYK010000058.1, read on the forward strand.
CAGATACGGTAGGCTGATAAGCTCTTTGTTGGCCAGCAGGTTCATCATGATGACGCTCACGAAAAACAGCGAAACCGTTGCCGCGGGAATGCTCCGCAACAGGACCTTGTAGTCCTCCATGACCTTCTTGATCATTATGTACTCCTTTGGTTTTAGGTTTAACGAGCAGGATATCGGACCCGAACTGCTCGGACGCCCCGGTCTTGAGACGACGGTGGGTATGATAGCCGCTCACACGGCATCAGGCAAGCAAACGGCGCGGCAGCCCCGCAAGGCCACCGCGCCGGTGCGCTAAAACGTTACGTTGCCAAACTCCGACAGGATGAGGTCGGGGTTATGGTCGGTCGCCCAATCCACGTTCCATGGGCTCGTGAACAGCAGCAGCTTGCCGCCGCGCATATCCTCGACGCGCAGCGTGTCGCGCGTGAGCGAAAGACCCGGGATGTCGATGGTGTCGGGGTCGTTCTGGATCCAGCGAATGTCCGTATAGGGCAGCGGCTGGCGACGAACCTCGACGCGATACTCGGCCTTCAGGCGGCGCTCGAGCACCTCAAACTGCAGCACGCCGACCACGCCCACAATGACGCTCTCCATGCCGGCGCCGAGCTCGCGAAAGATCTGGATGGCGCCCTCCTGGGCAAGCTCCTCCATGCCTTTCACAAACTGCTTGCGCTTGAGCGTGTCGACCTGCGTAATGCGGGCGAACATCTCGGGGGCAAACGTCGGGATCTGCGGATACTGCACGTGGCGCTTGCCGGAGCACACGGTGTCGCCGATGCTAAAGATGCCGGGGTCGAACAGACCCACGATATCGCCGGCGTACGCCTCGTCCACAATGGCGCGGTCGTCGGCCATCATCGAGGTGCCCGTGGCCAGCTTGAGCTTGCGGTTGCCCTGCATATGGAAGGCATCCATGCCGCGCTCGAACTTGCCCGAGCAAATGCGCACAAAGGCAATGCGGTCGCGGTGGTTCTTGTCCATGTTGGCCTGGATCTTAAAGACAAAGCCGCTAAAGTCGTTCTCGGCGGGCGCGACCGGCTCGCTGGTGAGCGTATCGGTATAGGCGCGCGGCGTCGGCGCCAAGCGCAGGAACTCCTTAAGGAAGGGCTCCACGCCAAAGTTGGTAAGTGCCGAGCCAAAGAACGCCGGACTCAGCTTGCCACAGGCCACGGCATCCAGGTCGAGCTCGTCACCGGCGCCATCGAGCAGCTCGATGTCGTCCATCAGGTTCTTATGGTTCTCCTCGCCAATAAGCTCATCCATGGCGGGATCGCCCAGCTCGGCCTCGACCTCGGCGACCTTCTTGGTGGCATTGGCGTGGCCGTCGCCCTCAAAGGCGATAACGCGACGGGTCTGACGGTCGAACACGCCGCGGAAGTTGCGGCCGCTGCCAATCGGCCAGTTCATGGGATACGTATTGATACCCAGGACGTTCTCGATCTCTTCCATGAGCTCAAACGGATCGCGAGCCTCGTGGTCGAGCTTGTTCACAAAGGTAAAGATGGGAATATGGCGCAGCGTACAGACCTTAAAGAGCTTTTTGGTCTGGGCCTCGACGCCCTTGGCGCCGTCGATGACCATGACCGCGGCGTCGGCCGCCATAAGGGTACGGTAGGTATCCTCCGAGAAGTCCTGGTGGCCGGGGGTATCGAGGATGTTGACGCAGGCGCCGTTATAGGTGAACTGCAGAACCGAGGAGGTAACGGAAATGCCGCGCTCCTTCTCGATGTCCATCCAGTCCGAGACGGCGTGCTTGGCCGAGCTCTTGCCCTTGACCGAGCCGGCGGTCTGGATGCTGCCGGTATAGAGCAGCAGCTTCTCGGTAAGCGTGGTCTTACCGGCGTCCGGGTGGCTGATGATCGCGAATGTGCGGCGCGACGAGATTTCATCCGACAGGCTTGCCATGCGGATCCTTTCTTGCATTGAGTGCATTACGTCGTTGTAACCGCATTATTGTAGCCGCCAAATCCCGCCATAGGGCACCTATCAGGACAAATTCATTAGCCGAGCTCGCTGTGCACCGGGCAGCCGCCTCAAGGATTGTCTCGATCTGTAACAGCAAGACGGGTTTTGAGCCCCTACCTGTTACAGATCGAGACAAACTGGCAGGCCCGCCGGCACAATCTCAATCTGTAACATCTAGCCGCCCAAATCAGGTCTAACTGTTACAAATCGAGATAAACAGGAAGGCAGGGAGCCAATGTCTCAATCTGTAACATCTAGCCGCGCAAATCGACTCTTACTGTTACAGATTGAGACAAATAAGCAGGCGGGCAAATAAGATCTCGATCTGTAACAGCAGGCGACCCAAAACTGACCTAGGTGTTACAGATTGAGATTGTTTTGGGGCAAGCGCGGCACTGGCGGACTAATCCACATTTAGCTCTTGCGTAACTGTGCATAGTGTATATATACTGTGCTTACCGGTTATATACACGTGTAGCCCATCAGCTAAGGAGCCGCTGTGGACATCATCCTATCCAATTCGAGCGACAAGCCCATCTACGAGCAAATAGCCTCGCAAGTCAAAGCTCAGATCCTTTCGGGCACGCTCGCGGCGGGAGCCAAACTCCCCAGTATCCGTGCACTCGCGAGCGATCTTGGCGTGAGTGTCATCACCACCAAGCGCGCCTACGCCGACCTGGAGCAACTCGGCTTCATCTGCACCGTGCAGGGCAAGGGCTGTTTTGTCGCCGAGGGCAACCAGGAGCTCTTGCGCGAAAACCAGCTCTGCCATATCGAAGAACTGCTTGCGAAAGCGGCGAGCCAAGCCGAAGCCCTGGGCGTTACGCGCGACAAGCTGCACGAGATGCTCGACCTGGTAGCCCCCGAAACCATGCAGTAGCCATCTGCAAGAAAGGCTATACCATGCAAAACCTTTTAGAACTCAAAGGCATCTCACGCCGTGTGAGCGACCGTTTTTCGTTGCGAGTGGTCACACTCGCCGTGGAGCCCGGCCAGATCGTTGGCTTTGTGGGCGCAAATGGCGCCGGCAAGACGACGACCATTCGCGCCGCGCTCGGGCTTATAAAGCTCGATGCCGGCGAGGCGCATCTGCTTGGACAGCGCTGCGACGCCAACGCGCCCGACGAGGCACAGCGCCACCTGCGCTCCCGCGTCGGCCTTGTCCTGGACACATGCCCCTTCCCCTCCACGCTCAAGGTGGGCCAGGTCGAGAGGCTCGTAGGCCCGGCGTACCCCACGTGGAGCTGCGAAACGTTCGCCGGATTCATCGACCGATTTGGCCTCGATCCCAAGACGAAGGTCAGGGACCTCTCCCGCGGCATGGGCATGAAGTTGCAGCTTGCCTGCGCACTCAGTCACAATGCCAAGCTGCTCGTTTTGGACGAAGCCACCGCAGGCCTTGATCCCATGGCGCGCGAGGAACTGCTCGACGAGCTGCTTGCCTTTGTCGCCGACGGCCAGCGCAGCGTGCTGCTCTCGAGCCACATTACGTCCGACCTCGATCACACCGCCGACCGCGTCATCTGCATCGATAACGGCTCGATTGTGTTTGACCTGCCGCGCGAGGACATTACTGACCGTGCTGGCATCGCTCACTGCACTCAGGCACAGGCCGCCGAGCTTATGGCTTGCGTCGAAGACGCCCGCGCCGCCCACCACGCCTACAGCGTGGACGTGCTCGTGCCCGACCGTCGCGAAACGCTCGAGGCCTTTCCAGAGATTCCCTGCGATCGGGCAACCATTGATGACTATCTTCGCCTCATGCTGAAAGGGGCTTCGAAATGAAACGCGCCTTTATGTCCGAGCTCGCCATCGTTCGCACGCTCGCCCCGAGCATCGCGGGCGTCGGCCTGTTCATCTTCGTCGTACTGACCCTCGCCAACGCATCGGATGGCGATTCCGGTATGAGCGCCGGCGCCTGCGCGGTCAGTGCCATGTCGCCCATCATGGTCATGAGTTCGCTGGCCGGCTTCGACAATCAAAACGGATGGGAGCGTTATCGGGCGACGCTGCCCCTCTCGCGCAAAGACATCATCTGTGCACGCTACCTGAGCATCATTGCCTTCTCGGCCGTTATGACCTGCGCCGCCGCGCTTTTGAGCATCATCACCTTTCCGTTCTTCGATCACATGGGCATGCCCTCGACGGGACAGATCGTCTTTGAGACCACGATAGCCTCCGCCGCATCGATGCTCATCTCCCTCATGATGGTGTTTTTGGCACAGCCGCTGTTCTTCCGATTTGGACACATGGAGGCGCTGCGCTTTTCCGTCGGCCTGTTTGCCCTGCTCGGATGCCTTGCCATGGCCACGCTGAGCTCCTCCAACCCCATCAGCAACTGGCTTATGTCGATTGCCGGGGCGAACCCCGATCCTGCCGTCCTCGGCTGTCTGTGCGCAGGAATTGCCGCGCTGGCCCTCGTGCTATGTGCACTGAGCTGCGCCGTCAGCACCAAGGTTTATCGAGTACGCGATCTGTAAGCATGCGAGTCTCGATCCACGAAGGGAGTGATCGCCCCCCCCTCCCCGCAAATCCGTGGCAAACGGCATGTCCCCGGCGTGCGCCACCGTGCTACTTGCGCAGCGGCTTGGGCAGCGGAATGCCCGCCGCGATGACGGCGGCGATGATCATGCAAACGATACCCTTGAGCGGGAAGCACATGAGCAGCAGGCCCACGACCATGACGGGCTGACGCATAACGGCGCCCATCGTCGAGGCGGTGCAGACGGCGACGCAAAAGACCGGATCGGCGCCGGTAAGGATAGCGAAGCCGTAGCCCAGGCTCACGCCCGAAAAGATAACCGGGAAGAAGTGACCGCCGCGCCAGCCCAGGTTGATGAGGGCGGGCGTCAGCATGGCCTTGACCAGACCGGTCGCGATAAGCACGCCGGCGGGAATGGTCAGGTAGGTTTCCATGAGCACGTCGGCCTGGGTCTCGCCGGCAAACATGGTGTAGGGCAGGACCGTGCCGCAGATGGCGAGCGCCAGACCAGCCAGCATTGCCTTAACGACAGGACGCTCTCCTATGGCCCGGGCAAACGCTTCGCTCGCGTGCTCAGAGACAAAGTACAGCCAGCCGCATACGGTGCCGACCAACGCCAGCGGAATGAGCCAGACAAGTTCCAGGTTGCCCACCTGAGCGGACTCGAACCTGGGCATGCCCATGCCGCCGCCCATAAGCTGGCCGAGCAGCAGGTAGGTACCCAGACCGCCGGCAATCGCAATGCCGTAGACCACGGTCTTTTGCGCCTTGGGAAGCTTGATCGTGATCTCATCGGACGCGGACTCATCGTCATTAGCGCCCTGGCCGTCAGCGCTGCCGGCGAGCGGCGCCACAAAGCCAAAGACGGGCGCAGTAAAGAGCGCCGTCAGGGCAGCCTGGGTACCCAGCAGTGTGAGCTCTCTAAACTCGGCGCCAAAGCGACGCATGCGGTCGCCGACCCAGCTGCACAGGCCCGCGATAACGCCGGTCAGGCCGGCCTCCGGTCCAATGCTTCCGCCAAACAGCAGCGGCAGCAACGCCGCGAGTGAAAGCTTGCCCAGGTTATCGTACGGATAGCGGCCGTCGCGCTTTACCTTGACCATCACTTGGTTGAGGTCATCGGTCTTGGTGCCCGTAAGCTTTTCGTACAGACCGATCAGCAGGCCGCCCAGCAGGCAGACGAAAAACGGATACGGCAAAAAACCGAACGGACCGCTCGCGAGCTCGGGCGAAGCGACGCCCAGCATATGCGGGATCTCGGTCCATAGATAGTCGATACCGTGCTCCATCGCAAAGAAAAACAGCCAGACCGCGGCGCCTGCAAACGCACCGGTCACGGCTACGCTAACTAAAAACAGCGCACGGTTTTTGGGTTTTGCAAGGTTGTCCATCGGGACCTCCCGTGGTCTAAATCGACAAAGATGCGTTTTATTGTAGGACGGGCACAGCGCGGACGGGCCAGCCATCTACGCCTCAAACGGCACCGTTGGGCGCCGCACGTGCGATAGGCCTACGGCTTAGCTGCCGATAATCGATGCGATCTCGTGCAGGTCCTCGGCAAAGTAAATGCCTTGCTGGCGCCTCGGGCTCGAAAGCCCCTTATCAATCATGTGCTCGAGCAGCGCCTTGAGGTCGTTGTAGTAACCGTTCAGGTTGTACAGAATGCACGGCGTGCTCAGATGCCCCAACGATACAGCCGACATGACCTCGGCGATCTCCTCGAGTGTGCCCGTGCCGCCCGGAAAGGCGACGAACGCATCGCCGAGCTCGATCATCTTGGCCTTACGCTCGGCCATGTCGCCCGTCACGATCAGGCCATCGATACCATCGTGCTGAAACTCGGCCTCGATAAAAAAGCTTGGCTCCACGCCGGTCACGTGCCCACCGGCATCGAGCACGCTATCGGCGAGCGCGCCCATCAGTCCCGACTTGGACCCGCCGTATACCAGCGCGTGGCCGTTGGAGCCAATCCATGTGCCGAGCTGCCGCACCGCAGGCAGAAACGCCGGGTCGTTACCGACGCTGGCGCCCAGGTATACCGTAATATTCATATTTTTGTCCCCCTCATCGTGACGCGCGGCGCCCGCCCTAGCGTTGGCGTCGGCGATATTCGCGCACGCGGCGCGACAGGTCGGCGAGCTCATCGCGATCGAGCTCTTCCAGGTGCTCAAGATCGTCCATAAAGCGCGCCATGGTGTCCTTTTGGCGCATCTTGATGAGCGTATTGCAGTAGTTCACCGCCACGCCCGTGAGCATGGCGATGTAGAAGATGCTGATGACGCTCAAAACGACGGTGATAGCGCGGGCAACCGGCGTTTCGGCCGGGATATCGCCAAAGCCGATCGTCGATACGGTCTCAAAGCTAAACCAGAGGCCATCGCCAAACGTAAGGGTCGCAGGGTCGGACAGCCAGACGGCCGTCGAGCACAGCAGGTAGAAGATAAGGAACAGGCCGGTGATGCGCGCAAAGCCAGCCTGGCGCAACACGTCGGCAAGCGTCCTCAACTTGTTCATCGCGACCCCTTTTCCCAGACGCCCCATCACGTTGCTCGGTATTGTCGCACATCCGGCACTTGGGGACGTTCCTTTTGTGTCAAACAGATTGGGAACGTCCCTAAGTGCCAACTCCGGCAAAGAGTGTCCCCAGCGACTAGTCGTTTAAGAACGTCCCCAATGACTACCCATCTGCCGGGTGTTAGGGTGGCTGAGCTGGTATCCCTATGCGGTATTATCTCAACTCGATAGGATTGTCTGTGAAACCTTCCGCCGTCCTTCGCTTAGCTCTATATCGCACCCTAGCCGTCGCGCTTGCTGCGCTCACACTACTGAGCGCCGTCATGCCCACCCCGGCCTTTGCCGCCGACTCCGACCAGCAGGTCAAGACGGTCCGCGTCGGCTGGCTTGTCAACAACGAGGGGTTCCAGGAAGGCACACCGGGCGAGCGCCTCTCGGGATGGGGTTACGAGTACCTCCAGACCCTCTCGTACTACACCCCTGGCTGGCAGTACGAATACGTGTCCGGCACCTTCACCGAGCTCATGGACATGCTCGAGAAGGGCGAAATCGACCTCATGCCCAACATCTCGCATTCAGTAGAACGCGAGCAAAAGTTACTCTTTTCCTCAAACCCCGAGGGCACCGAGCGCTACTACATCTACGCCAAGCCCGATCGCGACGATCTGGCCAAGGGTGACCCCCAGGCACTCCAAGGCCTCACCATCGGCTGCAACTCTGGCGTTATGCAAACCTTCGTCGGCCAGCAGTGGCTCGCCAACGAAGGCGTCACCTGTACCTATAAAGAAATCGACACCGGCGGCGCCCTCTTTGAGGCACTTTCAGACGGCGAGGTCGACGCCGTCATCATGAACGACACCATTTCGTCGCCCGATGCGTCGCCCATGTTCTACGTAGGCTCGAGCGACTACTATTTTGCCGTTCCCAAAAGCCGCCCCGATCTGATGAACGACATCAACTCGGCCATGGCGGCAATCAACCGCACCAACCCGCGCTACAACGACGAAGTCAAATCCAACTACTCGGCGCAAAATAGCGGATCCGCATCACTTACCAACTCCGAACGGTCGTGGCTCAAGGCCAATAACAACACGCTTACACTTGGTTATCTCAACAACAATCTCCCCTTCTGCAACCAAGATGCAAACGGAGAAATGGAAGGGTCACTCATCTCACTCGTTACGACGCTCCACGACAAATTTGGCATTACCGTACACACGCTCGCTTTTTCAAGCAACCAGCAAATGATGGAAGCGCTCTCAAAGGGAAATATCGACATCGCCCTACCGGCATTTCGCGACTACTGGCTTGCCGAGCAAATGGGGACCGTTCAATCGATTTCGATGGGAACGATCTCTCTTACCGCCATCCACGCCACCAGCGATCTCAACAAGGATCTCCGTAATATCTGTTGCACGGGGTTTTCCATCGTCAACCGCAGCGAATTAAAAACTATGTTTCCAAATGCAAATGTAACCGAGTATCCGTCTGCAGACGACATGCTTTCTGCCCTTAAGGACGGAAGATCAAGCTGCATCGTTGTTCCCAACGCACGGCTGGAAACCATCCGAGATAGCTACGATATCAGAGACTACGAGATACAGGAACTCTCACGCACGACCGAACTTTCTTGCCTTATGCGACGCGGAAATCCCGAATTATTGAGTATCGTCAACAAGGGCATCATCAACGCCGGAGAATCGCTTTCTGCGAGCAATTATTCCTCTACGTCGTATAGCGCACAGGAATCAGACGCGTTCAGGTTTATATATCGTCATCGTAGCTCGATTGTCGTCATCATCGTCGGTGTACTGTTGACTGGGGTAGCGGTTCTAACCTGGGCCCTGCAGCGAGCCAGAGTAGAGCAAAACAAGGCACTCGCCGCCAATGCGGCCAAAACGGCCTTTCTCGCCCGCATGAGCCATGACATCCGCACGCCGCTCAACGGCATTCTGGGGCTCATCGAAATTGAAGAATTGCACGAAGACGATGTCGATGCCGCCCGTAAAAACCGAGCTAAGGCGCGAATCGCCGCCAACCATCTGCTCTCACTCATCAACGACATTCTAGAAATGGGCAGGATTGAAAATGGTAAGCTAACGCTTGAGCATGTCTCATTTAACCTCGAAGATCTCTGCAACGATGCAATTGTTCTGTGCAAGCTCCGCGCTTCCGATCGCAATATTACGATGCAGGATCAAAGAGCACATCCCCTCTGCAATCCACATGTAATGGGAAGCCCCACTCATGTACGTCAGATTATCATCAACCTGCTCGACAACAGCATCAAGTACAACAAAGATGGCGGGACTGTCGCTTTTGCATCGCAGATTAAACCGATCGATGATAGCCAGGTGCTCTTTTGCTTTAGCGTCTCGGACACCGGCATCGGCATGTCGCCCGAGTTTCTTAAGCACATCTACGAACCGTTTGCCCAGGAGGGCAACGATGCCCGCAGTAAATTTCAGGGAACTGGCATGGGCATGCCGATCGTCAAATCGCTCATAGACATGATGGGCGGCACGATTGAGATTTCGAGCGAGGTCGGCGTGGGAAGTACGTTCAACGTCCAGATTCCGCTCGATATCGACAAGAACCCTCAGGCAAGAGAAGGTGCGGACGAGCAGGCGATCAGCTGCTCGCTTGCCGGCATGAACGTTCTTTTGGCCGAAGACAACGAGCTCAATGCCGAAATTGCCCAGGCCCTGCTCGAAAGCGAAGGCATCGTCGTAACTCGCGCCGCCGACGGCAAAGAAGCGGTCGAACTATACACTAGTCGTCCCGCCGGCAGCTTCGATGCGATCCTGATGGACATCATGATGCCGGGTATGGATGGCTACGAGGCAACTCGCGCGATTCGTCTGAGCGAGAAGGCCGATGCAGCCGACATCCCCATCATCGCGCTCACCGCCAATGCCTTTGCCGAGGACGCCAAGGCGGCACACGATGCCGGCATGAACGCCCATCTGCCCAAACCGCTCG
>JAHYYK010000059.1 GCA_019425005.1 Collinsella sp.
TCCCGGGCTGACAATTTCGACTGTAATGGACGTTCTTAAACGACTAGTCAAACAAGAACGTCCCCAATGACTACCTGACAAGGAGTGTCCCAAACTACCGGCAGAAAAGGAACGTCCCCAACTGCCACCCCCGGAGCAAGACAACGCCGCAGGTTGAGCATAAGTCAGCGAAAACGCCCCTAAGCGAGCAAGGTGACGTGAAATGAAAGGGCGCTGACCTTATGGTCGCGCCCTTGAAATTGAACGTCAGATTGCCGCTTAGGGGCGTTTGCAGCGTCAACTGGTTACGCGGTTCGTAGAACCGCGTAACTAATTAGAAGCGGTTGCCGCGGAAGCCGCCACCGTTGCGGCCGCCGCGATCGCCACCGCGACCGCCGCGGTCGTTACCACGGTTGCCGCCAAAGCCGCCACGGTTGCCACCGCGGTCACCATAACCACCACGGTTGCCGCCGAAGCCGCCGCGACCGCCACGGTCGCCGCCACGGTCACCAAAGCCGCCACGGCCACCGCGATCGCCACCGCGACCGCCGCGGTCACCGCCGCGGCCACCGCGATCGCCAAAGCCGCCGCGACCGCCACGGTCGCCGCCACGGCCACCGCGATCGTCACGGCCGCCGCGAGGACCGCGGTCCTCGTCCAGGCCCATGGCGACGAGCGGAGCGATAACCTTATCGAGAGCGGCCATCAGCTCGGTGGCCTCCTCGTAAGAAAGCTCGGGCAGGAGCTTCTCCTTCTTGTTGGCAAGCTCGACCAGGCCCTCAGCGGCATCCTCGGCAGCGAAGACGACGATCTTGCGCATATCGCCCTCGGCGTCGTCGATGCGGCCGACCAGATCGGCAGCCTCGGCCTCGGCCATCAGGCCATCGAGTTCACGAAGGCGCATGCCCAGCAGGTCGGACATCTCCTTCTGCTCCATCTTGGGCTTGAGGTCAAGCAGCTTGATGGCGCGCTCGATGTTCGCCATACGCTCGGCCTTGGCCTCCTCCTCCTTGGAAATAGCAAAGCGACGGCTACGCAGCAGGCGGGCGGCCTTCTGCATCTTGTCCATCAGCTCTTCGTCATCGTAATCAACGGCGGCCTCGACAACCTCGGCCTCCTCCTCGGCGGAAACCTCGTCAGCAGCCTCAACCTCAGCAGCTTCGGTCTCCACGGTCTCGACTGCCTCGACCTCGGCAGCCATGGTCTCGTTCTCGGTCTCGTTCATGATCTCTTCGTTCTCAGACATGAGACTCCTTCTTGGCCCTCTCGGGCATCATCGCCCCATTCGCGGGGCCCGTCGCGCACTCTTTGCGCTTTATACATTCATGCCTCTCGGCAAAACGTCCATTAGTTTATGGTGTCGCCATCCAATCTAGCTGCAGAATCTATGTGCACACATTAATGCGACATGTGCGACTCGCGGCGAGCGTACACCAGCGACACCGCGAACCCGACAACGGCAATCACGGCCGCCACGCGCACGGCGGCTGCAAATCCTATCGCCTGGGCAACGTCCGACGCAACGCCTGCGGCGCCAGCAGCCACCGCAGAACTCGAAAGCAGGCCGATAAACAGCGACGGACCAAACGACGCGGCAATCATGTTCCACGTGTTAAGCAATGCCGTTCCGTGAGGATGCTCAGCGGCGGGAAGCGTCTCCAAACCGGCGGTCTGCGAGGGGCTCAGTACCAAACCGACGCCGGCATACACCACAACGGTCAGCAGCACGACAACGCCGATGTTCATGCTTGCCGCGGTCATCGAGATTGCCGTCTGCCCCACAGCGATCAGGGCAAAGCCGACCGGCAGCAGCGGCCACGCACCACGGGCATCCATCACGCGTCCGCCCACGATCGAGGTCACGGCGTTGCAGGCGATCGCCGGCAAAATGAGCAAACCCGCGACAAGTGCGGTCATGCCGTATGCGCCCTCAAAATAGAGCGGCAATAAAACGCTCATCGAGAACGTCGTCATCATCGACACCACCACAAGCAGGCATGCAGGCCAAAAACGAACGCTCGCCATGGGACGCACGTTAAGCACCGGATGCTTGAGCTTGAGCTGACGAACCGCAAACAGGCCGAGCACCACAACAGCGGCGAAAAGCGTCGCGATACCGGCCATCACATTGGTCGAGAACTCGCCTACGGAATACACGAACGCCGTAATGCCGGCAGTGAGCAAAACAACCGACAGAATATCAAGCGTGGTGTTCGAGCGCTCTCCGACATTCCGAACGAGCTTTGCTGCCGCCGCGGCGACCACGACACCGCCCACCAGCGGCACTACGAACACCGCCCTCCAGCCAAACAACGTGCACATAAGACCACTAATCACGGGCCCAAACGCCGGCCCTAGCGTAATGCAGGCACCGCCCAGGCTCAGATACAGACCGAGCTTCTCGCGCGGAGCACAAGATAGCACCACATTCATCATGAGCGGAAACAAGATGCCCGATCCCGCAGCCTGCAAAATACGACTTGGCAGCAAAACGGTAAACGACGGGGCGACCAGGCACAGGACTTCTCCGGCGACCATGCATCCGCATGCGAAAAACAGCAGCTTGCGCATCGAGAAACGACCGGACAGAAAGGCCATGATAGCCGTAAAGATCGACGTCACGATCATGTATCCCGAAACGAGCCACTGCGCCGTGGTAGCGCTCACCGAAAAGGCCGCCATGATGTCGTGCAACGCCACGTTAATAATGTTCTCGTTAAACGCGGCGACAAAGGCTGCAATATACATTACGACGAGAAACGCCGCAGTGGCCGATGGCGCTACTTGAACTTGTTGCTGAGATTTGCTCCCCATGCATTTCCTTCCTCTTGGAACGACAGTCACATCGCCCCAGAGGAACAGTCCAGGGCGAGCATGAGCCCTAGACTTACGTCAGACGCCGCACGCAACGGATCTGACAACATGGTCCAACGTCGAAAGATTGTAACGCTGACGCGCAGCTTTCCTTCCGCGCTATTATTAAAAGTCCACGAAAGCACGAGACATGAGGAGCCCGCCATGATCAAACCCATCATGAAATCCGAGTTCTTTTTGCGCCTGCCTTCCGAAGACGCGGGCCCCGATGACGCCGTGACCGGGCAGGACCTCCTGGATACGCTCCATGAGCATGAGCACGAGTGCGTGGGCCTTGCCGCCAACATGATTGGCGTGCGCAAACGCATCATCTGCGTAAAGGACGGCAACAGGGCGCTGCTGATGTACAACCCTCAAATTCTTGAGCAGGTCAATTCCTATCAGACGAGCGAAGAATGCCTCTCGCTTTCCGGCGAGCGCCCCTGTACTCGCTATCGCCGCATTAAGGTTGAGTATTTGGACGAGAATTTCGTCCACCGCATCAAAAACTTCTCGGGCTACACCGCCGAAATCATCCAACACGAAATCGACCACTGTTGCGGAATCGTTATTTAGTTCCGCCGATTCAAGAAAGCTCCCTGCAGCAAAACAACTGCAGGGAGCTTTTCATAGTGCGGAACTTCTATCCCACTAGCTCTGGCGGTAATGATCGAAGAAGTCGGCGAGATCTTCGAGGGACTCTTTGAGCACTTCCATGCGCGGCAGGTACACGATACGGAAGTGGTCGGGCTCAGCCCAGTTGAAGCCGCCGCCGCGCGTGATCAGAATCTTCTTCTCGTGCAGCAGGTCAAGGGCGAACTGCTCGTCATCGGTAATGTTGAACTTCTTCACATCCATCTTGGGGAAGATGTAGAACGCCGCACGCGGCTTAACCACCGAGATGCCGTCAATCTTGTTGAGCGCCTCATACACAAAGTTGCGCTGCTCGTAGACACGGCCGCCGGGGCGGATGTAGTCGTTGACGGACTGATGGCCACCGAGCGCCGTCTGAACGATCGACTGAGCCGGCACGTTGGAGCACAGGCGCATGTTGGAGAGCATGTTGATGCCCATGATGAAGTCGCTCATGCAGCGCTGGTTGCCCGAAAGCACCATCCAGCCAATACGATGGCCCGCGATCATGTGCGACTTGGACAGACCGCTAAAGGTGACGCAGGGCAGATCGGGAGCGAGCGAGGCAATCGAGACGTGCTCGTAGCCGTCCATGCACAGGCGGTCGTAGATCTCATCAGCAAAGATCATCAGCTGATGCCTGCGTGCAACCTCGACGATGCCCTCGAGCACCTCGCGCGGATAGACGGAACCCGTGGGGTTGTTGGGGTTGATGATGACGAGGGCTTTGGTCGCGCTCGTGATCTTGGACTCCATATCCTCCAGGTCGGGATACCAATCCGCCTGCTCATCGCACAGATAGTGCACGGGATGACCGCCGGCAAGGGTTGCGCACGCCGTCCAGAGCGGATAGTCGGGGCTGGGGATCAGAATCTCGTCGCCATTGTCGAGCAGCGCGTTCATCGAAAGCTGAATGAGCTCGGACACGCCGTTGCCCGTGTAGATATGCTCCATCTGAACGTTGGGCAAGCCCTTGATCTGCGAATACTGCATGATCGCCTTGCGCGCGGAGAACAGGCCACGCGAGTTGGAATAGCCTTCGCAGTCGGGCAGCTGCTGGCGCATGTCCTTGATGACCTCGTCGGGCGTGCGGAAACCGAAGGGCGCCGGGTTGCCGATATTGAGCTTGAGGATGCGCTCGCCCTCGTCCTCCATACGGGCGGCCTCGTCGACGACGGGACCGCGCACGTCATACAGGACGTTATCGAGCTTGGTGGATTTAGAAAAAGTACGCATGGTGGTGCTCCTTGCAATTTGAGCTGAGGGATGGGGTTCGGGCTTGGAATCGTTGCGGGGTGATGATGCCTCGCCTTGATCGGCGTCGCCGGCAAGCAGCCAGGTAACATCGACCTCCAAAATACGGGCGAGCAGCTCAGCCACATCGCGCCGCGGAATCGTCTTGCCGCTCACATATTGGCTCATCTGACTCTTGCCGAGTTTTTTGCCGAGCATCTCCGATGCGCGGATCACGTCCGACTGGCGAACGTCGCAACCGGACATAGCCTGTCGCAGACGATCGCTAAACGTCTCTTGGGCCACTAGAACCTCCTTGCTGGCAAAGTTCAATTTATACAACACGAATTGAACCTGAGTTCAATTTAGGCAGCAGTATAGCGCCGTGCTATTTCGTAAAGTTCAATTTCAAAAATAAAATGAGCAAGACCTCGAGATTTATCCCAAGGCGATAACGACGTGCATGCATTTAGAGGTATTCGAGGAAACGAGCGGCGGCAAGCGAAACATCGGCCGTTCGATATATGGCGTTGATCTGCCGATGGGGATGCCCTTCGAGCGGACGCACAGCAACATCGAACTGGCAGCGACGCAAGATGAGCGCGGGAAGAATGCTCACGCCCAGGCCATCCTCGACCATAGCCATAATCGCATAGTCATCCCAAGTCGACAGTTTTGAGCGCACCGCCAGCCCCGCCCGACGGAATAGCGGCGTAATCTCGTCATCAGTGCCGCGTTCTAGCAGAATAAACTGCTCGTTGGCTAAATCGGCAAGAGAAACGACCTCCGCCGTGGCAAGCGAGGAGTCCGCTGGCACCACGGCCATCAACTCGTCTTGCACCAACGGTCGCGACGCCATGCCGGCGCCGCGTGGCTCGCGCGGAATAAAGCCCAGGTCGCAGCGGCCTTCCGCCACCCATTGCTCAATCTCGGAGTAATCACCCATCAGCAGCTCGTAATCGACATCCGGATGATCGGCGCGAAAGCGCGCAATCACCGGCGGCAGTACATGGGTCGCCACACTCGAAAACGTACCAATGCAGATCTTGCCGCGCATGAGCCCACGCATCTCGTCCACGTGTCGCTGCAGGCGGCCAAACTCCTCGCAGAGCGCCTCAACCGCCGGCATGATCTGCCGCCCATCGGCAGAAAGCACCACACCCTCGCGGCTGCGGTCGAGCACCTTAAAACCCCAATCGGTCTCAAGGTCGCCCACCATGCGGCTCACGCCCGACTGCGAATAGCTCAGCCGCTCGGCGGCGCGCGTAAAACTGCCGGCCCGCACGGTCTCGAGCAGCACCTGCATCTTTTGAATATTCGTTTCCACGGCACCCCTCCACCTTTACATGAGTTTTTGTCATGTTATCCATGCATTATATTCGCTTTTCTTCTAAAGCCAGTTCACCCATAGTGAACATGCTCGGATATAGAGGGGATGTCAGCACATGAACAACGGATTGTTTACGTACTTAGCAGCATTGCTATTGTTTGGCTCCAACGGCATCATCGCCGCTGCCATCGCGCTGCCGAGCTCCGATATCGTACTGTTGCGCACGTTTTTGGGCGCTCTCACCCTTGCCGCCATCCTCTTCATAACCAAGCGCCATAACCTGCAGGCTCCGTCTCGCCCCCGCGAGGCCGCAGCGCTCATCGTCTCGGGCGCCGCGCTGGGCGCCAGCTGGATTTTCCTGTTCCGCGCCTATCAGACGATCGGCGTTGGTATCTCCTCGCTGTTGTATTACTGCGGCCCCATCATCGTTATGGCCCTCTCCCCGCTCATTTTTGGCGAAAAGCTGACCGGCGGCAAAATCGCTGACTTTGTCGCCGTCGCCTGCGGTGCTTTTCTCATTGCAGCGCAAGGTCTAGGCGGCAATATGCCCATTGCGGGCATCGTCTGTGGAATCGCCTCGGCCTTCTGCTATGCATTGATGGTCATCGCCAGCAAGGGTGCGCCGCACATCGAGGGCCTCGAGAACTCCGCACTCCAAGTGAGCGCCGCCTTTGTGACCGCACTGGCCCTCACGCTCATCACGCAGGGCGCTCCCTCGTTCCTGTCCGCCGGCGTCGCCGCCAGCATTGATTGGCGCGCCGTCGCTATGCTCGGCGTCGTCAACACCGGCATTGGTTGCCTGCTCTACTTTAGCGCCGTCGCCAAGCTGCCCGTCCAGACCGTCGCCGTCGTCGGCTACCTCGAGCCGCTTTCGGCGGTCGTGTTCTCGGCCGCCCTTTTGGGTGAAGCCATAACACCGGTCCGCCTGATGGGCGCCGCGCTTATCATCGGCGGCGCAATTTTTTGCGAACTCGCCGGCAAACGCGCAAACGCCAAGGCTGGCATCGCCCAGACAGCACGTGCTTAAAAGCCCCTGCTTTGAAATGCTACCTGCGTAGATAAATAATCCCCAGCTGAGGATTATTGTCTAAAATAACCCGATGTGCCAAACTGCTCTTGTATGTATAAAGACGGCATAAAGTTTTTTGTCCTAGACAGATAACCGGATGTCTAAGGGAGTCCTCGTGGCACACAACAAACTGGAGGCAAACCTCCAAGACCAGCGCGGGCAAGGCGGGCACGGAGCCATCCCCCTCTCCGCTGGCATGCTGCTCGTAACGCTCGGCGTCGTCTATGGCGACATCGGCACGAGCCCCATGTACACCATGAAATCAATCGTCGCCAACAACGGCGGCATCGGTACCGTCAGCGAGGACATGATCCTGGGCGCGCTTTCGCTCGTCATCTGGACCATGACGCTCGTGACCACGGTCAAGTACGTGGTAATCGCCATGAAGGCCGACAACCACAACGAAGGCGGCATCTTCGCCCTGTTCAGCCTCGTACGCAAGGTGGCACCATGGCTGATTCTGCCCGCCATGATCGGCGGCGCGGCGCTGCTCGCCGACGGCATCCTCACCCCCGCCGTCACGGTCACCACAGCCATCGAGGGTCTGCGCACCATCGAATGGGGCCATGCGCTGCTGGGCGACGGCCAGACCAACGTCATCATCATCACCATCATCATTATCTGCGGCCTATTTGCCATGCAGCGCGCCGGCACCTCGTCAATCGGCAAGCTCTTCGGCCCGCTCATGACGCTGTGGTTCCTGTTCCTGGCAGGCGCCGGTCTGTTCAACATGCTCGGCAACCTGTCCATCTTGCGCGCGCTCAACCCCATCCGCGGCATTATGTTCCTGTTCTCGCCCATCAACCATTCGGGCATTATGGTGCTCGGCTTTGTCTTTCTGTCGACAACCGGTGCCGAGGCACTCTACTCGGACATGGGCCACGTGGGCAAGGCAAACATCTATGCATCCTGGCCATTTGTTAAGGCGGCCCTTATCCTCAACTATCTGGGTCAGGGAGCTTGGCTACTCGCCAATAACTCCAACCCCCAGATGCTCGCGATGGATATCGTCAACCCGTTCTACATGATGCTTCCCGAGCCCCTGCGCCCCTTTGCCATCGTGCTTTCGGCCGTAGCGGCCATCATCGCCTCGCAGGCGCTCATCACCGGCTCGTTCTCGCTGGTATCCGAGGCAACCCGTCTCAATCTCATGCCGCACCTGCGCATCCACTACCCCAGCGACACCAAGGGCCAGCTCTATATTCCGCTCGTCAACAACATCATGTGGGTCGGCTGCATCTTCATCGTGCTGCTGTTCCAGAACTCCGAGCGCATGGAGAGCGCCTACGGCCTCGCCATCACCGTGACCATGCTCATGACCACGACGCTTTTGACGAGCTATATCGCCGGCATCCTCAAGCACAAACTGGGTGCCTGCGTCTTCGCACTGCTCTTTGGCGCCATTGAGCTGTGCTTCTTTGCCTCGTGCCTCACCATGTTCTTTGACGGCGGCTATGTCATGATCTTCTTGGCCGCGCTGCTGTTTGGCCTTATGTACGTGTGGCGCCGCGGCACCGCCATCGAGCGCACGCAGACCATCCTGCTGCCCGTCTCCAAGTACATTGACCAGCTCGACCGCCTGCGCAACGACGAGACCTATCCCGTGCTTGCCGACAACCTGGTGTTCCTCACCAACAGCCCCGACCCGCTCACGCTCGACCGCGATGTGCTCTATTCCATCTTGGATAAGCATCCCAAGCGCGCCAAGGCATACTGGTTCATCAACGTGTACGTTACCGATGAGCCCTATACGCACGAGTATTCCGTCGAGACCTTTGGCACGGACTTCCTGTTCCGCGTGCGCCTGGACCTGGGCTTTAAGGTCAACCAGCGCATCAATGCCTACCTGCGCCAGATCGTTGGCGACCTGATGGCATCGGGTGAGCTGCCGCCGCAGCATCACACCTACTCCATCTACGAGACACGCGGCAACGTGGGCGACTTCCGTTTTTGCATGCTGCGCAAGATGCTCGCCCCCGAAACGGACATCAACCGCAACGACCACCGCGTGATGGCCATCAAGTACGCCGTCCGCCGCGCCTGCGGAAGCCCGGCACGCTGGTACGGTCTAGAGAACTCGGCCATCATCATCGAGTACGTGCCCCTCTTTGCCCGCATGCGCCCGGCAGTCAAACTCGTGCGCACCCAGGTGCCGCTCGAAGTTCAGATCGAGGAAGCCGAGGAAATGGAAGTCGACATCTTCTCGGACGACTTGGTCAACGGCAACGAGGCCGGTAGAAACATGAACGTCGATCCCACCGAGCTGCTCGAGAGCGTCGCCGATACGCCCGAACAGCAACAGCTCGACGGCCTCGAGAGCGAACAACTCAACGACGTCAACTTCTAGTGACGTCACAAATCAACGACAGCGGCCCTGCACCTCACGAGAGACGCAGGGCCGCTTTGCATTGCAGTAAAGCTAGCGGCTACGAACGGCGCGGCTCGGGAACCACGAGCCTATCGGAGCTCGCGCCCTCGGCATCCATCAGGCTCACGTAGCGAATCGACGGATCCCCATACATCGCGTAGTAATAATTGCCCGTGCACGCGCTAAAGCATCCGGTGTAGATAGTCTTCTCGAACTTGCCATCGCCCATCCTGGACGCTCCCTCGATCATCACCACGCCCTCGAGCGAGCGGAACATGCGAACGACGTTTTCGGTCTCGCTCTCCTTTTGTGGGTAATTGGCATTGAGGTACGCCGCCTTTACAAAACGGCTCGGCGAATAGCAATCGCCCGGAATGCCGCGCATGCCGGCACCGGCTCCATAGGGCTTAAGCTCGGCGCCACGCCATGTCGCCGTCTGCGGAAAATCGCTTGTGGCGGTGATATAGGTGCGGAGGTTTTCCATGTGCCACGGGAAGGTGGGCTGATTGGCGAGGGTGTCGACCGGATCGCCGTATACATGCAGGCCGTCAGCCATCATCTCGACCACGATGCTGCGCTGGCTGTCGCCGATAATCCAATGGAGCAGCGACACGCCCAGCCCCTCTCCGGCAGATTTGGCGACAATCACCGTATCGCGCAGCGCAGCCTCGACCTCGTCGACCGTCGAGAACGTCGCTGCCACCCACAGGGGAAACTCATAGGCTGCGATATTGGTCTTGCCGTCGACAGGGTCCTCGGCGTACTCGGCATAACCCGGGAAATTGAGACCCGCCACGGCGAGGCCTGCATCGTTGCCGCAGTCGAAGAACATAGGGTAGTTCTTGTAATCGATGCACATACCGATCACCGCGTGTGCCGCTGTCGCGTCGTCGATAAACGAATACGGAATGTGAAACCCGCGCGGCATCACGCGAACCTGTTGGCCGTAGTCAAAGCTCCAGTCGAGGTTGCGGCCCAGATACATGTGACCAGAATTATCGGTAAATCGGATACTCGTACACATGGCGCCTCCTAGCTTTACGTTCTTGCTAAGTTCATTGTCTCCAAACAAAAAGGCGCTAAACACAAAAGCCCGGACATGACAACAATGTCATGCCCGGGCCAAAAGAGACGAAGTGCGGTGCTGTAGTCACCCTAGACAAGTTTACCTTGGCAGTGGTCGATCATATGCTGGATCATCTGTGCCTCAAAGCCCGCGTAGTCACGGCGGCACTCCTTCATCTTGCCGTCGACAATCTGGTCAAAGGCAACCTTGCACTTGATATAGCGCGTGGACTTGGTGACCTCCTCGTGCGTCAGGCAGCTCTCCTCCATCTTGCTGGCGCCCAGGCCAAACACCAAACGGGGGTTGTAGAGCACGTGGGGCTCGCCGGCGTCGTCCAGATAGACGCAAACCTTCTTGGTAACGCCAATCTGGTTAGCGGCAAGGCAGCCGGCATCGTCGAGCGACTTGATGGTATCGATCAGGTCCTGTGCGACCGACTCGTCCTCGACGGTCGCAACCTCGCAACGCTGGGACAGGATAGCCTCGTCGTGGCAAAGCTCTTTAATCATACGTTCCTCCATAGGGGTCGTTGTAACCGCTTAAGTATACGGTACCCACACATTTTCATACGGAAAATACCGCCCGTCCGCTACAAAGCGCCGAACATCAACATGTGAGGAACAGCAAGGTTGTAAAGGCGATATAGTAAGTGAGTTCGTGTCAATTGGCCTAAACTCGGGGCCGAACAAGGAAAGGGTATGCATGGACGAACTATTTCACGTCAGCGAGCGTAAGTCCACAATCGGGACCGAACTTCGCGCTGGACTGACAACGTTCCTGGCAATGGCCTACATCATTGCCGTCAACCCCGCGGTGCTCTCGGGCGCCGGCATCGATGCGGGGGCGCTCGCCTGCGCCACCTGCCTGGGCGCCGGCATCATGACCATCTGCATGGGCATCTTCGCCAACCGCCCGCTCGCCTGCGCGTCGGGCTTAGGCGTCAACGCGATGATCGCTGGAATCACCACCACCGTCTGCGGCGGTGACTGGCACGTGGCCATGAGCGTCATCTTCCTTGAGGGCGTCGTCATCTTGCTGCTCGTGCTTTGTGGCCTGCGCGAGGCCATCATGGACGCCATCCCGGTTGTCCTGCGTCACGCCATCTCGGTGGGTCTGGGCCTGTTCATCGCCATGATTGGCCTGTGCGATGCCGGCATTATCACCGCTGGCGCCGGTACACTCGTCGGTCTGGGCGACATCACCTCCCCCACCTTCATCGTCGGCATCATCTCCATCCTGGTGACAGTCGCCCTCGCCTGCCGCAACGTCCCCGGCTCGCTGCTCATCGGCATCGTCGTCGCCGTCATCGCCGGTATCCCCCTAGGTGTGACCCAGGCTCCGACCGGTATCATCGCCCCGCTCGACTTCTCGAGCATCGGTGGCCCCATCGCCGACGCCGGCGGCGTGCCTGCCATCGTCAAGGTCCTTACCGACCCCGCGCTCCTCGTCATCTCGTTCTCGCTGCTCATGAGCGACTTCTTCGACACCATGGGCACCGCGATGGCCGTGGCCAAGCAGGGCGAGTTCCTCACCGACGACGGCAACGTCGAGAATATCAAGGAGATCCTGATCGTCGACTCCGCCGCCGCTGCTGTGGGCGGTTTCATGGGCGTCTCCTCCATCACCACCTTCGTCGAGTCCACCTCTGGCGCTGCCGACGGTGGCCGCACGGGCCTCACCTCCGTCACCACCGGCGTGTTGTTCATTCTCGCCGCGTTCTTCTCCCCCATCGTCACCATCGTTTCCAGCGCCGCCACCTGCGGTGCTCTGGTCTACGTCGGCTACCTCATGATGAGCGAGGCCTCCGAGATCGACTGGTCCGACGTGTCGCAGGGTTTCCCGGCGTTCATGATTGTCGCCGGCGTGCCCTTCACCTACTCCATCTCTGCCGGCATTGGCCTGGGCTTTATCGCCTACGTGATCGTCGCGCTCTTTAAGGGCGAGGCCTCCAAGATCAAGCCGCTCATGTGGATCGCAGCCCTCGCCTTCCTCGTCTACTTCTTTGTAGCGTAGCGGCAAAGCTGCCAAAGCAGAACACCAAAGCGCGGAGTCGCATCGAGCGGCTCCGCGCTTTTCTTTTAAAGCCAGGCAACGCACGGACGCGCGATGTATTGCTTCCCGAGTTTTGGACATTTTGCCCTCAAAACGGCACTACCGCCGGCTACATCCTGCAGATATGCTGGGCGTAATCGCATAGGCCCTATGAGGATGGGAGTAACCATGGCCGCCTTGTTCACGACCCCCAAGCGCAATGACAAAACCTCTGGAGCCCATTTTGTCGAGCCCGACGT
>JAHYYK010000006.1 GCA_019425005.1 Collinsella sp.
GTAGCTCACCAAGCGCCGCCACATGTAGCTCCAGTTGATGGCGCGGGCGATGGAGGTGACGCGCTTGGTCTCGTCGTTACGCGCGGCAGACATAGCCCACCCCGCGCACGGTCTGAATGATGCGGGCGCCGCCGGCGTCCTCGATCTTGGCGCGCAGGTGCGCGATGTGCACGTCGACGTTGTTGGTGTCGCCCACATAGTCGTAGCCTAGCGCCTCGTGCGCAATGCGCTCACGCGTGAGCACGGTGCCGGCATGTGCCATAAGCAGGGCGAGGACATCGAACTCGCGGGCGGTCAGCACGATGGGCGAGCCGCCGACCGTGACTTCGCGGCGGTCGGGATCGAGCGCGACCGAGCCCACGGTGAGCGCGGTGGGGGAGGGCGTGGCGGAAGCCTGGGTCGAGCCGCCGACCGGGGGCATCGCAGTGGCTCCGGCGCCCGCGCCGCCTGCCGCGCCCTCCCCGACCCCAACGCCGCTAACGCCCGAAGCCGCCCGTACGGCCTCAGCGCGCTTCAACGCCACGCGGATCCGTGCGAACAGCTCCTCAATCGCAAATGGCTTGGTCAGGTAATCGTCGGCGCCGGCATCGAGCCCGGCCACCTTGTCCATCACGGCGTCGCGCGCGGTGACCATGATCACCGGCACATCCTTGTGCTTGCGGACACGCCGCAAGACCTCCATGCCGTTGAGCTGCGGCAACAGCACGTCGAGCAGAATCAGATCGTAGTCGCGCTCCAGCGCCAGGTCAACGGCGGTGCGGCCATCGGCGGCGTGCTCCACCTGGTAGCCCTCGTGCTCCAGTTCGAGCGTCACAAAGCGGGCGATTTTCTCCTCGTCCTCTACGATAAGGATCCGTGCCATGCGTGCCCCCGTCTGCGATTACTTGTCGTCGTTCAGATTTTGCTTGATGCCGTCCGCGGCATCGGCGGCGTGATCCATCAGGTTGTTGATGCTGCCGGGCACGTCGCCGTCGCTGTCGATACGGTAGCGCATGCCAAAGAACAGACCAATCAGCATCAGCCATATCGTGGCGCCCCAGGCAAACAGGGCGACGATGGGAATCAGGATGGGGATGTTGAGGATGATCGCATCGCGGCGCGTGGCGATAAACTTGGTGTCCAGGCTCAGGCGGAAGAGCTTTTTGAGGTACTCCCACACGCCGTCCATCTTCTTGGAGAAGTCGGTCTTTTCGCTCGACTTTTCGTAGGCAGCCTGCGCGGCGACCATCTCGGCCGAGGGCTCGTCGGCCGGCGCGGACTCGGTGGCGGCGTGCGCCGACGTGGTCTGGGTCTTGCCCTGCGACTCGAGCCAAATGATGGCGTCCAGAACGTTGCCGTCGGCGGCGTCGAGCGCGGCCTTGGCATCGGTATAGCTCACGTTGCGCTTGGTGCGGATGGTTTCAACTTTTTCGAGGTCGTCCATGACCTGTCCTTTCGTTCGATGGGCGCGACGCCGGGCTATCTGCCCGGGCGCGAGCGTTGCGTTCGGCGGCCTGCGTCGCGCGGCGCCGCCCCGCCCTTGGTCGAACTCTATAGTGCAGGTTATAGATTAAGCGATTCTTGAGCCAAGATTAATGTTGGATGAGTTTTTGGGTGGTGTGGGCACAGGCAGCCTTTGAGGCAAGCGCAGGCCGAGCGGCTCGACCCCAGGGGTAAATTTGTGTCCGCACGGCGAGATATACTTTTAACCATGTTGAGGGGCGTGACAGGACAAGGTTGCCCGGCGCCCGCAAAATCAGAGGGGCCGCCGCGCCGCATGGCTCAAACGAGCGGGACTCCGACGCAAACAGGAGGTCATACGTGCATATCTACGCCATGAGTGACATTCACGGATGCTTGGACGCCTTTAAAACGTCGCTTTCCACCATCGACCTCGACGCCGAGGACTCCAAGCTGGTTTTGCTTGGCGACTACTGCGACCGAGGCCCCGATTCACTCGGGGTCTTCGAGCTCGTCATGGACCTGCAAAAGCGGTACGGCGATCGCGTCGTGGCGCTGCGCGGCAACCACGAGGAGATGTTCCTCGAGTACATTGACGAGGTGAAGGACCCCAATTTCACGCAGGCATGGATACTTGCCGACAGCAATCTGGCAACGGCCAAGAGCTTCCTGGATGCCGAGGCATTCAAGCACGTTAAGCACCTTTTGAGGCTCAGGAAGTTCGAGGAGGCCTACGCCTATACGGTTGAGCGTATGAAGGTCGAGCACGCGGACATCATCGCGTGGGTCCGCAAGCTCCCTTACTTTTACGAGAGCCCCTTCGGCCAGGTCTTTGTGCATGCCGGCATTGACGAGGGTGCCGGGGAGTACTGGAAGCTCGGCACATCTGACGAGTCGTTTACTATGACGCTGCCCGATTACGTGGGGCGTAAGTTTTACCTAGATGTTATCGCCGGGCACATCAACACCGAGGCGATCTCGGGCATCACGGGCTACCGCGGTATCTGGCACGACGGCGCCAGCCACTACTACATTGACGGGAACGTGATGGAACACGGCGAGGTCGCCGTGCTGAGCTACGACTCGGAGACGGGGAAGTATGGCGGCCCCGGGTTGGAGTAGGCTGGCGGGCGATTGGCTCGCGGATTGTCTGCGTGGGCTCGATTCGGGGCTTGGGCTGCGCCTTTGACGTTAACGGGATGTGGAAGCACCGAGAGGGGTGCTTCCGCGGAAACGATCGTCGGGGCTTCTTTTACCCAGTGACATAAGGCTTTTATTTGGCTAGCTTTTTCGTCGACTCGACCATCGCGTCCTTTATCCAGGTCATCGAGACATCGGAGGTGTAGTCTCTGCCCTTAATGACGTTTAGTGAGAGGCTGCTTTGCAAGCTGAAGGTTGCAAGCTGCAAACTGAAGAAAGGCTTTAGTTTAGATGAAATTAAAAAAAGAACTACGCTAACTTATAATTATGGAACTGTGAGAGGCATCTGAAAAAGGTGGCTATAAGATGGATGACAAGCGTATTTTAATCATTAACGGCAAGACCGAGGACCAGATAATCGAGCAAATTATCGGTCTGGTGAATGATGATGATGAGCTAGGAGACATTCTAAAATCATATGAGGAGTCTCCTGGACTTAACGAATTAATAGAGAACATGTCTGCCTTCTTCACCGTTCAATAGAAAATTGCTTTTATGCGTAGGCCAGGGATAAAGCTGGTGCCAGCTTGGGGCAAGAACGATGAAATTGTTTTCCCGCACAATGTCAAAGGCGTTGATCATAAATTGAAGGTGCAAATCAAATGAAGATTAAAGAATTTGGTTCTCATATTATTGATATGTATGCTGGTGGTTTTGATGAGGATGTACTGAATACAGAATTTTCAAAATCTGGTTTTGAAGAGTTTCATAAAAATCACGGTAATAAGTATTTATTGATCAGTTTAATTGATAGTACCGATGATGACCAAATTATTACATGGTTTGATATGTCTGGTACGTTTCCAGATGATGATAATGAGGGTTTAATGACATGGTATACCCCTACTGGAGCTTATGCTATTGGACCTGCAAAGAAGAGGGATATCTCTGCTGAGCGTACTATCGAGGTTACAATTTGGGTTACTCACATATTTGATTATATAAATTTCTTTGAAAATAATGTTGACGTAAAACCGTTGTACAAGAGGGACGTATTGTATGAAGAGGATTAATATCGCAATCGATGACAGGACTGGAAAGTATTTCGTTCCTGACGATTCACCAAATGATGATTATTACTATGATGAAGATGAGCAGTTCATTTCAAATCGTAAAGCTTTTAAAACTGTAGATAGTTTCATTTATTATGCTAAATCTGTAAAGAAATATCTTGCAGAAAATGGTGTGCCGGAAAGAATTTATTAACTGGTTCGTTTGATTACTAGCTATATCGGCACTGCGATTCACAATACGGCATTGCCAAAGAACGCCTTCCTCGGAAGGCGCGGCTACGCACGGGCCAACGAGCGCGAGTGCGTTACCGGTCCCGCGTGTGCGAGGAATAGGAGTTGAACGATATGATTGCGTCGCAGCGCGGGGATGATTTCACGCGCTGCGACGCAATCTCAGTTGTGCGTTTGCGGCAAACTGCCAATCAGCATATTTGTGAATATAACCGCAGTACACCCCGATCTTCGAAGCGGGACACGACGACAGCCTTTCATACTCATCGAGCCTGTTGGGCGCAGCTTCGTGTGCTCAACAGGCTCGATCTTTCTCTCGACTAGCGAATCGACGTCAATGGTCGTGACTTTGTTCTCGGGCATCGCAGGCTACCGCAGCGTTTGGCATGACGGAACCAGCCATTTTTACATCGACGGGAACGTAGTTCAGCACGGCGAGGTTGCCGCGCTGAACTACGACTCGGAAACAGGAAAGTACGGCGGCCCTGGGCTGAAGTAGGGCTGCAAGCTCTGAGATGCCGGAGCCTGCAGCCGCCGGCGTAGCGAAACGATGACTTAGTGGAGGCTTGCGCTTGCTATCTTGCCGGTCAGCGCATTCTCTATCCAATCCATCATGGGGACGGCAAAGTACGGACCTTTGTCTTTGATGGGCTCGAAGGACTTTTTGTCTCGACTAACCGTACCGACTTGTAATATGCGGGGAGTCTCTTTACGGCTTTTCTTCCATTCTAGGCGTAGGTGTCTTTTTGCAAAATTTTCTTTGTCGCATTTGTCACATTTGTCGCATTTGTTGAGGTGCGGGCAAAGGCAATGGTACTCGTGCTGATAGTTTCTTAAGGCGTGAGCGATATCGAGGTACGCGAGCAAGGAGATGAGGACGTGCCACTGCTGATCTAAAACTTCTTCACCATTCACTTCGGTAAAGGGGTCAAAGGCATCGACTTCTGCAACCGCGTCTTTGTCGAAGTGAAAGTGGTAATGATGCCGATCGTCGGTGTGGCACTTGAGCACAAGGTAGAAAGCAGCATCGTCTTTTAATGCCGTTATGTCGCTATCTTTGCACCACTCAGTCCATCTGCCTTCTTCCAGAGCAGATTTCATTTCTTTAAGCTTATCCTCATTAAGCTCATTTAGTTTGCGTACGGTGTTAGCTAGCTTATAGGTTGGGCCGCTATTGCATTTCTTCCTATATTCTGGCTTTTTATAGTAGCTTTCTAAAATTTCGCAAGGATTGCAAGGCTTGTTGCACCACTCAATAAAGTTCTTGACATCTATTGGATCGGTGTGAGACTCTTCGGTCGGGGATGCACTTTGGGAAATGGTGCCGATTTGCTCGAAAAAAGCCCCGATATTGTCAAGGTCAGCTAACTTGATTTCTTCCATGTCTGGGTCCCTTTCTCATCAAGAAACATGCCTCATTATAGGCTCATTTGGCGACGGTCATTAGAGGACGTCAACGCTGGCGTAGTCTCAAAGAAGGAGAAAAGCAAGCCCTCGGGACGGCTAAAAAGCGAGGTGTAATACATTTCCCGAAAAGTGAACGAGTGAAATCGGACCCCCGAAGCATCGACACTTTGAGGGCACCGTTTACTGCGGTTTCGATGCTGAAATCCTGCGATTTTGCCGCCGAAAAATGCGGATGCTTCAGGGGTTCAAAAACAGCCGTTCACTTCTCGGGAAAAGTATTAGACCTCGATAGCGGGGGATGGGGTGCCGGTGCAAAACGGCGTCAAGGGTTGGTCGAGCAGGCGGTTTCTCCATTGATGTCCGCACGACATGTGACACTTACCCTGCCGCTTCGTTCTGCCGCGGCGGTATGTGTCTGAACAACGACCCTCTAAGGAGCTCGATAGTAATGAGCGACAACACCAAGCATCTCGCAAAGAAGTGCGTCAAGGACGCGGGGCCGTGCCTCGCGCTGTGCCTTGCCGGCGCAGCGGTCGCGCTGCTGGCTGTTCTGGGGCCATTCGACGTGCTCCGAAGTGCCGTCTCTCTGCACGTTTGCATGGCCCTTGCCGGCGCCATGATGACTGGCGGCGTGCTCGATCTGGTTTTTTGGGTGCTCGACCCGTTTGGATGGAAGAACGAGGGGTAAGCCCTAAGGGATGGAAGGGCTGGAACGGTTGGCTTAGTGATCGTGCAGAATGCGGGCTAGCGACTTACAGGGAAGTGGTGATTCGATGACGGTCTATGTGACAGGCGATATTCACGGCGGTCTCGACATGCAAAAGCTGCGCGACTGGGAGCTTGGGGATAGTCTGACGAGCAACGACTATCTCATCATCGCGGGCGACTTTGGCTTTCCGTGGGATTTCTCTGCCGAGGAATGCGCCGACATCGCTTGGCTGGAGTCGCGCCCCTATACCGTGCTGTTCGTCGACGGCAACCACGAGCGTTTCGATCACTGGGCGGAGCGACCCATGGAGTTGTGGCACGGTGGGGTGACGGAGCGTCTGTCGGATACTTCTCCCATACGGCGCCTGACGCGCGGCGAGGTTTTTGAGCTCGATGGCTCAACGGTCTTTACCATGGGCGGCGCAACGAGCGTGGACAAGGAATACCGCATTCCCTATTCCAGCTGGTGGCCGCAGGAGCTACCGGACGAGCGCAACTTTGAGGAGGCGCGGACAAAGCTCGACAGCGCGGGCTGGAAGGTCGACTACGTAATTACCCATACCTGCTCTACGCGCATGCTTTCGCCCACGCTCTATCCGGCGCCCGGCTGGGATTGCCCCGGCGTTGATCGACTCACGGCATTTTTCGATGAGCTGGAAGAACGCTTGGACTACAAGCGCTGGTACTACGGCCATTTTCATCGCGACGCCAACCCGGCCGAGCGTCACACCGTGCTCTACGACTGCATCGTTCGCCTGGGCGACGAGCTCCAGCCTTGGGATGTTGCGTAGGGGCGGGGCGTATTTGGCTACTCGACCGTTATGGTGATGTTTTCCCGGTGTGCGCGGATAACACCCCAGCTAAAGTGCTCGATCAGTTGCTCGGCAGAGCGCGGCGTGGTGTCCGGCGCGATGCCCGTTTGCCCGGCGAGCCAGCCCAGCAGTGCCTCGGGTGTGCCAAAGCGGGCGCGGAGCTCGCCCAGGTCCAGATCGCGATCGCGCTTGGAAAGGCGGCGGCCGTCCGGTGACATGAGCAGCGGAATGTGCGCGTAGTGTGGTGTGGGCAGTTCCAGCAGATGCTGCAGATAGATCTGGCGCGGCGTGGAGCCAAGCAGGTCGCATCCGCGTACGATCTCGGTAATACCCATGGCGGCGTCATCGACCACCACGGCCAGCTGATAGGCAAACACGCCGTCGCTGCGGCGCACCAAAAAGTCGCCGCACTCGGTGGCGAGCGCCTCGCATTGGGCACCATACGTGCGATCCACGAATTCGATCACATCGTCTGCGAGGTCGTCGACGGCGGGCACGCGCAGGCGCGTGGCCGGGGCGCGCAGCTCACTGCGGCGGGCGACCTCTTCGGCAGAAAGGCCTCTGCAGGCGCCGCGGTAGATGGGCGTGCCGTCGCTGGCATGCGGCGCGCTTGCGGCGTGGAGTTCGGCGCGCGTACAAAAGCAGGGGTAGGTGAGGCCGGCGTCCTGCAGCTGGTGCAGGGCGTCCTCGTACAGATCCAGGCGATCGTGCTGGTAGTAGGGTCCTTCGTCCCACTTCAGCCCCAGCCAGGCTAGGTCGTCGATGAGCTGGGCGGCAAGTTCCGGGCGCTTGCAGCGATCGTCCAGGTCCTCGATGCGCAACACGATGCTGCCGCCCTGGCTGCGGGCCGAAAGCCACGTGCATAGGCAGCTGAACACGTTGCCCAGGTGCATACGGCCCGAGGGCGACGGGGCAAAGCGGCCCACGACGGGCGCGGGGGCGGGAGAGGGGGTCGTCGTTAGCGCGTCCGCGGCGGGCGTTGCTATGTTGCGTGCGTTGATATCCATGCGGACGAGTATAGCGCGGGGCACGATGGGGAGGCGTCACTGTGGTCCGCAAGTTGTCGAGGCTCCGCATTGCGTATGGCGGGCCGCAGACTCGGTGCTTTGATTCCTGTCCATCAACTCGGCACCTTTGACGACAGAAACCCCGGCAGCTCTTCGCAACTGCCGGGGTTTCCGCGGAAAAGGGGGACATGATCCTCGAGCGAACGGCAAAGGGGCAAACCGTTTTCGCTCAATTGCTTTATGCCCCTCGGCTGGCGGCTCAATCAGCGTATGCCGCGCCCACACAAAGCCGCTACACCTGTGACGGAGCTGTGAAGTGGTATCTATCGTTGGCGCGGGCCATGGCAAGGAGTGTCCCAGACTGCCGGCAGATAAGGAACGTCCCCAAGTGCCGGCCGTGGACGTGACTTTCGTCCCGTTTGATACTCCGCTGGCCTAGATGTTCGTCACATGAGCCCGCAAACGTGGGACAATGACGCTACTGGTACCACAGACAAAGGATGTGCCTATGAACGCCCCCGTTGCCCAGCCCTGTCGGCAGCGCCGCCTGTTTGCGCGATTCGCTTCCGTCTGCGCACTCGTCGCGCTTGCGTTGTTGCTGCTGCCTGCCGCCGCGCACGCCGACGGCTACTCCATGAGCCAAACCTACATCGGCGCCACGGTTGAGGCCGATGGCTCGCTGACCGTTGTCGAGGGACGCCAGTTCGATTTCGACGACGACATCAACGGCGTGTATTGGGATATCAATACAGGCTCTAACCAGCAAGGCGGCTCGGTGGTCGTCAATGTGCTAAGCGTCGAGGAAGACGACACTGCGTTTAACAAGGTCGACAGCGCAAACAAAGGCGACGACGGCGTCTACACGGTCGAGCAGACCGATGACGGCGTAAGGATTAAGGTGTTCAGCCCCCACGAGAGCGGCGACAGCGCAATCTACTACGTGAGTTATTCCATGACCGGTGCGGTTATGAACTGGGCCGATACCGCCGAGCTTTACTGGAAATTTGTGGGTGACGGCTGGTCGGCGGATTCCGATGACGTCGAGATGGAAGTGTATTTCGCAAATGCCGCTGCCGGGACGGCTGCCGTCAAGGGCGATAACTTCCGCGCATGGGGCCACGGTCCGCTGACGGGCGACGTGTCGCTCGATGAGGACGAGCCCATGGTCATCTATACCATTCCCTGCGTGCATCAGGGCGAATTCGCCGAGGCACGCATCGCCTTCCCCAGCGACTGGGTGCCGCAGCTTGCCGCCTCGGGCGAAGAGCGCATGTCAACGATCCTGAGCGAAGAGAAGGAATGGGCCGACGAAGCTAACGCCCGCCGTGAGCACGCGCGTGCGGTTGCCAGCGCGATTGCCGTGGTGTGTGTTGTCGTGGCGGTTGCCTATACCGGTGTGATCGTGATGCTTAAGCTGCGCAGGCCCAAGCCCAAGCCGCTCTTCCAGGACGAGTACTTCCGCGATGTGCCCTCGGCCGACCATCCCGCGGTGCTTGCAGCTCTCATGAGCTGGAACGACGTGCCCGATCAGGCATATATCGCCACGCTTATGAAGCTCACCGACGACCGCGTGATCAAGCTGGAAGAAGCGACCGAGACCAAGAAGAAGGGTCTGCTCCGTCGCGAAAAAGAGGAGCAGACGTATCGCATCACAGTGACCGACGAGGCCTGGAAGGCTGCCAAGAAGGACGGCATCGATCGCGATGTGCTCAAGGTCTTCTTCGCCGGCGTTAAGCCCGATAAAGACGGCGTCCGTTCACGCACGTTTAGCGAGCTGGAGGAGTATGCCAGCGAGCGTACTGAATCTGTTGGCGACAAGCTCGAGGACTATCAGAGCACAGTTAAGGGCAAGCTGGAGGCGCGCGAGCTTATTGCATCGGATGGCGCTATCGCGATGGTGGCCGGCCTGGTTCTCGGTATCATCATCGTCTTTGGCATTCTGGGCTCTCTGATCTATACCGACTTTGCGGACGCCAACGTCGGTGCCGCTATGATCTCGATCCCCGTCACGATCGTGGGCTTTGTCCTGAGCTGCACCTTCCGCCGCTACACGCCGGAGGGCGCCGAGGTGGCGGCTCGCTGCAAGGCGCTCAAGCATTGGCTTGAGGACTTTACGCGCCTGAAGGAGGCCATTCCCAGCGACCTGATCTTGTGGAACAAACTGCTGGTGATGGGCGTTGCCCTGGGCGTTTCGAAAGAAGTGCTGCGACAGCTGGCCGAGGCCGTGCCAGCGGACCTGCGCAACAGCGACGATTTCTACGACAACTACCCCTGCTACTGGTGGTATTACCATCACTACGGCAACGAGTCCCCGCTCGATTCGTTCAACGATGTGTACCACGAGACCATCCGCGAGCTGGCTTCGAGTTCCGATAGCTCGAGCGGCGGCAGCGGCGGCGGCTTTTCCGGTGGCGGCGGTGGCGGCGTCGGCGGAGGCGGCGGCGGAACGTTCTAGCGAGCGCTTGCTTTGGGGTGGATCTTTCTGGGCGGTTGCCAGGGAAGATTCATCCCATTTTTGTGCATCGAAACGGGTCAAACTTTCCGCTGAGGACCTTCGCGCAAGGGGCAGTGGACAAAAAATGCCAAATATGAGTACTGTTGCTGCGTTGGTCACATATGTTTGCACATAATAATGGCTCCTAATGAGAGTACTTCTCGTTAGGAGCCTATTTTATTGAACATTTGGGGAGCTACGTCAGCTCGTGCAGCTGGTCGTCATGCCTACAAGCATCAAAAATGCCCCAAATCGCTGCTACTAAAAAGGTAACAGTACTCATATTTGATGTTTTTTGACCACAGCTATTTGCAGATCACCAAGGCTACTCATTGGGGACAGACTTAAATGACTAGGTGTGGCTGCCTGGGCTAGGCTGTTAGGTCGAGTTCGTAGAGAAAGCTTTCAC
This sequence comes from Collinsella sp., assembly GCA_019425005.1. Lineage (GTDB taxonomy): Bacteria > Actinomycetota > Coriobacteriia > Coriobacteriales > Coriobacteriaceae > Collinsella. The sequence goes on from JAHYYK010000006.1 coordinate 10,722, forward strand.
GCGGCATGTCGTGACGGCGCTCTTCGCGGTTGGCGCGGTGCGTGGCCGTGCGCTTAAAGCCGTGCAGCTCGTAGAATTTCCACGAGCAGTTGGAATCGGTATACAGGTGTGCGCTGGTCGCCCCGCACGAGGACAGATGTGAGATTGCGGCGTCGAGCAGCACCGATCCCACGCCCAGGCCGTGGACGTCAGGGTCGACGGCGAGCAGCGTGACCTCATTGTCATGCGGCAGTGGGCTTTTCTCGAGCAGGCGGTTGTTGGTTCGAATGGTGGCGCGCACAAACGAGAGATACTCGGCGCACGACTCGGGTTCTAGCTCACGCATCTGCGACAGCAGTGTACGCTCAGTATCCATCCAATGTTCCCTGACGGCGGTGCCGGAGCTCTGTCCCGCACGCGCAAGCGAAATGCCGCGCGCCTCGCCATCTATAACTGCAACCTGCGAAAACGTTGAGGAAGAAAGGCAATAGGCGAGGTCGCACGCGGCTTCGAGGCGGTTGTACTCATCGTTATCCGAGTTGTTGTGCCAAAGCTGCTGCAAGATCAGCGCGATGGCGTCGAAATCTTCGGTATCAAACGGTCGGTAGAGAACCCGCGAGACCATGGTGCCTCTTTCTATTGCGGATACATATCGAGCACAGTTCTACCACGCCATTGGCATCTAATTATGGTGCCCCTGTGTTCCATGAACTCACCGTGCCCATCCCCTCCGCGCGCAAACTTTTTCTGCACATGCGCCCGTTGCGGGGTGCATCGATGCGCTCGATGCGCTACATTGAATCAGTATTTTCAATGCCGCTGCGCGAGCGCTGCAGATCGACGTATCACCGACTCACAGAGCACGGCGGCGTACCAGACAGGAGGACTGCATGGGATCTGATGTGAAGATCGCACGCGCGTTGATCTCGGTTACCGATAAAACGGGCGTCGTCGATTTCGCACGGACGCTGGTCGATGACTTTGGCGTCGAGATCATCTCTACGGGCGGCACGGCTCGTGCCATCGAGGACGCGGGCGTTCCCGTAACCCCCATCGAGGAGTTCACGGGCTATCCCGAGATGATGGACGGCCGCGTTAAGACCCTGCACCCCAAGGTTCACGGCGCGCTGCTGGCCCGCCGCGATTCCGAGCAGCACATGCAGGAGGCCGCTCAGCACGGCATTAAGCTGATCGACTTGGTCGTCGTCAACCTGTACGAGTTCGAGAAGACCGTCGCCAACCCCGAGGTCACCTTTGCGGATGCCATCGAGCACATCGACATCGGTGGTCCCTCCATGCTGCGCTCTGCCGCCAAGAACGCCGCGAGCGTTACCGTCATCTCCGACCCGGCCGACTATGATGCCGTCCTGGCCGAGATGCGCGAGACCGGTGGCTGCACCACGCTTTCCACCCGTCGCCGCCTGCAGGTGAAGGTCTACCAGACTACCGCCGCCTACGACACGGCTATCTCCCGTTGGCTTGCCGCTCAGGCAAGCGACGTGGCGGACACCTCTGCCAAGCTCGAGATCTCGCTGGAGAAGGTCGACGACCTGCGCTATGGTGAGAATCCTCAGCAAAAGGCTACGGTCTACCGCTTTGCCGAGGGCTGCGAGAACACCGCGAGCTCTCAGTTCCCGCTTGTGGGCTCCGAGCAGATCCAGGGCAAGCCGCTCAGCTACAACAACTATCTGGACGCCGATGCCGCCTGGAACCTGGTCCGCGAGTTCGACGAGCCGGCCTGCGTGATCCTCAAGCATCAGAACCCCTGCGGTTCCGCCGTTGCCGAGGACATCACGGCCGCCTACGACCGCGCTTTCGCCTGCGATCCCAAGAGCGCCTTCGGCGGCATCATCGCCTGCAACCGCGAGGTTCCCTTTGAGCTGGTTGAGCACTTCGCCGACCAGAACAAGCAGTTCGTCGAGGTCATCATCGCCCCGAGCTACACCGATGAGGCGCTCGAGCGCATGGTCAAGCGCCCCAACCTGCGCGTGCTGGCTACCGGCGGCGTGGACCACGGTGCCCAGGTGGAGCTGCGCTCCATCGACGGCGGCATGCTGGTGCAGGAGGTCGACCACGTGACCGAGGATCCCGCGACCTTTACGTTCCCCACCGATCGCAAGCCCACCGACGCTGAGATGGCCGAGCTCGAGTTTGCCTGGAAGGTCTGCAAGGGCGTCAAGTCCAACGCCATCCTGGTCTCCAAGGGCAAGGCCGGCATTGGCATGGGCCCCGGTCAGCCCAACCGCGTTGACTCTGCGCTGCTTGCCTGCGAGCGCGCCGAGGACTTCTGCGAGCGCGAGGGCGTGGAGAAGGGCGGCTTTGCCTGCGCAAGCGACGCGTTCTTCCCGTTCCGCGACAACGTCGACGTGCTTGCCGCACACGGCGTGACCTGCATCATCCAGCCCGGCGGCTCCAAGCGCGATGACGAGAGCATCCAGGCCTGCAACGAGCACAATATTGCTATGGTGTTTACGGGCGCCCGCCACTTTAGGCACTAAGTTTCGCCCCGGGACAAAATAATCTCTGCAAAAGACGGTCGCTCCGTTTGGAGGGCCGTCTTTTTGGTATAAGAGGACGGAATGACTAACACGAAAGGTATGACCATGCCCCAGATTGATGATGCCGAGCTGTTTGGCAATGCCGAGGATCAGCGTGCGTACGAGGACTTTTGCGCCAATCAGGAGGCGGTCGAGAAGTTTACGCTCGACAAGCCCGCGCTTGTCTGCCGTTGGCGCATGTCCAACAAAAAGGTGCCCATGCTCAACCGCCACATTCGCGCACTGTCCGAGCGCCTGGTACAGGGCGAGCCGCTTACCCATAACATGCTCAGCTGGGCCAAGCAGCACGTTGAGTGGTCGCTTGCCGAGGGCGATTACACCGCGCACGACGGCGTGCTCATGCTGGTGATTGACGTCAACGGCAACGCTGCCATGACGGTGGGGGAGTACGAGCCGCTGGCCGATACGTCGGCCAAGGCGCTGCGTGCCCGCTCCGCCGAGGCCCGCTCCGAGGCCGACGAGACCGGCGTGGCGCCCGAGCTGCTCGCCGCCGTCAACAACGGCGAGCTTGCCTTTGTGGCGCCGGCGGACGAGTGCCTGTGCGGCACGGGGACGCTCATCGAGCAGCTGGCCCAGACCAAGGGCATCTCGGTCACGCGCGTAGATATTCCCGCGCAGCTTAAGGGCGCGCTGTTCCTGGTGAGCGACGAGCACGGCGTGGTCCCCGCCGACGATACCGATGCCGCAGAGGCGGACGCTGCTATGGTCGCCTTCTTCGCCGACGGCTACGAAAAGCTCCGTGCCCGCCGCTAAATGATTTTTCTGGGACGGGGATTAAAGAACATTTTGGTCCCCGCCACCGCCGCGAGTGCGAGGCGGACAAAACGCCCCCGCTCGCGAACAGTTCTGTCACCTTGGCGCCGCGCGCGGTGCACACCTGCAGTTTCGCAGCCATAATGGTGGCAAGACAACCAAGAGGGGAGCGGAATCCATGGCGCTAATCTATATCGTTGAGGACGACGAGCCCATTCGTCGCGAGCTTGCCGACATCCTTGCCCGTGCCGGTTTTGAGGTTGAGGCCTGCGAATCGTTCGAGCACGTCTCGCGTGACATCCTGGCCGCTGCACCCGACTTGGTACTGCTCGACCTGACGCTTCCCGTCAAAGACGGCCAGCACATCTGCCATGAGGTCCGTCGCGAATCCGAGGTCCCCATCATCGTTCTCACGTCGCGCACGACCGAGATCGACGAGGTCATGGCCATGACGCTTGGCGCGGATGACTTTGTTCCCAAGCCCTACAGCGCGCGCGTGCTCGTGGCGCGCATCAACGCACTGCTGCGTCGCACCGCGGCGGCAGGCGAGCGCAGCACGCTCGTCCATAAGGGATTAGAGCTCGACCTCGCCCGCTCCATGGTCACCAACACGGCAACCGGCACCAGCACCGAGCTCACCAAAAACGAGCTGCGTATCCTCTCGCTGCTTCTGAGCCGCGCGGGCAAGATCGTTTCGCGCTCGGCCATCATGCAGGACCTGTGGGACTCCGACGCCTTCGTGGACGACAACACGCTTACCGTCAACATCAACCGCCTGCGCACCACGCTCGATAAAATCGGCATCAAGGGGTATTTGACGACGCACCGCGGCCAGGGCTATTCGGTCTAGGGGCCGGCTATGTCATTTGCCAAATTCTTCAAAGATGCGCTGCTTCCCGTCGCCGTGTGGGCGTGCGGCGTGCTGCTGAGCTGCTTTGTGCTGACGGTCGCCGGCGCTTCGACATCTATCGTGGTCGTGGCGGTCGGTGTGTCCTTTATCTTTGGCATGCTGGGCATCGTGATCGAGTATGCGCGTCGCCGCCGTTTTCTGCGCCAGCTGGAGCGTGCGGCAGAGGAGCTCGAGAGTCCCGCATGGGTGCAGGAGATGGTGCAATGCCCGACCTATGCCGAGGGCGAGCTCGAGTACGAGGTCTTGCGCCGGGTGGGCAAAGCCGCTTGCGACGAAGTTGCCGAAGGCCGGCGCCAGACCGATGACTATCGCGACTATATCGAGAGCTGGGTCCACGAGGCAAAACTGCCTCTGGCGGCAGCCCATCTGATTCTTGAAAACCTGGACGGCAGCGAAGACGACCTGTCGCGTGTGGATGATTTGGGCCGCGAGCTGGCTCGCGTGGAGCGCTATATCGACCAGGCGCTGTACTATGCGCGCTCGGAAGTCGTGGAGCGCGACTACCTGATTCGCCGCTGGGATCTCAAGACCTTGGTGACGGGTGCGATTAAAGCCAACGCGCGCGAACTTATCGCGGCACATGTGGCGCCGGTGTGCGAGAACCTCGACTTTGAGGTCTTTACCGACGAGAAGTGGCTCGAGTTTATTCTGGGCCAGCTCATTCAGAACAGCATTAAATATGCGTGCGAGGACGGCGCGAAGATCGTGTTTTCGGGCGCGTTGCTGGACGAGGGCTTGGCGAGCGAACGCATCGAGCTCACCGTCGCGGACAACGGTTGCGGCGTGAGCGCGGCCGACCTGCCGCGCGTGTTCGAGAAGGGTTTTACCGGCGACAACGGCCGCGCCACCAAGCGCGCAACGGGCATCGGCCTCTACCTGGTGGCGCGCCTGTGCTCCAAGATGGGCATCGACGTCACCGCGGCATCCGACTCCGGCGAAGGCTTCGTCGTAACATTCGCGTTTTCAACGAATAAGTTTCAATACTTCGAGTAATCAGCCCGCACGGCGCGGTCGATCAGATTCTTCCTATCTAGAAAGAAGCCGGGGCTTCTCAGCAGCTATATTCCTGAACGGGAACATTGCAAATGTAGTCTACACTATATTCCCGTACATGAACATAGCTTCACAGTTTTATACTATGTTCACGAATAGGAATATAGCTGGGAGCATCATGAGAACAGTGACAACGATTAAAAAGTTGGATGGGCGTATCAAGCTCAAGCCGTCAGAAGCTGCTTTCTCGGAACGCACGGTTTTCGATCCGGCCGAGATGGGGAAGGCTCTTAGGCTCAGGAGGCGCGAGCTCGGCTTAACTCAGCGCGACGTCGCGACTATGACGGGTCGCAGCCTTCGCGTGATCGGTGATATCGAGCGAGGGCGCACAACAGTCGAAATCGGTGTCATTTTCGACTACGCCTCCATCGTGGATATCGATTTCATTCTGAAGGTGAGGGGGAAATAATGGATGGTACGCTATTCGTTCACCGTGAGTTTAATGGGATCTACCAGCTGGTTGGCATATTGGAGGAAAACGCCGGGCATCCATTATTCACCTATGACCCCAAGTATCTCGAGAGCGCTGATGCGGCCCCGATTTCGACCTCGCTGCCGTTGTCAGCCGAGACATTTAGTTCGGATATAACGGGCTCCTTTTTCTCCGGCATCATTCCGGAGGGGCAGCTCAACAGGGATCTTGAGAAAAAGGCGCGAGCGGAACGCGGAGATTTCTTTAAGGTTCTCGATTTGGTCCGCGATGAACCCGTCGGCGCTCTGGTTTTAACGCGAGAGCCTTCAGCCGACGGCTTTGAAATGGGCTATGAAGAGATAGGTGATGAGCAGCTGGGCAGGCTGGCATACGCGCCGGCGGAGGTGGCCTTCGGTCTAGCGCTCGAGAGCCGAATCTCCCTTGCGGGTGCTCAGGCAAAGGTTGGCCTCTACCATACGGGCGATGATCCATGCGGCGGATGGTATCTGCCTCATGGAGCGGCTCCATCTACGCACATCCTCAAGGCGGGGTCGAAGGCGTTTCCGGGCGAGACAGTGTGCGAAGCGATGTGCGTGAGAGCTGCCTCTCTAATGGACCTATCGGCCGAAGAGTGTTTTCTTATCCGAGTTGAGGACGCCGAGCCGATTATCGCTGTGAAGCGATTTGACCGAATAACGTTCGATGCGGGGCGCTCGGTTGACGGACTGCCAGTTCCATACCGTTTGCATCAGGAGGATATTTGTCAGGCCAAGGGTATCTCGCGTGGGCTCAAATATGAGCCGACAGGCGTTAATTACCTGGGACTTATCGTCGATACGGTGCGAAGGGCATCGACGAATCAAATGGAGGATAGGTTCCTTATCGGCTATAACCAGCTGTTCGATTATGCCGTGGGCAACTGCGATAACCATCTTAAGAACTGGTCGCTCGTGTGGGACGAAAGTTGGAAGCAGGTGAGGTTGGCGCCGCTTTATGACGTGCTGTGCACAACGCTTTACCCCAGTCTCGTTCGCGAGATGGGCGTCTCGTTTGGTGGGAGCCGCAAGATCGACGACGTAACGCGCGGGTCGGTGATAAGCCATATGATCGAGGCGGGTTTGCCCGGGGGAATCGTCATCGGAATGATTAACGACACCTGCAATGAGGTCCCAGACGCGCTAAGAGACGCCGCGCACAGTCTCAAAGAAGAAGGCTTTCCCGAGGCGGAGGCAATGTTCGAGAAGATCATTCCAGAAGTGCAAACTCGCCTCAGCAGGATCGCTCAATAACAAAAACGTGCTGCCCCTCCAAACAAAACGTGCCGCCCCAAACGGGGCGGCACGCCATTTTTCCATCAGACAACTCGTTGAAGTAAGGCTGCGAAGGCCGCGAGGCCGGGAGGGGTTTCCTAAGGGCACATCCCGCAGCCGCAACGCGGTGAGGACGTGCCCGTGGAAACCCCGCAGGCCCCGCGGCCGGTGGGAGCAACGCTACTTCACGACCAGGATGTCGCAGTCGGTGTTGCGCAGCAGGAACGTCGAAATCGAGCCCAAGAGCGCGTACTTGATCGAGGACAGGCCGCGAGCGCCGCAAAGCACCAGGTCAGGCTTGACTACGTCGAGCATCTCGTCCTTGAGCGTCTCGCGAATACGGCCGGCGCGAATCATGACCTCGACCTCGGGAATATCGGGATTGGCCTTGGCCTCTTCGAGCTGTTTGGCGATGGAGTTCTTAAATGCCTCCTCTAGGCCGTTGACCAGATCGACCGGATAGGAACCGGCGCTCTCGAGTGCCGTGGAATCGATTACGTGGCCGATAATCAGCTTGGCGCCGTTGTTCGCGGCGACCTTGATGGCGCGTGCGAGCACAAAATCCTGCTGCTCAGTACCGTCGAGTGAAACAAATACCTTGGTATAGCCCTCGTTCATGGTTTCCTCCTTGGTCTATCGCACGGGTGCGGGGCTCGTGCATCGGGCGGGCGCGGATGCGTGGCCGCCGGACACTTTATCTTGTTGCAGTTATACCCAAGGATTTGGGTTTGACCGCTCGCAATTCTGTGAACGGGCGAGTTTTTTGGTGAGGGTAGGCGCAGGTGCGCCGCCAACGGTTGATAATGGGACATCACCCGCACCGTCCGCAGAACAATATCGGCGGGTGTCTAACGAGGGGGTCCCTTTGGATATCATCGAGCTTCTAAAATCTGCCTTCATGGGCCTGGTCGAGGGCATCACCGAATGGCTGCCTGTTTCCTCGACCGGTCACATGATCTTGGTGGATGAGTTCGTCAAGATGAACGTGAGCGAGACGTTCTGGAATATGTTCCTGGTCGTGATTCAGCTTGGCGCCATTTTGGCCGTCTGCGTCCTGTTCTTCTACGACCTCAACCCGTTTTCTCCCAGCAAGGGCAAGGAGGGCCGTCGCGACACCTGGGTGCTGTGGGGCAAGATTGTGCTCGGCTGCATTCCCGCCGCGGCGATCGGTCTGCCGCTTAACGACTGGATGGAGGAGCATTTCTATAATGCTCCCGTCGTGGCGCTGGCGCTCATTGTGTACGGCGTACTGTTTATCGTGATTGAGAACTGGCGCGCGAACAAGCGCGACCAGGCCGCTCTTGCCGGTTCGTTTGGTTCGCGTGCTGTGGTGGCGGGCGGACGCCCCGCCGGTGCGCATTTTGCCGCGCCCGCCACGGCTACCGCTGCAGACGATGACGATAACCTGGACTTTGGCTCCATCACTACGCTCGAGGACCTGAGCTGGAAGACTGCGCTGGGTATCGGTTGCTTCCAGGTGCTCTCGTTGGTGCCGGGCACGTCGCGCTCCGGCTCTACCATCATCGGCGGCCTGCTGCTGGGCTGCACGCGCTCGGTGGCGTCTAAGTTCACGTTCTTCCTGGCCATCCCTGTCATGTTTGGCGCAAGTGCGCTCAAGCTGGTCAAATACTTCATCAAGGGCGGCACGTTCGGTACCAACGAAATCGCCATCTTGGGCGTGGGCTGCGTTGTGGCCTTTGTGGTTTCGCTCATTGCCATCAAGTGGCTTATGGGCTTCGTCCGCCGTCACGACTTTAAGTGCTTCGGCGTCTACCGCATCGTCCTGGGCATCGTGGTGCTCGCGTACTTCTTTGTCCTGGAGCCTATGCTCGGCCTGTAACTTGGTTGACGCTGCGCGGCGGCCAGAGCGACAACTTGTCATTCAAAGAGGGTGGCATGACCAAAAGGTCTATGCCGCCCCTTTTCATGCCAATTTGTTCGCCCCGGCCACCGTTCGCTGCTGCTGCTGCCATGACATCGGCGGTTTCGTGATTGTCAATTGATTGGTGCAGACTAACCTGACCCCATTGCACCAAATCCGCTGGGGCGGGTCCGACGGCGGCGCACGGAGTCGTGGTGTGATTTGCGTCGGTGTCCGCGCGGCTCGGTATACTGGTACGGCTCAAACTATGGCGCTGCCCGCAGGCTCGCCGTCCGTCAGATGAGGAGTCGCCCATGACCCAGCCCCTGCCCTGGGAAAAGAACACTGCAGCCCCCGTTCCGCCCGCGCCGGAACCTGTGCCGCTCGATGCGTACACCGCCCCCGCCGCGCCGGAGCCCGAGCTCGTCCCGCTCGACATCTACGACGCTCCCGCGCCGGCTCCTGCGCCCGCAAAGCCGCTCGTCGACATCGACAGCCTTAATCCCGCCCAGCGCGAGGCGGTCCTGACCACCGAGGGCCCGCTGCTGGTCCTTGCCGGCGCCGGCTCGGGCAAGACCCGCGTCCTGACCTTCCGCATCGCACATATGCTTGGCGACCTGGGCGTTAAGCCCTGGCAGGTCCTGGCCATCACGTTTACCAACAAGGCCGCGGCCGAGATGCGCGAGCGTCTGGCGGCACTCATCCCCAGCGGCACCCGCGGCATGTGGGTGTGCACCTTCCACGCCATGTGCGTGCGCATGCTGCGCGAGGACGCCGACCTGCTGGGCTACACCGGTCAGTTCACCATCTATGACGACGATGACTCAAAGCGCATGGTGCGTGACATTATGCAAGCGCTCGGCATTGAGCAAAAGCAGTTCCCCATCAACATGATCCGCAGCAAGATCAGCTCGGCTAAAAACGCCATGATCGGGCCCGAGGACATGCTCAAATCCGCCGACAGCCCCAATGACAAAAAAGCCGCGCAGGTCTACCTGGAGCTGGAGCGCCGCCTGCGCGCCGCCAACGCGATGGACTTTGACGACTTACTCGTGCGCACGCTCGAGCTGCTGCGTACCCGCCCCGAGGTGCTCGACAAGTATCAGGAGCGCTTCCGCTACATTAGCGTCGACGAGTATCAGGACACCAACCACGTCCAGTACGAGATCGCCAACCTGCTGGCCGCCAAGTACCAAAACCTTATGGTCGTGGGCGACGATGACCAGTCCATTTATAGCTGGCGTGGCGCCGACATCACCAACATCCTGGACTTTGAGAAGGACTTTAAAGACTGCAAGACCGTCAAGCTGGAGCAGAACTACCGCTCCACGGGTCATATCCTGAGCGCCGCCAATGCCGTGGTGCGTCACAACTCGCAGCGCAAGGACAAGCGCCTGTTTACGGCCGAGGGCGATGGCGAGAAGATCCAGGCCTTCCAGGCGAGCGACGAGCGCGACGAGGGCCGCTGGATTGCCGGCGAGATCGAGAAGCTGCATGCCAAAGGCACGAGCTACGACGATATCGCCGTGTTCTACCGCACCAACGCCCAGTCGCGTATCCTCGAAGATATGTTTCTGCGCGCGGGCGTGCCCTACAAGATCGTGGGCGGCACGCGATTCTTCGACCGTGCCGAGATCCGCGACGTCATGGCCTACCTCAAGATGATCGTGAACCCGGCAGACGAGATGAGCGTCAAGCGTGTCATCAACACGCCGCGTCGTGGCATCGGTTCCACCTCGATCCAAAAGATCGAACAGCTGGCGCGCGACAACCGTTGCTCGTTCTTCCAGGCTTGCGAGATCGCGTGCGCCGAGACCGGCATGTTTAGCGCCAAGGTCCGCAATGGCCTGTCGAGCTTTGTGTCGCTGGTGCGCGAGGGCCGGCGCATGGACGGCGAGCTCAAGGACGTCGTCGAGATGATTGTCGATAAGACGGGCCTGCTGCAGGCGTTTCGCGCCGAGGGCACTATGGAGTCCGAGAGCCGCGCCGAGAACATCCAGGAATTCCTGGGCGTCGCCGCCGAATTTGAGGAGACGCACGAGGATATCGAGGGCACGCTCGAGAGTCTAGAAGAGCTGCGCGCGGCCGGTGTTGCCGACGTGCCGTTCGTCGCCGAGTCCGAGTCCGCCGTGGTGAGTGCGCCCGCGTCCGAGCCGGGGCCGTCCGCTCCGGCATCCTCGTTTGAGGCACTTGTCGGCGCTCGTGACGCCGCGGGCTCCAATCCGCTCGATAGCCTAGCCGCCCCGGCGCTCTCGCCGCAGGATGCCCTGGCCGCCGCCATCGCGGGCAACGCGTATGCCGTGCCAACAGAGCTACCGGCGGGCGCCGTGCATGCCGACGAGATCGAGCGCACCTACGGTCCGCTCACCTGTAAGGCACTGCCGGCACTCATGGAGTGGCTGGCCCTGCGCTCCGACTTGGATTCCCTGGCCGGCGAGACGCATGCCATTACCATGATGACCATCCACTCCGCCAAGGGCCTGGAGTTCCCGGCGGTGTTCGTGGCCGGCATGGAGGAGGGTATCTTCCCGCACGTGCACGACTTTGGCGGCAGCGATGACCCGGGCAAGCTCGAGGAGGAGCGTCGCCTGGCCTACGTTGCCATCACGCGTGCCCGTAAGCGCCTGTTCCTGACCTATGCGGCCACGCGTCGCACCTACGGCTCGACCTCTGCCAACCCGCGCTCTCGCTTCCTCAACGAGATTCCGTTTGAGGATATCGAGTTTAGCGGTATCGGTTCTGCCGGTTTTGAGGGCACGGGCTGGGAGAAGCGCGGCGACCGTCACGGCACCTTTGGCTCGGGCATGGGCTCGGATATGTATGGCGGCAAGGTGTTCGGTTCGCATACGCGCTCGACCGGCGGTTCCGGTTCGCGCGGCGGATCGAGCTTCGACGATTTCTTTGGTGGCAGCACCTATGGCACTGAGCGCCATCGCGGGGTTTCGCCCGACGCCGGCCGTGTTGCCTCGACCTTTGGTTCGGGCGCGCTGCGAGCTAAAAAGCCGTCGTCCAAGGTGTCGCCGACGGTGGAGCGCAAGGTCGATCGCGCCAGCGCGTCGCAGGACTTTGCCGCGGGCGATACCGTGAGCCACAAGACCTTTGGCACCGGTACCGTGATCTCGGTCGCCGGAGACATGATCGAGGTTCAATTCGAAAAGACCGGCCAGACCAAAAAGCTCATGAAGGGCTTTGCGCCTATCGTCAAGCTGTCGTAATCCCAGCGGACCTGGGCGGGCGTATAGGGCAACATCGCCTGCTCGGACAGTCCTGCGCAAGACGGAGAGCACATTAAGTGCTCTCCTTTGCGTGCGGAACTCGCGATCGATGTTGCCCTATACGCCCGCCCAGGTCCTTAGATAACGTTGCTTGCGAGCGGCGCTCTGCTCGTTCGCGTTTTGGTCTGGAGAACCGGGTGAGCTGATTAATTTAGACGCAACAAGGGGCTCCCCCGCACATGAACGAAGGGCCCCTTGCGCTTTGGCCTATGATGATTGAACGTTTTATGCTGTTTAGCATCATTTCAATTAGTTACTAAAATGTTTATGAAACGCAACAAGGGGCTCTCCCGTCCATGGACGGGAGAGCCCCTTGTTGCGTTTAGATTGTTGTTGGCCATAGGCTTGCCGGGATGGGCACGGGGGAGGCTCGATGGGGGTGGCCTGGCCCGCGCCGCGGGGGAATCGGTTTGATGCCGGCTTGACTACTCATGGAAAGACGGATTCATCGCCTTCATTACGTGACCAAACTTGTGGTTGAACCAGAAGATGATGTTGCCGATGCTAAAGAACGCGATGATCGTTCCGATAAAGATGTTGTTTGAGGCGATAACCGGAACGCCGATGAACATACTGATGACGGTGGTCACGACGAGCAGGATGCCATCCCAGAGCCATTTTGCGCGGCCGAAGGGAAGGTTTGTCAGCTTTGCCAGGGCCTGGACTCCACCATCGGGGGGATTGGGAACATAATCCATGTTGACGACTACCGCGCAACCGATTGCGGTAAAGATGATCGAGCACGCGAACAGGACAACGCGAATGCCGAGCGGAATTTCCGCACCGCCGGTGATGGACATGAGGACCATGCCGTAAAGGTCGACGATACGCCCAAAGACCAGGGCAAACGGGAACTGTAGAAGCACCTTGAGCTTAATCTTGCGATACACGATGCACTGGAACAGCATGTCGACGATGTACACGATCGAGCAGGCGTTGCCCAGCGTAAGCCAATCCAGGCCGTTCATCTGGCCGGCTACCGCGATGACATTGGGAACCGAGTTGGTGGTGGAGCAGCCGAGTCCGCTCTTAACATTTAGAAACACGCCGAGTGCGAGTACAAACACGGCAATTACGTATGTGACCGGACGTTTCCAGTTCATTGTCGCCTTCTGTGTGGTTTCGTTATCCATGGGGCTACTTCCTTTCTGTTAAAGGCGTACGACTTGTGCGATGCTCTGCCCAGACGGTTTCGAACCAACCGTTTGGCTGTGGGAGTTCAGAGACTTGTTCAGTTCGGCTCGAGAAGGACCCATCTGCCTTGCGTGACGTCACGGTCATGAGAAGCCCGGCAGGATGCCCCTCGACAAGTTTTGCGGTCTCGACAAAAGAGCCCTGCGCATCTTGGACAAGTGCCGACCCGCGGCTGCCAAAGGTGTGGGCCGAAAATGCGATCGCATTCAACAGGGCTTCTTGGGTGACCGACGTATCGCGCGCCTTGAGCATCTGGGGAAGGTCCGCGATATTTTTGACGGTCCACGCTTTTTTCCCGGCTGTTTCCTCGCGAATGTGTGCCAGGAGCTTTGCGAGTTCGTTGACGGCATCGACTTTTCGCACTTGCGCGGCTACGCGGGTAATTTCGCCACGCAGCTCTTCATGGATGTTCGACGTGGTGTCGGTGCCTGTCACACGCGCGGCAAGTTCGCGGACAATCGATTCGGCAAGACTTTCTGGATCCTTCCACCACACGCCGCTGTCTGGGATGCTTTCGCGAACGGTGCATGCGATATGCTGCGCCGCGCGCATGCTGCCGACTTGCGTGGAGTTGAGTGCACTTCCTCCAGGTCGATGCACGCCAAAGGTGCCAGCAGCTTCGCCGGCAACGTACAAGCCGTCAACACGTGTTTGCCAGTTGTCGTCAACACGGATGCCGCCGTTGTTGTGTTGGGCGCATACGGCGATTTCGAGCATCTCATGCTCAAGATCGATGCCATGGTCTCGATATAGGTCGATCGCAAGCGGATTCATCTTTTTAAGACGATCGAGCGGCGTCCCAAAGAGCGCCCCGGAGTTTTCCAAGTACGAACGTGCCTCGTCGGAAAGTCCCGAGAAATGCTCATCGAGTCCTGCGGGATTGCTCCTGAAGTCCATGAAGACTCGGTTTCCCTTGACGGCGATTTGGTCATATACGGCCAGATCGATTCTTGACGAGGCCCTGCGCTTGGTTACGTCAAACGGCCACTGGTAGCCCTTAAGGAAAACCATGTTGGTTGCCTCAAGAGGGTCCATGCCGTAATCGCTCAGAAACTCATGTTCCTCGCCTTGGGCGTCTACGGCTACATAGCGCGGGAGTACCTGCTGGTAGGTGCCCGAAACATTCCAGCGAAACGCGATCGAAGCTAAGCCATACTGCCATTCCTGGAGGTTTGCCGCTTCGGCGCCCGCTTCGAGGACGGCGCCTGTCATACCGGTCTGGCTGTTGGGATAGACAACCGTGCGGTAGACGGCGGCAGGGCCGCCCGTGCACCAGATGATGTTGTTGCAGCAGATGAGGACGAGTTTGATTGCCCCCTGCGCCGCGGCATCTTGTTCCAGGCAAGCCACGCCACGTACGCGCGGCTCGGCATCGTTGCCGTCGGTCAAGATCTTAAAGGCGCACAGCCGGTCTTGGATTTCGATCTGCTTGGAGCGCACCGAGCGCTCGAGAGCCTCAGTCATAAACTTAGAGGTGAGCGGGCCCGCGCTTGTGCCACGCTGGGCGGGATCGTGATCGGTCTTGTAGCCCACGTATTGTCCGTAAGCATCGGTGGGGAAGGGTACGCCCAGGTTGGCGAGCTTCATAAAGCAGCGAACCGAGTTTGCCGCCTCCGCGAGCGCGGTGCGCCCGTCAACGCCTTCGCCTTCAAAGAGCACGTTGGACATCTTCGATACTGAGTCGGCTTCACCGGGGCCAAGCGACATCTTGTAGTAGGTTTGCTTGTCTGATCCGGTGTTTCGCGAGGTGCCCATGTTGATGCCCTCGGTTACAAGGACAATACTCTTGCGTCCAAGGTCATGGAGCCAGTCAATTGCATTGAAAGCGGCGGCGCCCGATCCGACCACGACGGTGTCGCGATAGATAACCTCGACCTCCGCCTTGCTTTCAACACCCGTTCCCAGGCTTACCTTCAAATGCTTGTTGGTATCAGCCATGGTGCGGTCCCTAGAGGCGTTGGATGTGGAAACCGCCATCCACATCGATGGAGTTGCCGGTGGTGTAGGGGAACTTGCCGCTTGCAAAGGCCGATGCGGCGAGTGCGATGTCCTCGGGGTAGCCCCAGCGAGCGATGGGGAAGGCCCCTTGCTCGATAAGATTGTTGTATTTCTCGTGCACCGTCGAGGTCATGTCGGTCATGATCACGCCGGGGCGGATCTCGTAGACGTTGATGTTTTCGGAAGCGAGACGGTCGGCATAGAGTTTGGTGAGCATGGAGATTCCGGCCTTGGAGACGCAGTACTCACCGCGGCTCGTCGAGGAAACCGTCGAGGAGCAGCTGGAGATATTGATGACGATGCCGCCCTCGATTGTGCCGGCCGCGCGCTCGCGAACCATCTCGTTGGCCACGGCCTGCGTCATGAACATGTTGCCTTTGCAGTTGATATTCAGAACGCGATCCCAGCTATCCTCAGTCATCTCGAGGATGTCGTTTCGGACGTTAGGTGCCACGCCGGCGTTGTTCACCAGTACATCGATACGGCCGTAGTGCTCGACGACCGTCTTGACCAGATGATCACGATCGGCAGTTTGGGAAACGTCCGCCACCACATAAAGCGTGTCGCGGCCCTCCTCGTCCATCCAGGTAACAGGATCGCCGTATGCGTCCTTGGCGCGGGTTCCCACCACGACGACGGCAAATCCGTCGTCGGAGAGCTGGCGCGCGATGGCGCGGCCAATGCCGCGGGTGCTGCCGGTGACAACGGCAACCTTCTTGATTGAATCGGACATGATCGAATCCCCTCTCTCTTAAGGAAGTCCTGAAAGCGCTTACAATACTAGCGAGAGGCTTTCTTTTTGCAATAAAGTTTGCGCTTAGAACCTGCAAAGTTCCGACGAACGGTAGAAATGGAACTGTAAGCGGTTACAAAAAGATGTGCAAGCATTCAACGTGCAAGACAGTTCGCTATTGACGGTTTGTCCGGTCATGCAGGAGGGGAGTGGAAGATTGCAGTTGGAGCCGCGGCGCCGGAATGTTAAAGGTCGACTCGACTTAGCTTTGATGATGTAAACTCTTACAAACCAGTGTGTGACTGTGGACTTGAGTCCCAAGAGCCTGGGTTGCAGCCGCACTAACAAAATGAAGGAGGCAAAGGACGCGTGACCATCTACGATATTGCGGAACGCGCCGGCGTATCGATTGCCACGGTTTCCCGTGTGGTCAACGGATCGTCCAACGTGAGCGCCAAGACCAAGGGTCGCGTCCTCGCCGTCATTGAGGAATCGGGCTATACGCCCAATGTGTTTGCTCGGGGTCTGGGTACCGATTCGATGAAGACCGTGGGCCTTCTCTGCTCGGATATCGGGCATCCCTTTATGGCGCAGGCCGTGTCCCTTTTGGAGAGTGCCCTTGCGGGTCGCGGCTACGATTGCATCCTTGCGTGCACGGGTCTTGACGAAAACCGCAAGCTGGCAAATGTTCGGCGCTTGCTTGCCAAACGCATCGATGCCTTGGTGCTTATTAGCTCAAAATACGAAAACCCCGAGGATTGTAGGGTTCAGCCCGATTATGTCGCGGAGGCGGCTGCCGCCGTACCAGTCTTTGTCGTGAATGGCTGTATTCCCGGCGAACGGGTCTATTGCACGGCAAGTACCGATTTCGACATTACGCGCGATGTTACCGCAGCGATGCTGCGTGCCGGGCGACGGCATATCCTGTTTTTGTCCGATGCGCCCGAGTACGTGGTCCTTCGTCGTAAGCGGGGTTATGAGGCGGCGCTTATCGACGCTGGGATTGACATCGACCCCGCACTCGAAATTGTCGCTCGAAACGACATTCGCTATGCGGAGCAGCTGCTTAACCAGCGCTCCGAAGAAGGTCTGTTCTTTGATGGTGTGATGGCGACGGAGGATGACCTTGCGATCGGCGCCCTCAAGTTTGCCGCGCATCACGGGATTTCGGTTCCGGAAGATCTTGACGTATGCGGGTACAACAACACGCCGTTGGCACTCAGCTGCACACCCGAACTAACCTCGATCGATAACCAGCTTGAGGCGCAATGCCATGAAACGGTGGAGAACCTTCTCTCTGCCCTGGAGGGCACGGCGGAGATTGTGCGCGAGCGCGTGTTTCCAGCACAGCTGGTTCGCCGCCAGACCACCTCGTTTTAGCGCTGGTACTGAAGACGCTATAACTTCCGTCTCCCTGAATTGGGATACGCCCGTCTAAAACACAGGGGACGTACGCGTGCTTTCAAACGATTGCCCGCGTACGTCCCCAATTCCGGCAGGGATGTCCCGGTGTTTGTGATTACAGGTGGCTGATGATCAGTTCCATCTTGCCTTCGAGTTCGATCTGGTTCACGGTGCTGGGGGCCAGCAGGTGGCTGCCCTTGTGAACGGGCTCGCCGCACACGGTGCCCTCGCCGTCGATGACCGACAGGCACATGAAGGGCCAGCGCTGGTCGAGGGTCTTGCTGCCGTCAACACGCACGCGATCGACGGTGTAGCAGGGGTTGGACTCGAGCTCGGTCACGCCGTCGATCTCGGGCGCGGTTACGGTGCCGTCGGTCGGGGCCTGAACGTCAAAATCGATGCAGTCGAGGCTCTGCTCAATGTGTAGCGGGCGCAGCTTGCCGTCGGTGCCGGGGCGGTCGTAGTCGTACAGGCGATACGTCACGTCGCTCGACTGCTGCGTCTCCAAAATGAGCGTGCCGGTCTTGATGGCGTGCACGGTGCCGGAGTCAATCTGGAAAAAGTCGCCCTTGTGGATCGGCAGCACGTTGAGCATGTCGTCCCAGCGGCCGTCCTCGATCATCTGTGCGGCCTCGGCGCGGTCATTGGCGCGCTGCCCGACGATGATCGTGGCGCCGGGCTCGCAATCCAGCACGTACCAGCACTCGGTCTTGCCCAGGCTGCCGTTTTCGTGCTCGGCGGCGTACTCATCGTTGGGGTGAATCTGGATCGAAAGGTCGTCCTTGGCGTCCAGAATCTTAATGAGCAGCGGGAACTCCTTGCCCTCGCAGTTGCCAAAGAGCTCGCGGTGCTCGGCCCACAGCCACGACAGCGTGTGACCGGCATACGGGCCCTCCGCAATCTGGCAGTCGCCGTTGGGATGGGCCGAGATGGCCCAGCACTCGCCGATGGGACCCTCGGGAATGTCGTAACCAAATACGGTTTCGAGCTGGCGGCCACCCCAGATCTTCTCGTGGAAGATCGGCGTCAGTTTAATCAAATCGGACATGTTCATACCCCCATGGTGTTGTGCGGTCGCCCGCTCTAGACGAGCCGTAACGAGCGCCCGCATGACTACAAAAACCTATGCCAACGTTACGTTGTGCAGCTCAAAGCGGTCGCCAACATTGCGCGAGATCGAATGCTCAAAGGCGGTGCCGCTATCCAAAAAGCCAATCTGGTTGAGCTCGAGCAGGGGAGAGCCGGGCTTGGTGTCCAGGCGCTCAGCCTCTTCCTCGGTTGCCGCCACGGCACGGATGGTGCGGTGGAAGCTCGAAATCTTCAGCCCGCATTGCTCGCGGATGAAGGTATAGACCGATCCGTACAGGTCCTTCTTTTTAAGGCCCGGAATCAGCTCGAGGGGCATGTAGGTATACTCGATAACGATGGGCTTCTCGTCCACCTGGCGCACGCGCACGATGTGGTAGGCAAAGTCATCCTCGGCAATTCCCAGCTGGGCGGCGACGTCCGCTGGCGGATTGACAATCGAGAAATCATAGACCACCGAGGATACCTTCTCCCCGCGGTGCTCATGCGAAAAGCCTGCGGCGCGGTCGTTTTTGCCCTGGAAAAATGCCTTGCCGGGAAGCCCCGCCGTGTCCTTAACGTAGGTGCCCGATCCACGCCGGCTGGTAATAAGACCTTCCTCGGTAATCTGCTCAATTGCTCGTTTGACGGTGATCTTGGAAACGCTATAGAGCTCGCAGAACTCAACGACGGTGGGCAGCTTGTCGCCCGGCTTAAGAGCGCCGTCCTCGATGCTTCGACGGATATCCGCAGCTATTGCCTCGTATTTGGGAATCATGGAACCTCCTTTCCGACATATATCAATACATAAGTAAGTATAACCCGCAACGAGGCACCCATATTACTTTTATAAAAGAAGTTCGAGAAAGAAAAAAGAAAAAGACGCTTTACTTATAAAATTAGAGCGCTATAGTTGTAGCCAACAAACGGAACCCTGCCGCACAGCAGACCCGACCGTTTGGGGACGGCTTTGTTTTGGCGGGCTGGATACCCGGATAACCGGTGCGCGCCCGCGCCGGATAACCTGCCAAGGCAAACCCGTCTCCAACCGGAAGCTCTAGAACCCGAAAGCGAGGACTTTGATGGCACAGTATCAGCTGCCCCGTGACTTCTTCTTTGGCGCCGCTATGTCCGGCCCGCAGACTGAGGGCCAGTGGAACCAGGGCGGCAAGCTCGAGAACCTGTGGGACACCTGGTCTATCCAGGATCTGGATTCGTTCTATAACCGCGTTGGCTCTTATGCCGGCAATGACTTTATGGCCAAGTACCAGGAGGACCTTCGCATTTTGAAGGACTTGGGCCTGGATACCTACCGTACCTCCATCCAGTGGAGTCGTCTGCTCGATGCTAACGGCAACCTCAATGAGGAGGGCGCCGCGTGGTATCACGAGCTGTTCCGCGCCTCTCGCGAGGCCGGCCTGGAGCCGTTCGTCAACCTGTACCACTTTGATATGCCCACCTACCTCTTTGACCGCGGTGGTTGGGAGAGCCGCGAGGTCGTCGAGGCTTACGCTCATTACGCCGACGTCGCCTTCCGCGAGTTTGGCCAGGAGATCAAGTACTGGTTCACCTTTAACGAGCCCATCGTCGAGCCCGAGCAGCGCTACCAGGAGGGTGTGTGGTTCCCGCAGCTCCATGACTATAACCGCGCTCGCACCGTTCAGTATCACATCTCGTTGGCGCACGCGCTGGCCGTGGCCAACTATCGCCGTGCCTATGACGAGGGCGCCGTTCGCGCCGATGCCAAGATCGGCATGATCAACTGCTTTACCCCGGTCTACACCAAGGGGAACCCCAGCGAGGCGGACCTCGAGGCCGTGCGCATGACCAGCGGTATCAACAATCGCTGGTGGCTCGACCTTATTACCAAGGGCGAGCTTCCTGCCGACGTGCTCGACAGCCTGGCCGAGGGCGGCGTTAAGCTCCCGTTCCGTGCCGGCGACCAAGAGATTCTCAAGCAGGGTGTTGTCGACTGGCTCGGCTGCAACTACTACCACCCCACGCGTGTTCAGGCGCCGGCGAGCAAGGTCGACCAGTACGGCCTGCCGCACTTTGCCGACGAGTACGTATGGCCCGACGCCGTTATGAACGAGAGCCGTGGCTGGGAGATCTACCCGCAGGGCCTCTACGACTTTGGCATGGACTGTGCTAAGAACTACCCCGATCTTGAGTGGTTCGTTTCCGAGAACGGCATCGGCATCATGGACGAATACAAGAACCGTGACGCCGAAGGAACCATCCAGGATGACTACCGCGTCGACTTTGTACGTCAGCACCTGGAGTGGGTGGCCAAGGCAATTGCCGAGGGCGCCAAGTGCCGCGGATACCATTACTGGGCCGTCATCGATAACTGGTCTTGGGCGAATGCCTTTAAGAACCGTTACGGTTTTGTCGAGGTCGACCTTATGGACGGCTATAAGCGCCGCCTTAAGAAGTCGGCGGCCTGGCTCAAACAGGTCGCCACAACCCACGTGGTTGATTAGCGACCGGGCGAACGCCCAGACCGCGCGCTGCCGCGCGCAACACATGGCACATCTGGTGGCAGAGGGCGACAGGCCACCGTGCGCATAGGAAAAGGCCGGATTTGAAAGTTAGGAGCAATCATGGCCAGTGACAACGGAAAGAGCTTCCTCGACAAGTTTGCCGAGGTCTCTGCGAAGGTGGGAAACCAGGTTCACCTGCGTTCCCTGCGTGACGCCTTCGCGACCATCACGCCGCTCTATATCCTTGCGGGTATCGCGGTTCTTATCAACAACGTCGTGTTCCCTCTGTTCCCGCTCGATGCGGCGGGTCTTGCCAATCTTCAGACGTGGGGTTCGGCAATTACGCTGGGCACCCTCAACGTCTCTGCAATTATCTTGGCCGGATTGATTGGCTACAGCCTCGCTAAGAACAAGCGTTTCGATAACCCGCTCGCTTGCGTGGTCGTCGCTATCTCTGCTTTCGTCATCATGATGCCGCAGCAGATCACCGCCACGCTTGCCGCCACGAGCCCGCTGCTCACCGACAAGATCACCTCCGCCGAGGTCACGGGCGCCCTTTCGACCGCCAACACCGGCACCAACGGTCTGTTCTCGGCTATTATCATCGCCCTGCTTTCCGTCTCGCTCTTCATCAAGATTTCTGGCATCGAGAAGCTCAAGGTTAAGCTGGGCGAGGGCGTGCCCCCCGCGGTTTCCAACTCCTTCAACGTCATGATCCCGATGCTGCTCAACCTCTCGGTCTTCGCTCTTGCCGCAGCTCTGCTCGCCGTATGCGCCGGCACCGATCTGTGCGCCATCATCTCCACGTGCATCTCCAACCCGCTCAAGAGCATCATGAACGCCGGTCCGTGGGCTGTTATCCTCATCTACACCCTTGCTAACCTGCTGTTCTGCGTCGGTATTCACCAGTCCACCATCTCTGGCGCTACCGTCGAGCCGATCCTGACCATGCTCATCGTCGACAACATGGCTACCTTTGCCGCCGGTGGCACCATCCAGCCCGATCACTACATGAACATGCAGATCGTTAACAGCTTCGCCCTCATCGGCGGCTCGGGCTGCACCCTCATGCTTCTGCTCGACACGCTCCTGTTCTCCAAGAACAAGGCTTCCGAGACCGTTTCCAAGATGGCTATCCTGCCTGGTCTGTTCAACATCAACGAGCCGGTTATCTACGGTTACCCCATCGTGTACAACCTGCCGCTCATGATCCCGTTCGTCCTTCTTCCCGATCTGTTCATCGGCATCACCTATGGCCTTACCTGCGCAGGCATCATCAGCCCCTGCATCGCCCAGGTGCCCTGGACCATGCCTCCCGTCATCAATGCCCTGCTCGCTACGGGCTTTGACTGGCGCGCCGGCGTGTGGCAGGCTATCGAGCTTGTCATCGGTATGGCTGTCTACCTGCCCTTTATGAGGATCTCCGAGAAGGCCATCGCCAAGCAGGAGGCCCTTGCCGAGCAGAACGCCTAAACGTTCGTTTTCCCTTTCACCTTTGCGGGCGCCGGTACGCGGTGCCGGTGCCCGCACCTCTCTTTTGCGTAAGGGCGCAGAAGGAGGGCACAATAACCGCAAGGAATACAACCAGTCGTCGTCTGCGCGCCGCGCAGTTATAAGGAGGAAACCATGAAGAAGATCATGCTCTGCTGCAATGCCGGTATGTCCACGAGCCTGCTGGTCCAGAAGATGCAGGCCGAGGTTGCGAACCGTGGTCTGGATATTGAGGTCGAGGCTCGTCCCATGAACGAGGCCCACGATCACCTGGACGAGTGCGACATGTTGCTGCTTGGCCCGCAGATCGGCTACACCAAGGGCGATTTTGAGAAGGAGGCCGCCGGTCGTTTTCCGGTCGAAGTCATCAACATGGTCGACTACGGCCGCATGAACGCTGCCGGCATCATCGACCACTGCGTCAGCGTGATGGGCTAGGTGCTCCGCATGGACGATATGAACGAACTGCAGATGACCTGCTTTGAGATCATCAGCTACGTCGGTACCGCCAAGAGCATGTACATCAATGCCGTGCAAAAGGCCAAGGAGGGCGATTTTGACGCCGCCGAGGAGCTTATCAAGCAGGGCGACGAGGCCTATAACGGTGGTCACGATGTTCACATGGGGCTTCTGAAGAAGGAGGCCAACGGCGAGCGTAACGGCGAGGCCCCGTTGATTCTGCTGCATGCCGAGGACCAGATGGCCGGTACCGAGACCATGCGAGTCATGGCGACGGAGCTCATCGAGGTTCACAAGCAGCTGCAGGCACTTCAGGCCTAGTCGGCGTTATCGCCGCGATGGACCGTGCGGTCCAACAGACAACATAGTCCCTTTGACGGGCGCCGGGAGTCACCGCCTCCCGGCGCCCTTATTTTTGGGAATGGTCTTGCGTGGCCTGTTGGGCAGCCATTTGCGTTTTCCCAGATAAAACCTGCCAAAACAAACCTGTCTCTTTTTGGTAGGTTTTTGCCTTGGGAGCGGTACCATACAGGCAATGTTTAAACGAGAAAGGTGGGCTCCCATGGAACCTAAACAGTACTACATCGGCATCGACGTCGGCGGCACTTCGGTTAAGGAGGGCCTGTTCGACGAGGACGGAAACCTGCTTGCCAAGGCCAGCGTGCCCACGCCTCCCATCGTTGACGCTGCGGGCTTTGCCGCGGTGACCGAGGCTATCGACCAGGTGGTCGCCAAGGCGCAGATTCCGCGTGCCTTTGTGGCAGGCATTGGCCTGGCCGTTCCGTGCCCCATCCCGGCGTCGGGCGATGCCAAGGTCAAGGCCAACATTGCCATTAACCTGCCCGAGCTGAGGGTCGCCATTCAGGAGCACTGCCCCGATGCGGTCGTTAAGTATGAGAACGATGCCAACGCCGCTGCCATGGGCGAGGCCTGGCTCGGTTCTGCCAAGGGCGTGCAGAACGTGGTGATGGTCACCATCGGTACCGGCGTGGGCGGCGGCGTTATCGTTAACGGCGACGTGGTATCGGGCGTTGTGGGTGCCGGCGGCGAGATTGGCCACATGTGCCTGAACCCGGCCGAGGAGCGCACCTGCGGCTGTGGCGGCCATGGCCATCTGGAGCAGTATTCCAGCGCCATCGGCGTGGTGAGCAACTACCTTGCCGAGTGCAAGAAGGCGGGCGTCGAGCCCATTGAGCTCACCGGCCCCTCCGATTCCAAGGACGTGTTCCAGGCCTGCCGCGAGGGCGACAAGCTCGCGCTGGCCGCAGCCGACACCATGGCCGACTACCTTGGCCGCGCCCTGGCGCTTATCGCCAACGTGGTCGACCCCGAGATGTTCCTGATCGGTGGCGGCGCGTCCGCTTCGGCCGATGTTTATCTCGACAAGGTTCGCGAGCACTTTAAGCAGTACGCGCTCTCTGCCTCGCGCGAGACGCCCATTAAGGTCGCTTCGCTCGGAAACGACGCCGGCATCATCGGTGCCGCCTACGTAGCCCTGCGCGCCGCCGGTAAATAGTCGGTGCAGGAGGGCGGTGGTACAAGGGGGCAGACTTCGCCCCCAGGCTCGCCCCAAATTGCGCCGCGGCCCTTGCGTCTCATAAGGTTCGGCGCCAGCGTGCTACCATAGCTACGTCCAAGTACACATATCAAGTGGAGGATATCCATGGCAAACGTTCTTGTCTTTGGTCACCAGAACCCCGATAACGACGCCATCATGAGCGCCGTCGTCCTGTCCCAGCTGCTCAACCAGGTTGAGTATGCCGGCAACACCTACGAGGCCTGCGCCCTTGGCCAGCTTCCGGCCGAGTCCGCCAAGCTGCTCGCCGACGCCGGCATTGCCGAGCCCCGCGCGATCGATTCCGTCGAGGCCGGTCAGCTCGTCGTCCTCACCGACCACAACGAGTCCGCCCAGTCCGTCGCCGGCCTTAAGGACGCCACGGTCTTTGGCGTCGTCGATCATCACCGCATCGGCGACTTCGAGACCGCCGGCCCGCTGCACTACATCTGCCTGCCCTGGGGCTCCAGCTGCACCATCGTCACCAAGCTCGCCGACGTGCTCGGCGTTGAGCTTTCCGACGTCCAGGCCAAGCTGCTTCTCTCGGCCATGATGACCGATACGCTCATGCTCAAGAGCCCCACCACCACCGCCGTCGACCGCGTCGTCGCCGCCAAGCTCGGCGAGCAGGTGGGCGTCGACCCGGTCAAGTTTGGCATGGAGGTCTTCCTCACCCGTCCGTCCGGCTCCTTCACCGCAGCCGAGATGGTCGGCAACGACATCAAGATGTTCGAGCCCGCCGGCAAGAAGCTGCTCATCGGCCAGTACGAGACCGTCGACAAGAGTCGTGCGCTCGGCATGATCGACGAGATTCGCGAGGCCATGCGCGCCTACGCCGCCGAGAAGGGTGCCGATGGCATTGTCCTGTGCATCACCGACATCATGGAGGAGGGCTCGCAGGTCCTGCTCGAGGGCGAGACCGAGGCCGCTCAGAAGGGCCTGGGCATTGCCGACGAGCACGACGGCGTCTGGATGCCGGGTGTCCTCTCCCGTAAGAAGCAGGTCGCTGCCCCCATCATGGCCGCCTGCTAGGTTTAGTTGACCAAACGCCACGACCGGATCGCGGACGTCCCGCGCTCCGGTCGTTTTTTGTGCACGGCGCCGCGTCGTCTCTTGGACAGGCGTGCCCGTGCCGTTGAGCAAATAATGTTCAACCTGTGGTTCCGCTTTTCGGCCACGCCTGCGTGCTTGTCGTGCAGGGTAGGCTAGATGCAAGCGTAATACGTTAGAGCGCGGCGCCGCCACTTGGGCGGGCCGTGCTTTTTTAAGACGGGAGCTTTCCCGTGAAAGGAGCCGCCCATGGCAGCAACTGAGCAGCTGTTCAACGTTCGTGAGCGCAAGCGCTTTGAACGTCACGACATTTGGGAGCGCATCGCCGAGAACGGCACGATTTCCGCCGCCGTCATGGTCTTCGCCGCTATCGCCGCCGTTATCTGCGCCAACACCGATGCCTACGAGGCCATCCATCACTTTTTGGAGACCCCGCTGTATGTGGGCCTGGGCAACCTTACGGCTGGTCTCACCGTTGAGCTTTTCGTCAACGACTTCCTCATGGCGATTTTCTTTTTGTTGGTGGGCATTGAGCTTAAGTACGAGATGACGGTCGGCGAGCTCAAGAATCCGCGTCAGGCCATGCTTCCCATGTTGGCGGCGGTGGGCGGCGTCGTCGTTCCCGCCTGCATCTACCTGATCTTTAACCATGCCGGCGCCCGCAACGGTTGGGCCATCCCCATGGCAACCGATATTGCCTTTGCGCTGGGCGTGCTGTCGCTTTTGGGCAACCGCGTTCCCAACGGCGTGCGCGTGTTCTTCTCGACGCTCGCTATCGCCGACGACCTGATCTCCATCGCCGCCATCGCCATCTTCTACGGTCAGAGCCCCAATCCGTTTTGGTTGGGCGCCGCCGCGCTTGTGACCTGCGCGCTCGTGTGGCTCAACAAGACGCAGCATTACCGCCTTGCCCCGTATTCGGTACTGGGGCTGCTGTTGTGGTTCTGCATGTTCAAGAGCGGCGTACATGCCACGCTTGCTGGCGTCATCCTGGCCTTCACCATTCCGGCCAAGTGCGGCGTCAAGCTCGATAGTCTCACCGATTGGCTGGGCGAGTGCCTGCCGCTGCTCGATGACCGCTACGACGACGAGGCACACATCCTGGGCCAGCATGACTTTACCGTCTCGACTACCAAGGTCGAGCGCGTCATGCACCGCGTGACCCCGCCGCTTATCCGCATGGAGCGTCTGATCTCCACGCCGGTCAACTTTGTGATCCTGCCGATCTTTGCGTTCGTAAACGCACAGGTTCGCCTGGTGGGCGTGGACATGAGCACGCTACTCACCGACCCGGTGACGCTCGGCGTGTACTTTGGCATGCTGCTGGGCAAGCCGATCGGTATCTTTGGCATGACGTTTGCCCTGGTTAAGCTCAAGATTTCCGAGCTGCCGCACAATGTCAACTGGCACATGATTGCCGGTGTGGGCATTCTGGGCGGTATCGGCTTTACCATGTCGATTCTCATCAGCGGTCTTGCCTTCCCGACGGCCCAGTTTGAGGTCCTGGCCGCAAAGGCCGCCATTCTTGCCGGCTCTGTCACCGCGGCCGTGCTGGGCATGCTCTACATGAGTGTGGTCTGCAAGCACCCCGCGTCCAAGGACGAGTAGGAGCACATACAAGTTTGAAAACGCCGCCTGTGAACACCATCACAGGCGGCGTTTTAGTCATTAGGTAGTCATTGGGGACAGACTTAAATGACTACCCAAGTGCCGGCAGGTTGGGACTACTCATTTAAGTCTGTCCCCAATGAGTGGTTCTATTCCACCGTTCCGTAGACGGCGCCCCAGCCGTGGGCGGCCAAGGCGGAGTTGAGCTGGTCGCAGAGTGACTGGCGGTCGTAATAGCCGGGCGGTAGCAGGTTGACGATTTCCATGAGATCGGGCGCCAGGTCCAAGATTTCGGCCTGTACGATCAGGTCCAGGCGGTCGATGGCATGGCGGTCGTAAAACAGCCCGTCGACCAGGCGCTGCAGGTCGCCGAATTCCTCGGCCCTAAACGATCCGTACTCCATAGTGCCTCCTTGGGCGCCCCACGCCGCCATGCGCGGCGATTCGTAATTCATTGCGATGAACTTAATCTATCACGGCTTCATACCGTTGTGGCGGTGGCGGTCTATACTTAGACGAACTGCAACGTACCGCTTCGCGAAAGGTCGCACCCATGCAGACGATCTACCAGAAGATGGAAACCACCGAACTCGATGCCGCCATCGAGGCGCTCAAAGCCGAGGTCGCCGAGGTCAAGGCCAAGGGCCTGGCGCTCGACATGGCCCGCGGCAAGCCGTCGCCCTCCCAGGTGGACATCTCTCGACCCATGCTCGATATCCTCAATGCCGATGCCGATCTGCACGACGGCAACGTCGACTGCTCCAACTACGGCTGCTTCGAGGGCATTCCCTCGGCACGCAAGTTGGCAGGGGAGTTCCTGGGCTGCCCCGCCGAGCAGATACTCGTGCTGGGTTCGTCGAGCTTGCTGATCGAGCACGATATCGCCGGCATGTTCTGGCGCTGCGGTTCGTGCGGCAGCGAGCCCTGGGAGGCTTACGAGGCCGCGCACGACGGCAAGAAGGTCAAGTTCCTGTGCCCTGTTCCCGGCTACGACCGCCACTTTGGCATCACCGCCGACCTGGGTATCGAGAACGTCCCCGTCGCGATGACCGACAACGGCCCCGACATGGACGAGGTCGAGCGCCTGGTTGCCGCCGACGACTCCATCAAGGGCATCTGGTGCGTGCCCAAGTATTCCAACCCCACGGGCATCACTTTTAGCGAGGATACCGTGCGTCGCCTGGTTGAGATGCCCACGGCCGCGCCCGATTTCCGCATCTTCTGGGACAACGCCTACTGCGTGCACGACCTGTACGACGAGACCGACGAGCTCGCAAACATCTTTGACCTCGCTCGCGCGGCGGGCACCGAGGATCGCGTGGTGGCCTTTGCCTCGACGTCAAAGATCACCTTCCCGGGCGCCGGCATCGGCTTTATCGGTGCGAGCCCCGCGGTTATCGCCGAGTTCTCCAAGCGCCTGAAGGCCGGCCTCATCAGCGCCGACAAGCTCAACCAGCTGCGTCACGTGCGCTTCCTTCCCACCATCGAGGCGGTCAAGGAGCACATGAAAAAGCACGCCGAGTTCCTGCGCCCGCGCTTTGAGGCCGTTGAGCGCAAGCTCACCGAGGGTCTGGGCGATACGGGTTGCGCCACTTGGACGCATCCCCGCGGCGGCTACTTTGTGAGCTTCGATGGTCCCGAGGGCTCGGCCCAAAAGGTCGCCGCGCTTTGTGCCGACCTGGGCGTCAAGCTTACGCCGGCTGGTGCCACCTGGCCTTATGGCAAGGATCCGCGCGACACCAACATCCGCATCGCGCCGAGCTATCCCACGGTCGAGGACCTGGAGGCCGCGCTCGACGTGCTGGTGCTGGCCGTCAAGCTTGTCGCTGCCGAGCTTGCTCGTGCCGAGCGCGCCTAACGCCTAGGGCCCCGCAAGTCCGCGCCCAGTACTATCCGCACTTTCGATACGTAAAGGAGCGTATACATGGATTTGGGTATTTCCACCAACCCCACGCCGGAGATCTACACCATTAAGGTAACCGGCGAGATCGATATCTCTAACGCCGATAGCCTGCGCAATGCTATCGACCTGGCGCTCGAGCAGCCCACTGAGGCCGTTGAGCTCGATTTTGCCCAGGTGAGCTACATCGATTCGACGGGCATTGGCGTGCTCGTGGGCGCCGCGCACCACGCGGTCGACCACGGTAAGCGCTTTAGCTGCACTAATGTGCAGCCCCAGGTGATGCGCGTGGTTCAGCTGCTGGGCGTCGACCAGGAGATTTCGATCACGGCGGCATAATCTTTGCCCCCAAAAGGGCGTGCCGTTTGGCATATGTTTGTGATGCGCTCGGACGTTTTGGCGTCCGGGCGCTATACTTGACCGAATGAATAGACGAGTTCCGGCCGAATGGCGCGGTGCGGGCTCGACTCACATCGAGCCTTGGAGGTATGTGTGTTTGGTATTGGAGAGGGTGAGCTCGCGATCATCGTGGTCTTCGGCTTTTTGCTGTTTGGCCCGGATAAGCTCCCGCAGATGGGCCGCACGATCGGCCGTGCCATCCGTCAGTTCCGCGAGACGCAGGAAAAGATGACGGCCGTTGTTCAGTCCGAGATCATCGATCCGGTAAGCGAGGCCGCGTCGGCTCCGGTCAAGCCCAAGAAGGCTGTCGTCGATGACGATTCCGATGCGGACGAGGATGCCGCCGGGACGGCTGCACCCGCAAAGAAGGAGACCTTTGCCGAGCGCCGTGCCCGCCTTGCCGCCGAGAAGGCTGCGAGCGAGGGTGCCACCGAGGGCGAAGGCGCTGCTGATGAGGCCGAGAGCGCCGAGCCCGCCAAGGCCGAGCCTGCTGCTGCCGCCGTCGAACCCGAGCCAGCTGCAGAGCCGGAGCCCAAGCCCGAGCCGGCAGAGCCCACGACGGCTGACCTCTACGCCCGTCGTCCCCGTAAGCGCAAGGCCGTCGTCGACCAGCTCGCTCGCGAGCTCGAGGCCGAGGACGACGCTGCTGCCGCCGACGCCCCGAAGGGAGGCGATGAGTAATGCCTATCGGACCTGCGCGAATGCCGCTTTTCGATCACCTGGGGGAACTCCGTCGCCGCCTGACCATCGTGGTCGTGTCGGTGTTTGCCGCCGCTATCGTGCTGTATTTCGCCACGCCTGTAGTGCTCGACATCCTGGAAGATCCCATCCGCTCCTTTGTGCCGGACGGTAAGTTCTACATCACTACCACGCTCGGCGGCTTTGGCTTGCGCTTCTCGCTGGCCATCAAGATGGCCGTGGTCATGTGCACGCCCATGATCATCTGGCAGATTCTGGCGTTTTTCCTGCCGGCGCTTCGCCCCAACGAGCGCAAGTGGGTCGTGCCCACGGTGCTCGCCTCGACGGTGTTGTTCTTCCTGGGCGCCATTTTCTGCTATTTCATCATCATTCCTGCGGGCTTTGAGTGGCTCATCGGCGAGACCTCGGCCGTCGCTACGGCGCTGCCCGATCTGGAGAACTACGTCAACATGGAGCTGCTCTTTATGATTGGCTTTGGCGTGGCGTTTGAGCTGCCGCTCATCATCTTCTACCTGTCCGTCTTCCACATCGTGTCCTACGCGGCCTTCCGCAGTGCCTGGCGTTATGTATACGTTGGCCTGCTTGTGGGCTCGGCTGTGATTACGCCCGACGGCTCGCCCGTTACGCTGGGGCTCATGTATGGCGCCCTGCTCTCGCTCTACGAGATTTCGCTCGCCATCGCTCGCGTGGTCATTACCGCGCGCGAGGGCAAGGAGGGCTTGTTTGTGAGCCGTCTGGACCTGTTTTCGGACGACGAAGAGGACGACGAGGAGTAAATCGGTATGCACGAGGTTGGCATTGTCAACGGCATACTCGATACAGTGATTCGCGCGGCGCGTGGGGCGGGGGCCTCGCGCGCCGTTTTGGTAACGCTGCGTATCGGGGATATGACCGAGATCGTGCGCGAGGCGCTCGACTTTGCCTGGGAGACGTTTCGCGACGAGGACCCGCTCACGAAGGGCTGCGAGCTTGCCGTGGAGGAGGTCCATCCACAAAGCGAGTGCCAGGACTGCGGTGAGGTCTTCGATCACGACCGTTTCCATTGCCGCTGCCCTCAATGTGGCGGCGCCAACGTGCGCCTGCTGCACGGCCGCGAGCTCGACATCGCCAGTATCGAAATCGAAACCCCCGACGATTAACCCGCCAGCCACTGGGGACGGGGTATAAATGGTAGAAGTAAGGAGCGCCGAGTATGGCCGAGAAAACGATTGATATCGCGTCGCCGATCCTGTCGCGCAATGAGCGCCTGGCAGATCAGCTGCGACAGCGATTTGATGAGACAGGCACCTATGTGATCAATGTGTTGTCGAGCCCTGGCTCGGGCAAGACCACTACGATTCTGGGCACCAACGAGCACCTGCGCGACAAGGCCGGCTTGCGCTGCGCCGTCATCGAGGGCGACATCGCCTCGGATGTCGATGCCATTACCATGAAGGAAGCCGGCATGCCCGCCATCCAGATCAACACGGGCGGCCTGTGCCACCTTGAGGGCAATATGATCATGGAGGCCGTTGACGCGTTCGACCAGGCCGTTGGGCTCGATAACATCGATGTCATCTTTATCGAAAACGTGGGTAACCTGGTCTGCCCAGTCGACTTTGACCTGGGTGAGAACCTGTCCATCATGATCCTCTCGGTGCCCGAGGGCGACGACAAGCCCATCAAGTACCCGGGCATCTTCCAGCACGCTGGCGCGCAGCTGCTCAACAAGGTCGACGTGGCTCCGGCTTTCGATTTTGACATGGATAGGTATACTAAGACACTCGATGACCTCAATCCGCAGGCGCCGCGGTTTGCCGTGAGCGCGCGCAAGGGCGAGGGCATGGATGCCTGGTGCGATTGGCTCATCGGGCAGATTGAGCAAGCAAGGGCGTAAGTCGGCCGCCATACGGGCGGGCGTAGCCGCAGAGATACGAGATAGGAGCCTCTTTTGAAGCTCATCATCGCCGAGAAAAACGACGCCGCGCGTCAGATTGCCGAGCGTCTGTCCACGGGCAAGCCCAAAAAGGACAAGGTGTACAACACCGCCATCTACCGTTTTGAGTGGAAGGGCGAGGAGTGCGTGACCATCGGCCTTGCCGGTCACATCCTAGCGCCCGATTTTTGCGACAGCGTGCTGTTCGATAAAAAGCTGGGCTGGTATTCGGTCACCGAGGACGGCGAGATGCTGCCGGCCGACATACCCGATGGCCTGGCGCGTCCGCCCTACGACACCAAGCGCAAGCCGTTTCTTGCCGATGGCATCTCAATCAAGGGCTGGAAACTCGAGAGCCTGCCTTACCTCACCTGGGCGCCCGTCATTAAGCTACCGGCCGAGAAGGAACTCATTCGTTCGCTCAAGAACCTCGCCAAGAAGTCCGACAGTGTCATCATCGCCACGGACTTCGATCGCGAGGGCGAGCTGATCGGTTCGGACGCCCTCAACAAGGTGCGCGAGGTTGCGCCCGACCTGCCGGTCGCCCGCGCCCAGTATTCTTCGTTTACCAAGGCCGAGATCACGCAGGCCTTCGATAATCTCGTCTCGCTCGACCAGAACCTGGCCGACGCCGGCGAGAGCCGCCAGCACATCGACCTCATTTGGGGTGCGGTGCTCACGCGCTACCTGACGCTCGCCAAGTTTGGCGGCTTTGGTAACGTGCGCTCTGCCGGCCGCGTGCAGACGCCGACGCTTGCCCTGGTGGTCGAGCGCGAGCGCGAACGCATGGCGTTTGTGCCCGAGGACTATTGGCAGATCCGCGGCATGGGCGCCGCGCAGGGTGCCGCCGAGGACGACCGCTTTAAGATTGCGCACAAGACGGCGCGCTTTACCGACAAGGATGCTGCTGAGGCGGCGTACGGCCATGTTGACGGCGTTGCGACGGCAACCGTCGCCGCGGTGACCAAGCGTTCGCGCAAGCAGCAGCCACCCACGCCGTTTGCGACCACCTCGCTGCAGGCTGCCGCCG
Organism: Collinsella sp.; assembly: GCA_019425005.1. GTDB lineage: Bacteria > Actinomycetota > Coriobacteriia > Coriobacteriales > Coriobacteriaceae > Collinsella. Next base: position 43,816 of record JAHYYK010000006.1, read on the forward strand.
CGGCCGAGGGCATCTCGCCTGCGCGCACCATGCGCATCGCCGAGTCCCTCTACATGGCCGGCCTCATCAGCTACCCGCGTGTCGACAACACCGTGTACCCCGCGACGCTCGATCTGGGCGCCGTGGTGAGCGACCTGGCAAAGATCAACCCGGCGCTGGCGCCCGTGTGCAAAAAGGTGCTCGCCGGTCCCATGAAGCCCACGCGCGGCAAGGTCGAGACCACCGACCACCCGCCGATCTATCCTACGGGCGAGGGCGACCCGTCCGCGCTCGATGGCGGCCAGCGCAAGCTCTACGACCTCATCGCCCGCCGCTTCCTGGCGACGCTCATGGGGCCTGCGACCATCGAGAACACCAAGCTCGAGCTCGATGTGAACGGCGAGCCGTTCGTGGCTTCGGGCGATGTGCTCGTGACCCCCGGTTTCCGCGAGGCATACCCGTACGGTCTCAAGCGCGACGAGCAGATGCCGCCGCTGGAGCAGGGCGATACGGTCGACGTGTTCGACATTAAGCTCGAGGCCAAGCAGACCGAGCCGCCCGCGCGCTACAGCCAGGGCAAGCTCGTGCAGGAGATGGAAAAGCGCGGCCTGGGCACCAAGTCCACGCGCGCGAGCATCATCGAGCGCCTGTACGCCGTGCGCTATCTCAAAAACGATCCCGTGGAGCCGAGCCAGCTGGGTATCGCCATCATCGATGCGCTGTCGCGGTTTGCCCCGCGCATCACGAGCCCCGATATGACCAGCGAGCTCGACGGCGACATGACCCGCGTGGAGCGCGGCGAGGACACCGAAGAGCATGTCGTGACGCACTCGCGCGCGCTGCTGGCCGGCGTGCTCGACGAGCTGCTCAAGCATACGCAGGAGCTGGGCGACGCCATCAGCGACGCCGTCACGGCCGATGCGCGCGTGGGCGCCTGCCCCAAGTGCGGCAAGGATTTGGTTATGAAGACGAGTGCCAAGACCCGTGGCAGCTTTATCGGCTGCATGGGATGGCCCGACTGCGACGTGACCTATCCGGTGCCGAGTGGCGTCAAGGTAAGCCCGCTCGAGGGCGAGGCCGCCGTGTGCCCCGAGTGCGGTGCGCCGCGCATTAAGTGCCAGCCGTTCCGCCAGAAGGCCTTCGAGATCTGCGTGAACCCCACGTGCCCCACCAACTACGAGCCCGACCTTAAGGTGGGTGAGTGCAAGGTGTGTGCCGAGGCCGGACGCCATGGCGACCTGATCGCACACAAGAGCGAGAAGAGCGGCAAGCGCTTTATCCGCTGCACCAACTATGACGATTGCGGCGTGAGCTATCCGCTGCCGGCGCGTGGCAAGCTCGAGGCGACGGGCGAGACCTGTCCCGAGTGCGGCGCCCCCATCGTGGTGGTCAACACGGCGCGCGGTCCGTGGCGTATCTGCGTCAACATGGACTGCCCGACCAAGGAGAAGAAGCCCGCCCGCGGCCGCAAGACTGCGACCAAGGCGAGCACGGCGAAGAAAACCACGGCAGCAAAGAAGACTTCGACCGCCAAGAAGTCGACTGCCAAGAAGGCTGCCGCGAAAAAGACGACCACCAAGAAGGCGGCCGCCGACAAGTAGCGGTGCAGCCGAAACATTGCCCAAAACAAAAACGAGCGAGGGTCCCATGATCCCCGCTCGTTTTTTGCGTAGTCATTGGGGACGTTCTTGAATGACTAGTCGTTTAAGAACGTCGCATGCGACTAGTTCACCTCGACGGGCTTGGCGCCGGGATAGCGGTCCTCAAAGTCCTGACGGTACTTATTGTCATTGGTGCCCGCCACGTTGTCGCGTGACAGCGGCGCCACGATCTCATTCTTGTGGTCCGCGGGCTTTGCGTACTTCAGGCTGATCTCCCAGGCATCGCAGATCGCGTCAATGCGGTGGTCCAGGTCGTCATACAGGGCAACGATGTCTTTCCAGGAGCTGTAGTTCTTAGAGCTCGTCGGGACGTCCAGGTCCTCGACGATGTCGTAATACTGCTCGATGGTATCCTCCGTGCGCTCGGCGACGTCGGCGAGATTTTGACGGGCGGTGCGATCTTCTTCCAGATAGCTGCCATTGAAGGCCTGCGCGCAGGCGCGGACCTGGCTATCGAGATCTTCGAGCAGATCGTAGTATTCGCTCAGGCGACGGTAGAGGTTCTGCTCGGAGAGGGTTGCTTCGCCGTCGTCCTCGTCGTCATCATCGTAGAGGCTATTGGGGTCGTCGAGAGGCTTGAGGTCATCATCGTCAACATCATGGTGCAGCTTAGTAATCTCGGCAGTCGTTTGCGTGGCGGCGTTGTCGAAAGGCTTGATCACAAAAAAGATGACCAAGGCGATGATAATTGCCACGAGCACAACGATAACGGCGATAAGCGCCTTGGTGCTGCTCTTTTTGGCGGCGGGGGCCTGTGGTGAATCAGGCGCGTACGTAGATGCCGGTTGCTGTTGGGGCGGGGTGTCCGCGACGGGTATGCGCTGCGTCGTTTCGACCGCTGCGGGGCTGGCGGCGGGGTCGGGGCGATAGGCGAGGGGGTCGTCCGGCTTAGCTTGCGGCGTATCGAGGAAGCCGGTCTGCTCAAACGCGGGTTGGCCATTGCTTGCGGTTGTCTGCTCAACGGGTGCACCGCATGAGGTGCAGAACTTGGCATCATCTGCAAGAAGTTTGCCGCACGAGGCGCAATACCGAGACATTGCCACTCCTTTCGCCACATTTCAAATCAATACGACGATTATACCCAGCGCTCAAAAAAGTCGGCAGTTAGGGACGTTCCTTTTCTGCCGGCACTTTAGGAACGTCCCTAGCTGTCGCCTAGTCATTTAAGAGCGTCCCCAATGACTACCCAATGACTAGGCCCGATTTGGGACGCGCCGAGCACTGGGGTATCATGGCTTGGTTGATATATCTGCATTTACGCGCCTTGTAGGAAGGGGCTGCGCCCATGGCTTTTGAGCCCGCTCAACATAGCTTTATCACGCTCGAGGGCGTCGACGGCGCCGGCAAGTCCACGCAGGCGCGCCTGCTGGCTCGCGCGCTCGAACTCGCTGGCTACCAGGTTGTGAGCCTGCGCGAGCCGGGCGGCACCGCCATTAGCGAAAAGATCCGCGCTCTGCTGCTCGACCCCGCCAATACGGCGATGGGCGACACCTGCGAGTTGCTACTCTACGAGGCAGCGCGTGCCCAGCTGGTGCACGAGGTCATCGCACCTGCCCTCGCTGCCGGCAAGGTGGTCCTGTGCGACCGTTTCTACGATTCCACGACCTGCTACCAGGCGTTTGCCGACGGCCTCGATCGCCAGATAGTGTGCGATGCCAATAACCTGGCCGTCGCGGGAACACACCCGGCGCTCACGCTCGTCTACCACATCACGCCCGAGCAGGCGGCGCTACGCATGGCAGCCCGTGGCGCGGCAGATCGCATGGAGGCAAAAGGCATGACATTCCAGGAGCGTGTTTACCAGGGATTTTGCGCCATTGCTGCCGAGGAGCCAAACCGCGTAAAGCTCATCGACGCCACTGCGACCGTCGAGGAAGTCTTCGAGAAGACGGTCGAGCAGATTCGCGCGTACGGTCTCGTCATTTCGCAAGATGCTGTCGTCGCCGCGCTTGCCAAGGAGGCCGAGTAACATGGCCCCCGCTCAGGCAAGCCTGCTGGCCAAGCTCGACACCCAAGAGCGCGTTCGCGATTTTTTGACCAACGCCGTCGCCAGCGGCCGCGCATCGCACGCCTACCTGTTTTTGGGCGCTCCCGGTGCCGGCAAGCTCGATGCCGCATGGGCGCTCGCCCAGGCCTTCCTGTGCGAGCAGGACGGCTGCGGAGCATGCGACAGCTGCGTACGCGTTGCTCGGCATACGCATCCTGACGTGCACTATTACACGCCCGAGAGCGCCACAGGCTACCTCATTGCCCAGACCCGCGAGCTGCTCGATGACGTGCCGCTGGCGCCCATCCGTGCCAAGGCCAAGGTCTACATCATCGATCGTGCCGAGCAACTGCGCGCTAACACCGCCAACGCGCTGCTCAAGACACTCGAGGAGCCGCTCGAGGGCGTTATGTTCATCTTGTTGGGCACCTCGGCAGACGTGATGTTGCCCACCATCGTGAGCCGCTGTCAGTGCGTGCCGTTTCGGCTGGTGTCGCCCACCGTGGCCGCGCAGGCCGTGAGCCGCGCGACGGGTCAGGATCTCGCGCGTTGCCGCATGGCGGTCGCCGTGGCGGGAAGCCCCACACGCGGCATCGAGTTCCTTAAGAGTGCCGAGCGCCAGGATGCTCGCCGCCAAATGGTCCGCGCCATCGATTCGCTCATCGCTGCCGACGAGGCTGATGTGCTCAGCCGCGCCAAGTCGCTCATCGTCGCCGTTAAGGCGCCGCTCGCCGAGGTCAAGTCCACACAGGAAAAGGTGCTCGAGCAAAACGCCGACTACCTGTCGCGTGGAGCATTGAAGCAGCTTGAGGACCGCAACAAGCGCGAACTCAACGCGCGCGAGCGTTCGGGTATCATGGAAGCGCTGGCGAGCGCGCGGACGCTCATGCGCGACGTGCTGCTGACACTTCAGGACGAGGCGGCCGACGTCGTGAACGAAGACGTGCGCGACACGATCGGGCGGCTTGCCGCCGCGACGAATGCTGCGGGTGCCACCCGGGCGCTCGAGGCGGTCGCGACCGCCGAGCGCAACATCGCCAGAAACGTTACTCCCCAGCTGGCCATCGAGGTCATGCTGTTCGATATCAGGAAGGCACTGAAATGCCGTTAGTCGTACCCGTTAAGTTTACCTACGCCTCGCGCGACCTGTGGTTTGACCCGCAGGATCTGGATATCCTCGAGGCCGATTATGCCATTTGCTCCACCGAGCGCGGGACCGAGATCGGCCTGGTCACGGCCGATCCCTTCGAGGTGCCGCAAGATGAGATCGGCCAGCCGCTCAAGCCCGTGCTGCGCGTGGCGAGCGACATCGACCTGCAGCTTGCCGACGACCTGGCCATCCAGGGCGACGAGGCGATGGTCGATTTCCGCCGTCTCGTCAAAGAGCTCGACCTCGAGATGAAGCCGGTCGGCGTCGAGTACCTGTTTGGCGGCGAGAAGGCCGTGTTCTACTTTGCGGCCGAGGAGCGCGTCGATTTTCGTCAGCTCGTCAAGGACCTGTCCTCGACGCTGCACATTCGCGTCGACATGCGTCAGATCGGCGTGCGCGATGAGACCCGCCTTGTGGGCGGCTATGCCCAATGCGGACAGGAGCTCTGCTGCACGCGCTTTGGCGGACAGTTTGAGCCCGTCTCGATTCGCATGGCAAAAGAGCAGGACCTGCCGCTCAACTCGTCCAAGATCAGTGGCGTTTGCGGCCGCCTGATGTGCTGCCTGCGCTATGAGTTCGAGGCGTACAAGGACTTTAAGAGCCGTGCGCCCAAAAAGAAGACGCTCATCGATACGCCGCTTGGCAAGGCGCGTATCCAGGAATATGACACGCCGCGTGAGCAGCTGGTGCTGCGCCTGGAGAACGGCAAGGTCTTTAAGGTCAACCTGGCCGATATGACGTGCTCGGAGGGCTGCAAAAAGAAGGCCGCCGAACAGGGCTGCAATTGCCGCCCCGACTGTGTGACGCGCGATGTGCTCGAGCGCATCGAGTCGCCCGAGATGCGCCTGGCGCTCATGGAACTCGATCGCGAGAACGGCGTTGACGTGGGCGATGGCCTGTCGAGTGCCGATCGTCTGGCCGGCACATCGATGCCCAAGCGCCGTCGTCGCGATGCCGAATCCGATGCTCGCACCGCTCAGGGCCAGGGCGAGGGCCGTGGCCGTGGAAAGGGCCGCGGCAAGGCCGAGGCACCCGAGGCCGAGGAGGCAGCTGGTGGCCGTCGCCGCCGCAAGCGCGCGGCGTCCGTCGACAATGGCGAGGCCGCGGGTAAGAACGCTTCCCGCGAGCGCGAGGCTCAGCAGCCCCAGCAGCAAAACCGCGGCGGTGGCATGAACCCCACGCGTCGTCGCCGCCGTCACCTGTCGAGCGAGGAGCGCGAGGACGCCTTCCGCGCCGCAGCCGCTCGCGAGGCCGGTGCCGCTCCCAAGGGTGGCTCGGGTTCCGACGCGCCTGCCGACAAGGGCGGCAAGCCGCGTGGTGAGGAGGAGCGCATGCCACGTCCGCGTCGTCGCCATTCCTCGGGCACGCAGCAGAAGCCCTCGGTTCCTTCTGTGGCCGATCAGGTTTCGGATGGCGAAGTCAAGGTCACGCGCCGTCGTCCCGGGGATGGCGGGGGAGCGGCTGCCAAGGCTTCGCGTGGCGCCGCTCGCGACGAGCGCGAGCCGCGCGAGGATCGCGGTGGCGAGGGCTCGGCCGACCAGGGTCAAAAGCGCCGTCGCCGCCGTCGCTCCCGCAAGCCGCGCCAGGACGGCGGCGAAGGCTCGACCCGCACCTCGTCCGCACCGCAACCGCCTACCGGCGAATAGCGCCCGTAAACGGATGCAACCTGTCTGACCCCAGCACCTCTGGGTATCATGGCTCTACACCGACAACCCTCCCTTCGCCTTCGCGTAGGGAGGGTTGTGTCATGAAGAGACATCTGAACGTATTGACTCGCTTGCAGGGCGCAGGTGTCCTACCGTTTGCGGACGAATTGCTACCGCTTGCCGAGCACGTGACATACGAGGCGCTCGAGGCGTTGTCGCCCACGCGATGCGCCGGCTGCGAGCGCTCCGGTGCGCTGATCTGCCAGGATTGTCTGGCATCGCTCGCGCTCATCGACCCGTGCCATAGCTGCATCCGATGTGGTGCCCCGTTTGGGGATTTGCTGTGCACCGAGTGCTCGGTCGAGGGCGCGTCTTCGGCAATGGCCGAGGCGCTCGATCGCTGTCTGGCGTGTGCCGTCTACGCACATCCGCTGCCGCGCATCATCAAGGCGTACAAGGATGCGGGCGAGCGCCGCCTGGCACCGTATCTGGCGGAGCTACTCTACGACACCGCCTTGCATGCCCAGGTGGCAGCATCCGATCGCCACGGCGGTGTGTTGTCCGGTGCGGACGCGGTGGTGTTTGTGCCCGCGACTGCGGCGGCGTTTCGGCGGCGTGGATTCGACCATATGGAAGCAATCGCGCGCTCGTTTTGCGATCTTTCGGGTGTCCCGTTGCTGGACGCCCTGGTCAAATACGGTCATGGTGACCAGCGAGAGCTCGGCCGCGATGAGCGCCGGGAGCATGCCCGGGGCATGTACGAGACGGTCGAGGATGTGCGCGGCCGCCGTCTGCTGCTCATCGATGATGTCATTACCACGGGCGCGACCATGGCAGCAGCCTCGGCGGAGCTCAAGCGTGCCGGCGCCGCAGCAGTCGATGGCCTCGCTATCGCACGCGTTTGGTAGGGGGTGGTTTTGTGGCAGTGAAGATAGCGCGGCGCATCGAGCCGACAAGCGAGCAACTGGCGGCCTCCGTAGTCCTGACCGGTGCCTCGGCGCTGCGCATGATGCGCGCCGAGCGCCGACAAATGGGTTACATCAGCTGGAGAGACCTCGATCCCGATGAAGAGCGCCGTGTGCTGCATACATCGTCTCCCTCGGCCGAGGACATTTATCTTCCCGATTTGGTGCGGATCGGGGCCGTGAGTGGCGAGGTCCAAGAAGACTTGTGCCTGCTGGTGGGGTCGGCGAAGCAGCGTCGCCGCATGCCTGGTGCAAGCTGGTCCGTTTGTTCTACAGACCTGCCGGACGCCTCGATTTTGGAGGTGGAGCCGGGAGTGTACAGCTTGTCTCCCGAGGCCCTCTGTGCCGCCGTTGCGCGCGAAGTCGGCTGTATCCAGGCATTTGCCCTGGCCCAGGAGCTGTGCTCCAAGATTTCGCTGAGCGATCGCGGGCAGTATCTGCCCCCTTACAGCTCGCCTACCGTGAACAGGCTTGCAAAGGATAAGGACCAGCCGTCAGATGTGGGCTACTTTGAGGTCGAGCCAGTGCTGACGCCCGATCGCCTGGCAGATTACCTTGCGGCATGCAAGGGGAGCGCGGCCAAGCAGCTGCGGCGGCTGTGCCCCTTTCTGTCGGAAAACCTGCGCTCACCCATGGAATGCATCATGCTTGCCATGTTTTCGCTTCCGTTTTCTTATGGCGGATTTGCCTGCGGTCCCTTTAAGACCGACCACAAGATCGAGTTCAACGACCGTGCGCAGGCGATCTCGGGGATGCCGTATGCGGTTTGCGATGCCTATCAGGAAGCAGCTCGGTTTGACCTGGAATACAACGGTGAGCAGGGCCATTCGTCTCGCGGCGGGCGCATTCACGATGAAAAACGCAATACGGGTTTGGCGTCCATGGGAATCGAGGTCGCGACGGTCAACAACGAGATGCTCTGCGACATGGAAGCGATGGAAGCGCTCGCATGGCGCATCCACCAGCGTATGCGAAAGCGGTACCGGAATCGTGTCGATGCCCGCAGGAAGAAGCAAGAGGCGTTGCTTAACACGCTGCGGGCGTGTTTTGGGCTTAAGCCGGTCTAATTCACGTCGAAAATAGGGGGTCAATCATATGCCCTGGCCAAAATATGGCAAATATGAGTACTGTCACTAAATCAGTAACAGCAAAATCAAGGAATTTAGGACTCGGAGGCGGCATAAAGTAAGAAGATAATAAACAAATGTGGAATAACTAAGCATCAGGTTAGCGACATTGAGCGCAAAATCTGTCCGAGAGGCCAAAATTGCCTGTTACTAAATTGGTGACAGTACTCATATCTGCCATTTTTTGGCCACGGCACCCTAGGAAGGGTGCCCCGGAGCTCCCCATAGGGGAGCTCCGGGCTTCACAGAGGCACGAATAGCCCACTCCGACCTGCGAAATCTGTACTCGCGATGCGAATGACGCCCCTAACCTTAAACTTTAGCTTGAACTTAGCTATAATGCGCTACGTTCCTACCAGGCTGTGGTTGCGGACGGACGAAATGCCCGTCCTAGTCCAAGACAGACGCGGTCAAAGGGATCCACGTAAGCGACCGCGTGCGCGCGGCGCGATCATGGCGCGTCCTAGATGTAAGCCGCACCGTCCGTTTTACTTTCTTTGGGGCAATACCGCCTCGCGGGCGAGCGGGCCAGTCGTGAAGGTGGCTGCGGCCTCCCGAGCAAACACCCCGGTGCGCAAGTGTGGGGTCAAATACCAGGTCAGCTGGTGGGAACAATCTGATATTTCGTGCAACGCACGGATCGTATACGACACAGAAGGCAGGGTAGTGGACATGGTGAGGGGCAGCTTGATGCACGCGGCTCGGTTAGGTGCTGGG
>JAHYYK010000060.1:0-2774 GCA_019425005.1 Collinsella sp.
CAGGAGTCGCTCGAAGAGCTGGCACGCGGCCGTACCACAATCATCATCGCCCACCGTCTCTCGACCATTAAACACGCCGATGAGATTGCGACCGTTGAGCATGGTCGCGTTGTGGAGCGTGGCACGCATGAACAGCTTCTCGCCCGTGGCGGCACCTATGCCCGTTACTATCGAATGCAGTTCGAAGGTGCGCGTGCGCACGAGCTCGACTGATTGATATGACAGGAAGTTTATGGCTGACAAGAACCCTTTGACTCCGGAAGAAGTGACGGAGTTATTCTCCGAAATCGATGCATCCGGTGTCTTGGATCCCACGCTTGCCAAAAAGCGAACCGAGCGCATGCGTGAGAAGGAGGCTGCGGCCAAGCGCGGTGACAAAGCTGCGCTAGCGCAGCTGCGCAGTGAGGACCGCGCGAGCCAGGCAAAACATATCGACCCGCTGTCCGAGGACGATCCTTCGGGTTCGCAGGTGAGTCATACCATTACGAAGACCGCGATGGCCGTGGTCATTGGTATTTTGGTGCTGATCGTGGGCATGCAGATTGGCTACGGCGTGATGCGTCGTCTGAACACCGCCAACCTGTCCGAGAGCGTTTCGGTCGATACCGTTTCGACGGCGCTGAAGGGCGGCCTCGAGTGGGGCAACGGCTTTACGCAGTTCCCGCTCGACTTTACCGTCGATGAAGCCGATGAGCGTACGGGCACGGTCGAGGTGACGGTGTTGGACACATCGTCTGCCAACGAGCTCGAGCTGCTGTCCAACGGGCAGATTCAGGCCGCGGCGCTTGCGACCAACGCGTTGCTCAACGATAAGATCGACCGCGTGGTGTATAACGTGCATGCCTATATCGACGAGGATAGCAACATTCAGCACGATTCCTTCTTTGGCATGTTTCCCGCCCAGGGCCACCAGAGCGCCATTTTGACGTTCGTGTGGACCAAGAGCTCATCCAACGCCACGAGTATCGACTGGAAGATGCGCATCGTGAGTATGGATGACACCATCGCCGAGCGCATTCAGAAGCAGGTGAACTCGGTGTCGTCGTTGATTGAGGACCCGGTGGTGAGCCAGACCAAGATTGACGAGGAAAAGGCCGAACGTGACCTGGAGCATCGTCTGCGTGGCCGCGAGATTTTCCGCGGCGGCAAGCCCGACCGAACGCCGTCCGAACTGCTGGGACAGGACAAGAAAAAGTAAGACGCCATCATCCCGCGTGAGCCACAAGCCCCGCGGGATGATTTTTCTGGGACGGGGATTAAAAATCATTATGCATAGAAAGTCATAATTATCATTTCGTAAACATTTCGATGAAATTAACGCCATGAGGCATGCTTGCGGTTACAATACCGCGAGGCCTAACTACACACCTTTAAGCCGGTCCTGTGAGACCGGGAAGGAGAATTATGGCGAACAACCATACCGCGGGCGCTGCCGCCCGCACCTTCGCGCCCAGCGAGCTTTGCCAGCGTATGCTGGCCAAAACCAGCAAGGGCACCTGCGGTCCCTGTATCCTGTATCTTGAGGATGGGACCATTTTTTATGGACGTGCATGCGGCGCCGAGGGCACCGCGACCGGCGAAGTCTGCTTCAACACCTCGCTCGAGGGCTACTTTGAGGTCATGACCGACCCGAGTTATGCCGGCCAAATTGTAACCATGACCTATCCGCAGATCGGCAATTACGGTATCGACGAGACCGATGTCCAGTCGGCCTTCCCCGGCGACGCCGTGCGCCCTGCGAACGCTCCGGCTATGCGCGGCATGATTGTTCGCGACATGTGCGCCACGCCTTCTAACTGGCGCTCGGCCGTGAGCGTGCCGGAGTACCTGCGCGCTCACGGCATCGTCGCTATCGAGGGTGTCGACACCCGCGCTCTGGTGCGCCATCTGCGCGACAATGGTTCCAAGATGGGCATTATCTCGACCGAGATCTTCGACGTCGAAGAGCTTGCCGAGCGTCTGGCCGCAGCGCCCACGCTGGTGGGCGAGAACCTGGTCAAGACCGTAAGTTGCCCCGCGCCTCACGAGTTTGTGGCCGCCGACCTGCCTGCCACGCATGACTTTGCGCTTGCGGTTGCCGCTCCTGCCCGTCACAAAGTGGTCGCCTACGACTGCGGTGTGAAGCGCGGCATTCTGGAGGGGCTGGTCCGCGCCGGCTGCGACCTTACCGTCGTGCCGTGGGATACGCCCGCGAGTGAGGTGCTCGACATGAATCCCGACGGCGTCTTTTTGTCCAACGGCCCTGGCGACCCCGACGCCGTGGTGGAGACCTACGAGCAGGTACAGCAGCTGATCGGCAAGGTGCCGGTCTTTGGTATTTGTCTTGGTCACCAGATGATCAGCCTGGCCTGCGGCGCCCAGATGGAAAAGCTTAAGTTCGGTCACCGCGGTGGCAACCAGCCGGTCATGAACCTGGTAAGCCGTCGCGTGGAGATCACCGCGCAAAACCATGGCTTTGGCCTGCTGTTCCCCAGCTTGGGCAAGCTTGTCCCCGAGCTTTCCGGCGGCGAGACCGAGCATGCGGCCGATGGAGATCTGCGCGTCTGGGTGCGCCGCGGAATCGCGCCGGTCGTGATGAACGAGCGCTTCGGCCGCATTCGCCTAACACATGTGAACCTCAACGACGGCACCGCCGAGGGCATCCAGCTGCTCGACGCCCCGTGCTTCTCGGTCCAGTACCACCCCGAGGCCTCGCCTGGCCCCACCGATGCCCACTATCTCTTTACCGCCTTTACGCGACTCATGGACGGCGAGGAGAACTACCTGGACATCGA